>NZ_ALNJ01000108.1:0-206632 GCF_000293135.1 Klebsiella sp. OBRC7 | reverse complement strand
CCGCCGCAGCAACCTTAACTGCTTCCACTTCCTGATGGTCTTTAACGCGCAAGAGGCCTTTATGGGCTCTACGCCGGAACGGCTGTGGCGGCGTCGCGGGCTGCTGCTGCGTACCGAAGCGCTGGCGGGAACCGTTGCCAGCCATGCGGACGATCGCCAGGCGCAGCGTTTGGGTAGCTGGCTGATGGCCGACGATAAGAACCAGCGCGAAAATATGCTGGTAGTGGAGGATATCTGTCAGCGGATGCAAGGGGAGACCCGCGCGCTGGAAGTTCTGCCGCCGCAGATTGTCCGTTTACGGAAAGTACAGCATCTGCGGCGCTGTATTTGGGCCGAGCTGGAGAAGCCTGACGATGCCCGCTGCCTTCATCAGCTCCAGCCCACGGCGGCGGTTGCTGGTTTACCGCGCCGGGTTGCGCTGGATTTTATCACCCGTAATGAGCTTTTTACCCGCGGCTGGTATGCAGGCTCCGCCGGCTATCTGTCGCTGGCGCAAAGCGAATTTTGCGTTTCTCTGCGTTCGGCGAAAATCGAACAGCGTACGCTCAGACTCTACGCCGGGGCGGGGATCGTCAGCGGTTCCGACCCGGAGCAGGAGTGGCAGGAAATTGAAAATAAAGCTGCGGGATTGCGTTCGTTACTGCTGACTGAAGCATAGAGAAAACGATACACATCAAAACGGCATCAGTTTGCTTTATCTATACTTAGCCTCAATATTTGATACTGGACAAATTCATGTCTGTAAGCGCATTTAACCGACGCTGGGCGGCGGTGATCCTTGAAGCATTGACGCGCCACGGCGTGCAGCATATCTGCATTGCGCCCGGATCGCGCTCGACACCTTTAACCCTGGCGGCGGCGGAAAACCGCGCATTGATTCATCATACCCACTTTGACGAACGCGGCCTCGGCCATCTGGCGTTAGGGCTGGCGAAAGCCAGCGGTCAGCCGGTGGCGGTGATTGTGACCTCCGGTACCGCGACGGCTAACCTCTATCCGGCGCTGATTGAAGCCGGGCTGACCGGTGAAAAACTCATTTTACTGACCGCCGACCGGCCGCCGGAGCTGATTGACTGCGGCGCGAATCAGGCGATTCGCCAGCCGGGCATGTTTGCTTCGCACCCGTCGCAGACGCTATCCCTGCCGCGTCCGTCGCAGGATATCTCCGCCCGTTGGCTGGTCTCGACCCTCGACCAGGCGCTCGGCGCGCTGCACTGCGGCGGCGTTCATATTAACTGCCCGTTTGCCGAACCGCTGTATGGCGATATGGACGACACCGGCGCCGAGTGGCAGCAGCAGCTCGGCGACTGGTGGCAGAGCGACAAGCCCTGGCTGCGTCACTCTCTGCATCTGGAAAGTGAAAAGCAGCGCGACTGGTTTTTCTGGCGGCAGAAACGCGGCGTGGTGGTCGCCGGGCGGATGCGCGCGGAAGAGGGCGTCAAGGTGGCCGAATGGGCGAAAACCCTCGGCTGGCCGCTGATTGGCGATGTGCTCTCGCAAACCGGGCAGCCGCTCCCCTGCGCCGACCTGTGGCTGGGCAACGGCAAGGCGGTCAGCGAACTGGCGCAGGCGCAAATTATCGTTCAGTTGGGCAGCAGCCTGACCAGCAAACGCGTTTTGCAGTGGCAGGCCACCTGCGAACCCGAAGAGTACTGGCTGGTGGATAATCTGCCGGGGCGTCTGGATCCCGCCCAGCATCGCGGTCGCCGACTGGTGTGCGCCATCGACCGCTGGCTTGAACAGCATCCGGCGGAAAAACGACAGCCGTGGCCCACCGTCATTCCCGAGCTTTCGCGCCGGGCATGGCAGGCGGCGGTCGCCAGCAGCGAGGATTTCGGCGAGGCCCAGCTGGCGCAGCGAATCCGGCGCTATCTGCCGGATCAGGGCCAGCTGTTCGTCGGCAACAGCCTGGTGGTGCGCTTAATTGACGCGTTGTCGCAGCTACCGGCAGGTTACCCGGTCTACAGCAATCGCGGGGCCAGCGGAATAGACGGCCTGCTGGCGACGGCGGCCGGGGTGCAGCGCGCCAGCGCCCGTCCGACGCTGGCTATCGTCGGCGATCTTTCGGCGCTTTACGATCTCAACTCGCTGGCCCTGCTGCGTCAGGCCTCCGCGCCGCTGGTGCTGATTGTCGTCAACAATAACGGCGGGCAGATTTTTTCCCTGCTGCCCACGCCGCAGGAGCAGCGCAGCCAGTTCTATCTGATGCCGCAGAATATCCATTTCGCGCACGCGGCGGCGATGTTCAATCTGACTTACCATCGCCCTGCGGACTGGAATGAGCTGGAGCAGGCGCTGGACGTTGCCTGGCGAGGACCCGGCGCGACGTTGATTGAGCTGGCGGTTAATGAAACCGACGGTACGCAAACGCTTCAGCAGCTGCTGGCGCAGGTGAGTCAGCTATGACGCTGCACGCGGTGGCTGAAAGCGGCCTGCCGGGCTATCCCTGGCTGGTCTTTTTGCACGGTTTTGCCGGGGATAGTCATGAGTGGCGCACGGTGGGGCAGGCGTTTGGTGCGTATCCGCGTCTCTATATTGACCTGCCGGGCCACGGCGGATCGGCGCATATTGCCGTCAACGATTTTGCCGATGTCAGCGAGCTGATTAAGAATACGCTTAATAGTTACAACATACTTAAGTACTGGCTGGTGGGATACTCCCTCGGCGGACGGGTGGCTATGTTCTATGTCAGCCAGCCGCGCGAAGGGCTCTGCGGGCTGGTCGTCGAGGGGGGACATCCGGGCTTAACGGATGAAAACCAACGCTTGTGGCGCCGCCACAACGATGCCGCCTGGGCTGAACGCTTTCGCCGCGAGCCGCTGACCCAGGTCTTTGCCGACTGGTATCAGCAGCCGGTCTTCGCTTCCCTGAACGCAGCGCAGCGGGCGACGCTGGTTGCGCTACGCAGCCGCAATAACGGCGAAGCGTTGGCGGCGATGCTGCAGACTAGCTCGCTGGCGGAACAACCCGATCTCCGGGCGTCGTTACGGGCGCGCGAGTTCTCTTTTCATTACCTTTGCGGAGAGCGCGACGGCAAGTTTCGCGCCATCGCCGATGAGCTATCGGCCACCACGCACGTGATTAATCATGCCGGACATAACGCGCATCGGGAAAACCCCGATGCTGTCGTGGCTTGTCTGGCGCAGTTTTTAGCGAGTTAACTGAAGGACACTTTATGATCTCTCTTGATGAAGCCATGCTTTACGCCCCGATTGAATGGCAGGACTGCTCCGAAGGCTACACCGACATTCGTTATCAAAAATCGGCGGACGGGATTGCCAAAATTACTATCAACCGCCCGCAGGTACGCAACGCTTTTCGCCCGCTGACCGTCAAAGAGATGATTCAGGCGCTGGCGGATGCCCGCTATGACGACAATATCGGCGTCATCGTTCTGACCGGTGAAGGCGATAAAGCGTTTTGCGCCGGCGGCGATCAGAAAGTCCGCGGCGACTATGGCGGCTACCAGGATGATTCCGGCGTTCATCACCTCAACGTTCTCGATTTCCAGCGCCAGATCCGCACCTGCCCGAAACCGGTGGTGGCGATGGTGGCGGGGTACTCCATCGGCGGAGGCCACGTCCTGCATATGATGTGCGATCTGACTATCGCGGCGGAAAACGCCATCTTCGGCCAGACCGGCCCGAAAGTCGGCTCTTTCGACGGCGGCTGGGGCGCCTCCTATATGGCGCGCATCGTCGGGCAGAAAAAAGCCCGTGAGATCTGGTTCCTGTGCCGCCAGTACGACGCGCAGCAGGCGCTGGATATGGGGCTGGTGAATACCGTGGTGCCGCTGGCGGATCTGGAAAAAGAGACCGTGCGCTGGTGCCGGGAAATGCTGCAAAACAGCCCGATGGCGCTGCGCTGCCTGAAGGCGGCGCTGAACGCCGACTGCGACGGTCAGGCGGGACTGCAGGAGCTGGCGGGTAACGCCACCATGCTGTTTTACATGACCGAAGAGGGTCAGGAAGGGCGCAACGCTTTCAATCAGAAGCGCCAGCCGGACTTCAGCAAATTTAAACGGAATCCGTAATGCGGCGGGCGCAGGTCTACCGCTGGCAGTTACCGATGGATGCGGGAGTGGTGCTGCGTGAACGGCGGTTAAAAACTCGCGATGGTTTGCTTCTGCGCCTGCGCGACGGCGAGCGCGAAGGCTGGGGGGAAATTTCTCCCCTGCCCGGATTCAGCCTGGAAACGCTGGATGAGGCGCAGGCGGCGCTGCTGGCGTGGGCGAGCGCCTGGCGCGATGGCGAAGTGGGCGCGTTGCCGACGCCGCCGTCGGCGGCTTTCGGGGCGAGCTGCGCACTGGCGGAACTGTGCGGCGAGCTGCCGCAGGCGGCAGACTATCGCGCGGCGCCGCTCTGCGCTGGCGATCCGGACGAGCTGTTCGCCAGGCTTTCGCTGATGCCCGGCGAAAAAGTCGCCAAGGTCAAAGTCGGGCTGTATGAGGCGGTACGCGACGGCATGGTGGTCAACCTGCTGCTGGAGGCGATTCCCGATCTGACGCTACGCCTCGATGCTAACCGCGCCTGGACGCCGCTGAAGGCGCAGCAGTTTGCTAAATACGTGAATCCGCACTATCGCAGCCGCATCGCCTTTCTCGAAGAACCCTGTAAAAACCGCGACGATTCACGCGCTTTCGCCCAACAAACGGGTATCGCTATCGCCTGGGATGAGAGCCTGCGCGAGGCGGACTTTACCTTTGCCGCCGAGCCAGGGCTGCGGGCGGTGGTGATTAAACCGACGTTGACCGGCAGCCTGCAAAAAGTGCGGCAGCAGGTGGCGCAGGCGCATGCCCTGGGGCTGACGGCGGTCATCAGCTCATCCATTGAGTCGAGCCTTGGCCTGACGCAGCTGGCGCGAATCGCAGCCTGGCTGACCCCGAACACGATACCCGGTCTGGACACCCTGAGCCTGATGCGTGCCCAACTGGTGCGCCGTTGGCCGGAAAGCGAGCTGCCGTGTCTGAACGTTGATGACCTGGAGCCGCTGCTGTGACCTTTAGCGACTGGCCCTGGCGCCACTGGCGGCGGCTGCGGGAAGAGGCTCAGGCGCTGCGCCTGAACGAGCGGCGGCTAAGCTGGCGGGAGCTGTGCGCGCAAATTGATGCGCTGGCGGCGGGATTTCACGCCCGGGGCGTTCGCGACGGCGATGGCGTGCTGCTTCGTGCTTACAACCAGCCCGATGCTCTGCTGGCGTGGCTGGCCCTCCTGCAGTGCGGTGCGCGCGTCCTGCCGCTGAATCCTCAGTTGCCGGCTCCTCAGCTGGCGGAACTGCTGCCGTCTCTGGGTCTGCGCCACGCGCTGGTGCTAAACGGCGGCGACCTTCCGGCGGCGCTTAATCCATTAGCGTTGCACGCCGGCGACGGTGTCCACGCGGTCGACTGGCGAGAAGATCGTATCGCGTCCATGACGCTAACCTCGGGGTCGACGGGACTACCGAAAGCGGCGGTGCACGCTTTTCGCGCCCATCTTGCCAGCGCAGAAGGCGTGCTGGCGATGATACCCTTTGCGCCGCAGGACGACTGGCTGCTGTCGCTGCCGCTGTTTCACGTTTCCGGCCAGGGTATTCTCTGGCGCTGGCTGTTTGCCGGCGCAGGCCTGACGGTACGCGACAAGCAGCCGCTGGAACACGCTTTACGCGGTTGTACCCACGCCTCCCTGGTGCCGACTCAGCTTTGGCGCCTGCTTAACGGCGACGCCAGGGTGTCGTTAAAAGCGGTTCTGCTCGGCGGCGCGGCGATCCCGGTGGCCCTAACCGAGCAGGCCGGTCAGCGCGGTATCCGCTGCTGGTGCGGCTACGGGCTCACCGAGTTTGCCTCCACGGTATGCGCCAAGGAAGCGGACGGCCTGGCGGATGTCGGGCAGCCGCTGCCGGGCCGCGAAGTGCGGATTGTCGACGGTGAGGTCTGGCTGCGGGCCGACAGCATGGCTGAAGGCTACTGGCGCGATGGGCAAATGGTCCCCCTGGCTAATGCCGACGGTTGGTTCGCCACTCGCGATCGGGGCTGGCTGGAGCACGGCAGGCTGACTATCCTCGGACGAGTGGACAACCTCTTTTTTAGTGGCGGAGAAGGTATTCAGCCGGAAGAAGTGGAGCGGGTGATTGGCGCTCATCCGCGGATTACGCAAGTTTTCATCGTGCCGCAGGATGATGCGGAGTTTGGCCAGCGGCCGGTGGCGGTGGTGGAGTGCGGCGAGCATGACGACCCGTCCGCGCTGGCGGGCTGGTGCGCCGATAAGCTGGCGCGCTTTCAGCAGCCGGTGCGCTGGCTGCGGCTGCCTGAATCGCTGAAAACCGGCGGAATTAAAATTTCCCGCCGGGCGCTACGTGACTGGGTCAACCAGCAGGCGATGCCCGACTCAGACGCGCTGGACGTTCAGTAGCTGCTTCGTATGCCAGCGGGCCAGCGCTAAAACGGCGGTCAGCGCGCCGAGCAGGGCGCAAAACATATCCGACTGGGTATCCCAGGGATCGCCCTGGGTGCCGAGAAACTCATCCGCGCCCTGTCCCAGCGCCAGCGCTGCCCACCATTCGATCAGTTCATAGACGGCGCTAATCGCCAGCGCAATACAGCAGACCACGAAACCGAGCATTTTACGCCCGTGAACGTAGCCGCCGCGCAGCAGAATCTCCCGCGCCGCCAGCGCCGGCACCAGCCCCTGGAAAAAGTGCCCCAGCTTGTCATAGGGGTTACGGCTCAGTCCCAGCAACGCCTGTACGTCAAAGCCGATGGGCACTTTCGCGTAGGTGTACATACCGCCAACCATCAAAATGAGGGCATGGAAGAAAATCAGCGTGTAAAGCAGCGGCGTCAGCGGATAGCGCGAGCGCGTGGCCAGCAAAAGCGGAACGATGATAATCACCGGCGTCACTTCCATCAGCCAGGTGAGCTTATCCCCTGCGCTGATACCGGTGTAAACGAGAATCAGGGCCAGCGCCAGCGCGGCGAATGTTAACCCCGAACGGGATGCGGCGACGGTCATAACGGATCACCAGAAAGTTAAAATGATAACTATCAGGCAGATGTGGCGGAAATTCAACGTATAGCGTCATTGGCGGCGCTGAGCGACCGCCAATGACGTTGAGCATCAGGAAGAGGGCAGGTCGCCCTGCGTGTTAAGCTGGCGCTTCCGCCAGTACCGCAGCAGCGGAGGGATAACAATCACCGCGATGGCCAGAAACAGAAGCGTTTTCGTTACGCCGCTTTGCCACAGAATTGCCACGTTGCCGTTGCTGATGGACAGCGCGCGGCGCAGGTTCTGCTCCAGCATCTCTCCCAGCACAAACCCTAAGATCAGCGGCGACATCGGGAAGTGCATTTTACGCATAATGTAGCCCAGCACGCCCAGCCCAACCATCAACAGCAGGTCGAAGGTGGTGCTGTGCACCGCGTAGACGCCGACCGCGGACACGGCGGCGATGGCCGGGGCCAGAAACCATAGCGGAATCGTGAGCATGCGGGTGAACAGGCCGATAAGCGGAATGTTCATAATCAGCAGCATCACGTTGGCGATGAGCAGCGCGGCAATTAACCCCCAGACGATATCCGGCTGTTCGGTAAACATCGCCGGTCCCGGCGTGATGTTGTAGAGGGTCAGGGCGCCCATCATCACCGCGGTAGTCCCGGAGCCGGGAACGCCGAGCGTGAGCATCGGAATAAACGAGCCGCAGGCGGAGGCGTTATTCGCCGCTTCCGGCGCCGCGACGCCGCGAATATCGCCCTTCCCGAAGGTATCGCTATTGCCGCTGAGCTTTTTCTCGGTCATATAGGTGATGGCGCTGGCAATGGTCGCCCCTGCGCCCGGCAGAATGCCGACAAAGAAACCCACCACCGATGAGCGCAGGGTCGCGCCCACGCACTGACCCGCCTCTTTGGCGTTAAACAGCATGCGTCCGGTTTTCCGTACCAGCTTCTGCCCGCCGCTGGTGCTCTCCAGCATCAGCAAAATCTCAGAAACCGAAAAGAGCCCAATCACTACCACGATAAACTGCACGCCGTCGGAAAGATGAACGCTGTCGAACGTGAAGCGGTACACTCCGGTATTGGCATCAACGCCCACCGTCGCCAGCCCCAAACCGATTAACGCGGCGAGAAACGACTTCAGCGGATTTTCCGCCATCATGCTGCCAAGGCAGGCGATGGCAAAAATCATCAGGGCGAAATATTCCGCCGGACCGAACGCCAGCGACCACTGCGCCAGCACCGGCGCGAACAGGATGATCCCGCCGATAGCGATCATTGAACCAACAAAGGAGCTCACGGCAGAGATCGACAGCGCTACGCCGCCGCGTCCCTGCTGCGCCATCGGATAACCGTCGAGAGCGGTCATAATGGCGGCGGCATCGCCGGGTACGTTAAGCAGGATAGACGAAATGCGCCCGCCGTATTCACAACCAATATAGACCGTAGCCAGCAGGATTAGCGCTGATTCCGCGGGCAGGTGCAGAGCAAAGGCCAGCGGCAGTAAGATCGCGACACCGTTAATCGGGCCCAGACCCGGCAGGAGACCGACGATAGTGCCAACAAAGCAGCCAATTAGCGCGATGGTCAGGTTGCCCGGCGTCATGGCAACGGCGAAGCCCTGTGATAAATAAATCCAGATATCCATAACCTTCTCCGTTAACTCAACCAGATGCCGAGCGGCAGGGTGACATCAAGCAGGGCGTCAAAGACGTACCACAGCGCGATGCCCATCACGACGCCGGCTACCCCGGCAGCGGGCAGGGTGGCGCCAAACAGCAGGCCAAACGCGGCGGTCAGCAGCGCGGTGGCCAGAGGAAAACCCAGCCATTCAAAACCCCACGCATAGATCCCCAGCGCCACCACCATAGTTAATAGACGTTGTAAAACCCGGCGCCCGGGCCACGTGATAGCGTCGGGCCGACGCAGAAGCAGCAAGACAGAGCACACCAGCATCAGGCCGATAATGCCGACCGGGAAAGGACGTGGGCCGACAGGCTCATAGGCGTATTCGCTGTGAATTTGCCAGGCGATAAACATTCCACCCGCGCAGAGCAGCAGCCACACTCCGGCAAAAATACGATCGCTCATCGCAACCTCCGCAAATTATTTGGCCAGGCCAAAGGATTTCGCCTGCAGGCGATACGCTTCCACCTGTTTTTTGACATAGGCGTCCAGTTCTTTACCGTTCATGTTGAATTCAAACAGGCCGCGCAGCTCGCGCTGCTTTTTGAACGCGTCGGTTTGCTGCAATTTCGTGAACTCATCCACCCACCACTGATAGTCGGCGTCGCTGACTTTCGGACCCACGAAGAAGCCGCGAATAATCGGCCAGACCAGGTCATAGCCCTGCTCTTTGGCGGTGGGCACATCGGCGAGGGCACCCGGCAGCCTTTCGTTAGCGAACACCGCCAGCACGCGGATTTTATTGCCCTGGAGATATGGCACCATTTCGCTGAGATCGCCGGAGACCGCCTGTACGTGATTGCCCAGCAGCGCGGTGACCGGTTCGCCGCCGCCCTCAAACGCCACGTAGCGCATTTTGTGCGGATCGACATTGGCTTTTTGCGCCAGCAGCGCCGCTTTCATCCAGTCCTGGCTACCGATGGAGGCGCCGGCGCCGATGACGATACTGGCGGGATTTTTTTCCATCGCCGCCATAAACGACGGCAGGTCTTTCCACGGCGAGTCGGTGCGGACGGCGATCATGCCGTAATCGGTGCCGACGCTGGCCAGCCAGCGCACATCATCCACGCCGTAGCGGCCAAACTTGCCCTGCGCCAGGTTGAGCAGCGAGCCGCCGGAGAAGGCGACTACGGTACCGGGTTCGCCGGGGCGCTGGGCGACGATCGCGTTGTAGGCCACAGCGCCTACGCCGCCGGGCATGTAGGTGACGCGCATCGGTTTTTCGATGGCGCCGGTTTCCATCAGGCTGACCTGGATCAGCTTGCAGGTGAGATCGAAGCCGCCGCCGGGCTTGGCGGGCGCGATACATTCGGTACGGGAAGGCGCCTCGGCGGCCAGGGCAGAGGCGGTTAAAAGGCATAATGCAATGGCGCTAGCACGGCGCAGGAATGGCATATTCATAAGCTTCCTCAGTCAGATACAGGGGACGTTTTTTTAATTATGTGAACCGGCATGTGGCTATTCGGTTGCGTGATTGTTAAAACAATTACCTTTCATTTCCCTTTCAATGCAGCAGTAACTTTTCAGGATGTGATATGCGTCTCTTACTGGCAGAAGATAACCGTGAGCTGGCTCACTGGCTGGAGAAAGCGCTGGTGCAGGGCGGGTTTGCCGTGGACTGCGTATTTGATGGCCGGGCGGCCGATCATCTGTTGCAAAGCGAAAAATATGCGCTGGCGGTGCTGGATATTGGCATGCCGGGACTCGATGGTCTGGAGGTGGTGCAGCGCCTGCGAAAGCGCGGGCAGACACTTCCCGTCTTGCTTCTCACCGCCCGCAGCGCGGTGGCGGATCGGGTTAAAGGGCTGAACGTCGGCGCCGATGACTATTTGCCGAAACCTTTTGAGCTTGAAGAGCTGGATGCCAGGCTGCGCGCGCTGCTGCGGCGTAGCGAAGGCCACGTGCATGAGGTTCAGCAGATCGGCGCGCTGGAATATCGCGATGAAGGCTATTTTTTACTCTGCGGACAAACGCTGTCGTTGACGCCGCGCGAGCAGGCGCTGCTGACGGTGCTGATGTTTCGCCGTACGCGGCCGGTGTCGCGCCAGCAGCTGTTTGAACAGGTTTTCAGCCTGAACGATGACGTCAGCCCGGAAAGCATCGAGCTGTATATCCATCGTCTGCGTAAGAAACTTCAGGAGAGCAACGTGCGTATCGTGACCCTGCGCGGCCTGGGCTACGTGCTGGAGCTCGCTCATGAGATGGGGTAAACCGCAGTCGTTATTCTCCCAGCTGCTGCTGTTTCTCGGCCTGCCGCTGGTTTTGCTGTGGGGACTGTCGGCGTTCAATAGCTATGTCAGCGCTCTGCAGGCGGCGACCCAGGCTTACGATCGCACGCTGCTCTCCTCTGCCCGCACGGTGGCGGAGCGCCTGGTGGTACGCCACGGCAGGCTGGAAGTGAATGTTCCCTGGGTGGTGCTCGATAGCTTCGAGCTCAATATGAACGATCGCCTGTACTATAAAGTTCTCGATCCCGGGAAGCGGGTGATTTCCGGTTTTGACGACCTGCCATCGATGCCGCCATCGACCTCTCGTACCGAGCTCTATCCGGCGCTGGCGTGGTTTTATCATACTGAATATCGCGGTCAGGCCATCCGCGTGGCGCGCCTGCTGCAGCCGGTTAACGAAGGCGGCGTTGTCGGCATGGCGGAAATCTACATCGCCGAAACGCTGCAGTCGCGGCGCTGGCTGGCGGGGCAGCTGCTGTTTTCATCATGGATCTCGCAGGGGCTATTAGTGCTGTTGACGCTGGTGCTCACCGGCTGGCTGCTGCGCCGCGTGCTGCGGCCGATGCGCCGGCTTTCGGCGCTCATGGTGCGGCGCGAACCCGGCCTGCTGACGCCGCTGCCGGAGCTGCTGCCGTGGTCGGAAACCCGTCTGCTGATCGTGGCCTTCAACCGCTATATCGACCGGTTACGGGTGATGATCTCCCGCCAGGAACGGTTTAGCGCCGACGCGTCTCATCAGCTCAAAACGCCGTTAGCGGTGTTGAAAACGCAGGCCTCAGTGGCGCTGGCGAGCGGCGATCCCCGGCTGTGGCGAGAGAGCCTGGAGGCGATGAGCGGCACGCTTGACAGTACGATTCTGCTCACTGAACGCCTGCTGCAGCTGGCAACCATCAAACGGAAAGAGCAGGGCGAACACGCGTTCCCGCCGGTGGATCTGCATGAGATCGTCCACAATAGCTGCTTTTCGCGTCTTCAGCAGGCGCGGAGCAAGGCTATCGATCTCGGCTATGAGGGGGAACCCTCGACGGTGACCATTGCCGGCGATGGCGTGCTGTTGAGCGAGCTGTGCGCGAATCTGCTGGATAACGCGATTCGCTATACGCCGCAGGGCGGTATCGTCACGGTCAGCCTGCATCGTGACGGAGAGGCGGTGCTGCTGGACGTCGAAGACAGCGGGCCGGGGATCGGTGATGCGCAGATTCAGCAGGCGCTCATGCCGTTCCATCGTCTGGAAAACGTGGGTGACAACCCTGGCGCCGGGCTTGGACTGGCGCTGGTCAGCGATATTGCGCGCCTGCACCGCAGCCATCCGCAGCTGCTGCGCAGCGAAACGCTGGGCGGGCTGAAGGTCAGGCTGCGCTTTTTGCGCGGTTGTTCAGAGTAGACCTTTCAGGGTGAGCGTCTTGCGGGTCGCCACGTTCAAATCATAGTGGGGAAGATCTTCTGCCTTCACCCAGGCGTAGTCCTGGAACTCTTCGTTGATTGTCACGTCGCGATTGGCGCTGATGCAGTCGAAGATCAGGTAAATCATATAAATCTCTTCCCGGCGGCCATCGGCGTAGGTTTTAACCCGGATATCGTCGCTAAAGGTCCACGGCGTAATCTGGCTCAGCTGCAGTTTTTCGCCCAGCTCCTCGCGAATTTCTCGCCGCAGCGCCTCTTCAATGCGCTCGCCTGGCTCGACGCCGCCGCCGGAGAGCGCCCATTGGCCGGGAAATACGCCGCGATCGTCGGCCATTTTGCACAGCAGATAGTGGCCTTCATGTTGGATGAGCGGGCAGACGATAGTCCTTTGACGCATGATTTCTCCTTACTGATGACAGGGATAACTACGGGAAGGCCCAGTTTGCGAGCCGCCTCGGCAAACCGCAAGCGAAAATGCGCATCGCGCCGTCGCGGTGATAGTTATGGACCGGGCAGCGCGGCGCATTGACCGGAATTTGATGATGGTTGACGCCCAGACGATAGCGCTGGGTATCGCCGTAGGAGAACAGCCGTCCCTGCAGCATGCGATCCGGAGAGAAGCCGATCCCGGGCACCACGTTGGCCGGACTCATCGCGACCTGCTCAACTTCTGCGAAGTAGTTGTCCGGGTTGCGGTTGAGCTCCAGCACGCCGACTTCCATCAGCAGATAATCAGCGTGCGGCCAGATTTTGGTCAGATCGAAGGGGTTATAAGGGACCCGGCTGGCGTCCGCTTCCGGCATGATCTGAACGTAGAAAGCCCAGCGCGGGAAATCGCCTTTTTCAATCGATTCATAGAGATCGCGCTGCGAACTCTCGCGGTCCTCTGCCACCAGGCGTTTCGCTTCATCATCCATCAGGTTGGCGATCCCCTGCTGGGATTTGAAGTGGAATTTCACCCAAAAACGTTCGTTATCGGCATTAATAAAGCTGAACGCGTGGCTGCCGAAACCGTGCATATGGCGCCAGGAGCGCGGAAGGCCGCGGTCGCTGAAATCAATCGTTAACTGATGCAGCGTTTCCGGCAGCAGGGGGAAAAAGTCCCATTTCCAGGTGGGGTTACGCAGGTTGGTGCGCGGGTCGCGCTTCACGACGTGGTTAAGGTCGGGAAACTTCAGCGGGTCGCGAAGGTAGAAAATCGGCGTATTGTTGCCCACCAGATCCCAGTTGCCTTCTTCGGTATAAAACTTGATCGAAAAGCCACGAATATCGCGCTCGGCGTCAGCGGCGCCGCGTTCTCCGGCGACGGTTGAGAAGCGCAGGAACAGATCGGTGGTTTTACCGATTTCGGCAAACAGTTTTGCGCGGGTATAGCGGGTGATATCGCGGGTAAGGGTTAGTTTACCGTAAGCACCGGAGCCTTTAGCGTGCATTCGGCGTTCCGGGATAACCTCACGGTTGAAGTGGCCAGTTTTTCCAGAAACCAGATATCCTGCAGCAGCATCGGGCCGCGCGGGCCTGCGGTGACGACATTATTATTATCGACGACCGGCGCGCCGGCGGCGGTGGTTAATCCTTTTTTGCTCATCTTTATCTCCTGACAAAGTTTTATGTAACTTATTCATCTCCCTGAAGGAAAGAAATAAGCTGAGCACACTTTGTAGAATAAATAGCCAGCACGGACAATCTGGCTTTCGCTATCGAATTGATACCCGGAGCCGTTGACAAAATCCCGGTAGCAACTGGTTACAATCACAATGGCAAACGTCGCTTTAGTTCATTGATTCCTTAGCATTCGGCAGTACAATTTCGCGGTTTTTGGGATTTTCTTATTATTATTTTTCTGGATAGATAAAAATGAAAAAAAGCATATTTATGGCCCTGGCCGGCATGATGTTCGTCTCGACGGCGGCAAATGCGATCAGCGTCAGCGGGCAGGCCGGCGAGCACTACACCAATCTTGGCGTCGGATTCGGTACGGAATCGACCGGCCTGGCGGTAACCGGCAACTGGCTGCACAATGATGACGACGGCGATGCGGCGGGGCTGGGATTGGGCCTGAACATTCCCCTGGGGCCATTCCTGGCCACCGTGGGCGGAAAAGGCGTTTACACCAACCCGAACAACGGCGATGAGGGCTACGCGGCGGCGGTTGGCGGCGGTCTGCAGTGGCAAATTAGCGACAGCTTCCGTCTGTTCGGCGAATACTACTACTCTCCGGATTCGCTCTCCAGCGGCATCGACAGCTATCAGGAAGCCAATGCCGGCGCGCGCTTTACCATTATGCGTCCTCTGAGCATCGAAGCCGGTTACCGCTACCTCAACCTGGCGGGTAAAGACGGCAACCGCGATAACGCGGTCGCGGATGGTCCGTACGTCGGCGTTAACGCCAGCTTCTAATCTCTCCGGCGCGGTATTCCGCCGCGCCTGATTTTCAGGCTTTTTCGCCAGCCGCTTTGCGATATAGTATTTCTACTTATCAGGCTGGAGTTCACAATGTTAAACGTGGAAATGCTGTCCACCGGCGATGAAGTGCTGCATGGGCAAATCATCGATACCAATGCCGCGTGGCTGGCGGATTTCTTTTTTAATCAAGGATTACCCTTAAAGCGTCGCCATACCGTGGGTGACGACCTCGACTCCCTGGTGGCGATTTTACGCGAGCGCAGCGAACACGCTGATGTGCTGATCGTTAACGGCGGCCTGGGGCCGACCAGCGACGATTTGAGCGCGCTGGCCGCGGCGACGGCCAAAGGCGAAGGGTTAATTCTGCACGAAGATTGGCTGGAAACCATGACCCGTTTCTTTGCCGAGCGCGGAAGGCCCATGGCCGCCAGCAATCGTAAACAGGCGGAAATTCCGCAAAGCGCCGAGATGATCAACAATCCGGTCGGGACCGCCTGCGGTTTTGCCGTGCAGCTAAACCGCTGCCTGATGTTTTTCACCCCCGGCGTGCCTTCCGAATTTAAGGTGATGGTTGAACAGGAAATCTTGCCGCGTCTGCGCGAACGTTTCCCGCTATCCGCTGCACCGCTGTGTCTGCGCCTGACCACCTTCGGCCGCTCCGAAAGCGAACTGGCGCAGAGCCTCGACCATCTGCAGCTGCCGCCGGGCGTGGTGATGGGCTATCGCTCCTCGATGCCGATTATCGAACTGAAGCTGACAGGGCCTGCCGAACAGCGCGAGGCGATGCTGGCGCTGTGGCCGGAAGTGCAGAAGGTGGCCGGAGAGAGCATGATTTTCGAAGGTACCGAAGGCCTGCCTGCGCAGATCGCCCGTCGCCTGCAGCAGCGTCAGCTAAGCCTCACGCTGAGCGAGCAGTTTACCGGTGGTCTGCTGGCGCTACAGCTTTCTCGCGTCAACGCTCCGCTGTTGGCCAGTGAAGTCATTCCGGCGCAGGAGGAGACCCTGGCGCAGTCTGCGCGCTGGGCGGCGGAACGGCGCGAAAAACACTTTGCCGGTCTGGCGCTGGCGGTGAGTGGTCAGGAGAGCGATCACCTGAACTTTGCGCTTTCCACGCCGGACGGCACCCACGCGCTGCGGGTGAAATTCACCACCAACCGCCATAGCCTCCCGGTGCGTCAGGAAGTCTGCGCAATGATGGCCCTGAACATGCTGCGCCGCTGGCTGAACGGCCAGCCGGTGGCCGGTGAACACGGCTGGATTAACGTCGTCGAATCTCTCTCAGCGTAAACCCACCTCCGCGTCGGGAGCCCCTCCCGGCGCGCGATGAGTCCAGCCTGTTGTACTTGCTTTAAAATATTCTGTGCACTATCTCTCATATTTCTCCCTCCGAACGTCCACCCGGCTGGAATAGCGTCGTCATTTGAAGTCGCTCACAATTTACACGCCCGACAACCGCAACACTGATTCCAGTATTCAGGATTGGAGTCCAGTATGTTGGAATCAAGCAAAGTCCCGGCGCTGACCCGCGCCATTGATATTCTTAATCTGATCGCCCGCATCGGCCCCTGCAGCGCGGCGACTATTATTGACGAACTGGGTATTCCGAAAAGCACCGCCTATCTGCTGCTGGGAGAGCTGAAAAAACAGCGCTTCCTCAGCATGGATAATCAGGATAACTACTGCCTGTGGACCAAGCTGGTTGAGTTGGCCGGGCAGGCGCTGAGCAAAATGGACCTGCGCGAACTGGCGCGCCCGCGCCTGACGCAGCTGATGGATCAGTGCGGGCTGCTCTGCCACCTGGGCATCATCGACAGCGGCAACGCCTACTACATTCTGAAGATTGAATCCCCGGCCACCATCAGCGTGCGTTCGCACGAAGGTAAGAGCCTGTCGTTATATCGTTCCGGCATAGGTAAATGCCTGCTGGCCTGGCAGCCCGAGCGGGTTCAGGAGTCGATTATCAGCGAGCTGCAGTGGGAGCGGGCGACGCCAACCACCATCACCAGCGCCCAACAGCTTCGCGATGAACTGGGCCGTATTCGCGCCCGCGGCTGGAGCTTCGATAACGGCGAAGACTATCCCGACGTTCGCTGCGTGGCGGCGCCGGTGTTTAACGCCAATAACGAGCTGACCGCCGCCATTTCCGTGGTGGGTACCCGTCTGCAAATCAATGAAGACAATCGCGATTACCTCGCCGGTAGGGCGATTGCCTGCGCCAAAGATATTTCCCGTCTGCTGGGGTGGAAGAGCCCCTTCGAACAACAAGCCTCATAATAAGGAGAAGATCATGACCCTACCGAAAATTAAACACGTCCGCGCCTGGTTTATCGGCGGTGCTACCGCAGAGAAAGGCGCTGGCGGCGGCGATTATCATGACCAGGGAGCAAATCACTGGATTGACGATCATATCGCCACGCCGATGAGCAAATATAAACAGTATGAACAGTCCCGCCAGTCGTTTGGCATCAACGTTCTCGGCACGCTGATCGTTGAAGTGGAAGCCGAAAACGGGCAGACCGGCTTTGCGGTATCGACCGCGGGCGAAATGGGCTGCTTTATCGTGGAAAAACACCTCAACCGCTTTATCGAAGGCAAATGCGTCAGCGATATCAAACTGATCCATGACCAGATGCTTAACGCCACCCTGTACTACTCCGGATCCGGCGGCCTGGTGATGAATACGATTTCCTGCGTCGACCTGGCGCTGTGGGATCTGTTCGGCAAAGTGGTTGGGCTGCCGGTTTACAAACTGCTGGGCGGCGCGGTGCGCGATGAAATTCAGTTCTACGCCACCGGGGCGCGTCCGGACCTGGCGAAAGAGATGGGCTTTATTGGCGGCAAAATGCCGACCCACTGGGGGCCGCACGATGGCGACGCGGGGATCCGCAAAGATGCCGCGATGGTGGCCGATATGCGCGAAAAATGCGGCCCGGACTTCTGGCTGATGCTGGACTGCTGGATGAGTCAGGACGTTAACTACGCCACTAAACTGGCCCACGCCTGCGCGCCCTCTAATCTTAAGTGGATCGAAGAGTGCCTGCCGCCGCAGCAGTACGAAGGCTACCGCGAGCTGAAACGCAATGCGCCAGCCGGCATGATGGTCACCAGCGGCGAGCACCACGGCACGCTGCAATCTTTCCGCACGCTGTCGGAAACCGGCATCGATATTATGCAGCCTGACGTGGGCTGGTGCGGCGGCCTGACCACGCTGGTGGAGATTGCGGCGATCGCCAAATCGCGCGGCCAGCTGGTGGTGCCGCACGGCTCGTCGGTCTATTCGCACCATGCGGTCATTACCTTTACCAACACGCCATTCAGCGAGTTCCTGATGACCAGCCCGGACTGCTCAACGATGCGTCCGCAGTTTGACCCTATTCTGGTTGATGAGCCGGTACCGGTGAACGGGCGCATTCATAAAACCGTTCTGGACAAACCGGGCTTCGGCGTGGAGCTGAATCGCGACTGTAATCTGAAACGTCCTTATAACCACTGATCCCGTCGTGCCGCACAGCGCAGATGTGCGGCCCATTGTTGAGGATATTACGATGAGCAACGCCTTGCTTGAGAGCGTGGTGAAGAAAAACCGCGCCCGTTTGATCCCTTTTATGCTGGCGCTATACGTGCTGGCGTTTCTTGACCGTTCGAATATCGGCTTTGCCAAAGAGACTTACCAGCTGGATACCGGCCTGAGCAACGAGGCCTATGCGCTGGGGGCGGGGATTTTCTTTGTGGTCTACGCCTTTCTCGGGGTGCCCGCTAACCTGCTGATGCGCAAATTCGGCGCAAGAAAGTGGATCGGCTGCACCACCTTGTTGTGGGGGCTTCTCTCCGCGGCGATGGCGTGGGCGGATACCGAAGCGAAGTTTCTGCTGGTGCGCACCCTGTTGGGCGCCGCGGAAGCGGGTTTTTTCCCGGGCATGATCTACCTGACGTCCCAGTGGTTTCCGCAGCAGAACCGCGCCAGCATTATGGGGCTGTTTTATATGGGCGCGCCGCTGGCGCTGACCCTCGGGTCGCCGCTCTCCGGCGCGCTGCTGGAAATGCATGGTTTTATGGGGCATCCTGGCTGGTTCTGGATGTTTATCATTGAGGGGCTGCTGGCGGTTGGCGCGGGGTTCTTCACCTTCTTCTGGCTCGACGATACGCCGCAAAAGGCGCGTTTCCTGAGCGCTGCCGAAAAACAGGCGTTAATCAGCGAGCTGGCCAGCGAAGAGCAGAAAAAGGTGACCTCGCGTTTGTCCGATGCGCTGCGCAACGGCCGCGTCTGGCAGTTGGCGATTATCTATCTCACCATTCAGGTGGCGGTTTACGGCCTGATCTTCTTCCTGCCAACCCAGGTTGCCGCGCTGCTCGGCACCAAGGTGGGGTTCGTGGCGTCGGTGGTGACCGCGATCCCGTGGGTGGCGGCGCTGTTCGGTACCTGGCTGATTCCGCGCTACTCCGACCGCACCGGCGAGCGGCGTAATGTGGCGGCATTCACCCTGCTGGCGGCGGCAATTGGCATTGCGGTCTCCGGGCTGGTGTCGCCGGTGCTGGCGATTATCGCGCTGTGCGTTGCCGCCGTCGGGGTTATTGCCGTGCAGCCGGTCTTCTGGACCATGCCGACGCAGCTGTTGTCCGGTACGGCGCTGGCCGCTGGCATCGGCTTTGTGAACCTGTTCGGCGCTATCGGCGGGTTTCTGGCGCCCATTATCCGCGTCCAGGCTGAAACCATGTTCGCCAGTGATTCTGCCGGATTAGTGACGCTCGCCTGCGTGGCGATTGTCGGGGTGGTTATTATCTTTTCACTGCGCGTGAACCGCGCCGTGCCGCAGGCTGGCAGCGTACAGCATTAATGTAAGGGAGAACTATGAACGCAATTTTATCGAACCCATTTAAAGCGGGATTATTACGAGGGGAAGCGCAAATTGGCCTGTGGCTGAGCTCGACCTCTTCTTATATGGCTGAGATTGCCGCCACCTCGGGTTACGACTGGCTGCTGATTGACGGCGAACATGCGCCCAATACCATCCAGGATCTTTATCATCAGCTGCAGGCCATTGCGCCCTACGCCAGCCAGCCGGTCATTCGCCCGGTAGAGGGCAATCGCAGCCTGATTAAACAGGTGCTGGATATCGGCGCCAGAACGCTGCTGATCCCCATGGTCGATACCGCCGAACAGGCACGGGAGATTGTCTCGGCTACCCGCTACCCGCCGCTGGGCACCCGCGGGGTGGGGGCCGGAGTGGCCCGCGCCGCTCGCTGGGGACGGGTCGAAAACTATATGGCGCAGGCCAACGATGAGCTGTGCCTGTTGATTCAGGTAGAGAGTAAAACGGCGCTTGATAATCTGGATGCGATCCTTGAAGTGGAGGGCATTGACGGCGTGTTTATCGGCCCGGCGGACCTGTCAGCCTCGCTGGGCTACCCGGATAACGCCGGTCATCCTGAAGTGCAGCGGGTTATTGAACAGAGCATCCGCCGCATTCGCGCAGCGGGTAAGGCGGCCGGATTCCTTGCCGTCGATCCGGAGATGGCGCACAAAGCGCTGGCGTGGGGGGCGAATTTTGTTGCCGTTGGCGTCGATACCAACCTTTACACCAGAGCGCTGGATAAACGGCTGGCGATGTTCAAACCGGTAGCCGAACAAGCGGAGGGAAAGGGGAGCTACTAGCCCCCCGGTGTTGGCGCTGGCGTCAGGCCAGCGCCTGTGCCAGCAGGGTGATGGGATGTTCGCAGCGTTTGCTGGTGGACATCTCTATCTGCCATTTGCAGGTTTCACAGTCGGTCACCACCAGATCCGCGCCGCTCTCCTCAATTTGCCGGAACAGCGGCGCGCCAATGGCCTGCGATGAGTCGTAGTTCTCCGCTTTAAACCCGTAGGTGCCGGCAATGCCGCAGCATTGCGAGTCGAGTACCTCCAACTGCAAGCCGGGGATCAGCCGCAATAGCTCAAGGGTATACAGCGACCAGCCCATTTTTTCCATATGGCAGGGCGTGTGATAGACCACCTTCAGCGGCAGCGTTTTTAGCTTCAGAGGCCGCCCATTATCCAACTGACGCCAGAGCCAGCGAGTCGCCAGCTCAACCCGGTCGCGGATATCGTGATTATCGATATCAAGGAGATGCGGATATTCATCGCGCAGCGTAAAGGTGCAGGTCGATGAAGTCGCAATAATGGGCAGACTATTTTCCCGCATCGCGATGACGTTGCTCAGCGCCTGCTTGCGCGCTTTCGCAAAAAAACCGTTGGCAATCAGCGGTACGCCGCAGCATTTCTCTTTGCTCAATAACTGCACCCCGATGCCCATGGCGTTGAACACGCGGATAAGATCTTTGCCCAGCTGCGGATTGTTGTAGTTCACATAGCAGCCGTGAAAAAACGCCACCTGCTCGGCGTACTGCCCCTGCCGGGCGGCCAGCTGACGATACGCGCCGCGAAAGGTACCAAAACCATATTTCGGCAGCGTGCGGCGGTGATCGATTTTAAGCGCGGCATCGAGGAGTCGCCGTACCGGCTTCAACCCGGTGGTGGCGTTCACCAGCGGGGCAAACGGCGTGGAGAGGGTGCCCATCAGGTCGGTGTGGCTGAGGATCGTATCGCGCAGCGTGGGCTTTTGCCGACCGTGCTCCATGCGCGCCCGCTGGATAATATCGCCGATTTTGACATCCGAAGGGCAGGCAACCTCGCAGCGTTTGCAGTTGATGCAGTATTTTAACGCCTCGTCGTAGAGTGTGCCGTCTTTCAGGCGCAGGCGCTCGCCGTCCGGCCCGGCCTGTTTTGGCCCAGGATAGCGCGGGTTAACCCGGCTGACCGGGCAGGCGGTGGTGCAAACGGTGCATTTTATACAGTGTTCAAAACGCGTGTCGTTCATGATTCACCTCCGGCAAGCTCGCCGATTAACCCAGCAGCATGCAGCGCGGTGACCGCGCAGACGCCGCCGCCGCATCCCAGCGCGATGGCATCAAAACCGCCGAGAATGGAACCTACGGCAAACAGATTCTCCAGCGTCTGCCCCTGAAGCTGTGGGCGCAGATCCGCATCGGTTTTCAGGCCGAAACGCTGCCAGGGCTGAGAGGCAAAAAAGTCCTGCTGATACCAGCGCTCGCGCGGCAGCGTCTGCTGCAGGTCAAGGCCGAGGATCGGCTCGCGCACGCCGCTGCGTTCGGCGACCAGACCATTGCTGAAAAAGCTGCCGCTGGCCAGCACCGCGAAGCGTGGGTGCAGCGGGATATCACCGTGGTTGCGCGTCCAGATCGCGTTAACGCAACCGTTGCGGTGGCTGATATCGATGACTTCATCCCCGGTAAGCCAGGTACCGCCGCCGCGGATAAATTGCCGCTGGAGCTGGGCGTGCAGGCGCATCCCCGGCACCGACGGCGGCAGCGTAGGCAGCAGGCGCAGCGGGCAGGGCAGGCGCTGCTGCAGCCACTGGTACAGGCGATCGTCGGCGAGGCCAAAGCAGGCGGGCATGATAATGAAACTGTGCCGCTGCGCCAGCGGGCGCAGCGCCGCCAGCAGCGCCGGCCACTGCGTTTCATCATCCAGACAGCGGGCGATATTGGCGGCGCGAAATTCGGATGGGCTATCGCGCAGAACATCAAGCAGCGGTAAATCTATCTCCTGCGCTTCGGCGTTAACGCCGTACTGGTTCAGCGAGGCGGCGGCAAGATGCGGCTGGAAGTCGCCGAATCCGCTGATGCCGACCACGCAGACGCCCTTGGCGGGCAGCGGCGCGGTGGCAATCTCCTGTGGTGAAAGCCAGGCCGCGCGTAGAGTTCCCAGCGGCGTCACGCGCAGATGCGGCTGACTGGCCTCTCCCTGCATGGGGATACCGCAGTCGGCAAACAGAGCCTGCGCCTGGCTGGCGTAATCCATTACCCGTTCGGCGCCGAGCCTCGCATAGGGATGCTCGGGAAGCTGGCGGGCCAGTTGGCCGATGCCGTGAGCAACATCGGTGACGGTGTCGCCATTCGGCAGCGTGGTAAGCAAATCCAGCGAGGCGGAAGAGAAGTGCAGGGCGCTTTGGCCGCGGCTAATAATCACGCTGCGCAGGCCGCGCCGATTGAGCGCCAGTCCGCAGAGTAGTCCGGCGAGGCCGCCGCCGATAATGGCGCAATCAAACTTCATCCTGATGCTCCTTTTGTAATCCGCACAGGCCGAGATAGACCCAGCGGGTGAACTCGCTTTCACGCAGCGCGTCTCCCCAGGCCACCGGCTGGACGCCTTTCCAGCGTTCGTTCAGAAATTCAGACAGCTGGGTAAGGGAGCGTGCGGAGGTAGTGACGTTAAAACGCGCGAGCAGCCCGGCGGCCCGGCAGGCGCACAGCTCGCCCTGACAGGTGCCCATGCCGACGCGGGTGCGCCGGCGCAGGTCGAGGAGGTTTTTCACCGCCAGGTTTTCGACCGCGTACTGAACCTCGCCGGCGGTGACCGCTTCGCATTCGCAGACCAGGCTGCGGTGCTGACGGCTATCGGCAAGCCAGGCGGGGGTACGATCGCCGTGGCGGTAAATGGCCGACCCGCGCAGCGATGCCGGTAAAGAGATGATTTTGCGTAGCGTGGTTTCCGTCGGCTCCTGCGAGCCGGGAAGCGGCGCATCGGCGGTTGTGCAGGGGGCGGTATTGCCGAGCTTGCGGCATACCGTATCCGTAGCCCACTCAGCCATCAGGCGGTAGGTCATCAGCTTACCGCCGGTGATGGTGATAAAACCTTCCATGCCGTCGCGCCGGGCGTGGTCGAGCAGCACGATGCCGCGGCTGACGCTGCGTCCGCTCGGATCGTCATCGCTGGCGACCAGCGGACGTACGCCGGAGTAGGCGCGCAGTATCCGGGTCCGCCCCATGATCGGCGCCAGCTTTTCCCCCTCGCGCAGTAGCGTATCGACTTCCCCGGCCGTCACCCGGTTGTCGTCAATTTCGTCATAGGGAATGTGCATCGAGGTGGTGCCAATCAGCGAAATGGTATCGCCGGGTACCAGGATATCGGCGTCAGCCGGTTTGCGGCAGCGGTTGATAACCTGACGGTTAATGCGGTGGTCGAGGATCAGCAGCGATCCTTTTGCCGGAAACATCGCGATGCGCAGGTCGGCATACTCTGCGATGCGCTGCCCCCAGATCCCGGCGGCGTTGACCACCACCTGCGCGCGCAGCGTGTGCGATTCACGGAGCTGATAGTTGTAGATCGTGACGCCATGGACGCGATCGCCCTGACGCAGCAGGCCGGTGACTTCGCAGCCGGTGAGGATAGCGGCGCCATGTTCGCGGGCATCGAGCATATTCGCGGCGGTGAGGCGGAACGGATCGACGGTGCCGTCCGGTACCTGCACCGCGCCAAGCAGCGCCGGGTTAACCGCGGGCTCAATGCGCAGCGCCTCGGCGGGCGTCAGAGGCTGGGCCTCAATACCCGCCTGCTGGCAGGCGGTGATAAAGGTGTGCTGATATGCCGGATCGTCTTCCGGCAAGGTAATAAACAGGCCGCTGGTGGGTTCAATGCAGTGCCGGGCGATGCGGCGTAAGATGCGGTTTTCGCTGATACACTCCCGCGCCGATTCGCTATCGGTTACCGCATAGCGCGCGCCGCTGTGCAGCAGGCCGTGGTTGCGGCCGGTCGCCCCGGTGGCGATATCGTAGCGCTCAACCAGCGCCGCCTTCAGCCCGCGCAGCGCGCAGTCGCGCGCGATCCCGGCGCCGGTGGCGCCGCCGCCAATAATAATGACGTCATATTCACGACTATCGGCCATCTCCCTGTCCTCTGTGTTCGTTTTACATCATTTAGCCATATCGACCGCGTTTAATGTTTGATTTCGAGCATATTTGCGCGTAATTCGAGCGTTTGTTGTGACTTTATGCGCATATTGGAAAATTCTGTCATATTTCTGTAACAAAGTGTGCGACATTTCACAGTATTAGATTTACGCTTTGCCTACTATCGCGACCAAATCAGAAGTCAGTGAATAAATTACGTTTTTTTGCGACGACGTCAGAAGAACAGCAATGGCCACGGAGGCTGATATGTTAAGTATATTTAAACCCGCAGCACATAAGGCGCGTTTGCCAACGGCGGAAATCGATCCGCTATATCGTCGATTACGCTGGCAGATCTTTATCGGTATCTTCTTCGGATATGCCGCTTACTATCTGGTTCGTAAGAACTTTGCTTTGGCGATGCCCTATCTTATCGAGCAGGGGTTCTCCCGCGGCGATCTCGGCTTTGCACTTTCCGGTATCTCTATTGCCTACGGATTTTCGAAATTCATCATGGGCTCGGTTTCTGACCGTTCGAATCCGCGCATTTTTTTACCGGCAGGCCTGATCCTTGCCGCGCTGGTGATGCTGGTGATGGGCTTCGTCCCCTGGGCGACCTCCAGCATTATGGTGATGTTCGTCCTGCTGTTCCTGTGCGGCTGGTTCCAGGGAATGGGCTGGCCGCCGTGCGGACGTACGATGGTGCACTGGTGGTCGCAGAAAGAGCGCGGCGGTATTGTTTCGGTATGGAACTGCGCGCACAACGTCGGCGGCGGGATCCCGCCGCTGCTGTTTCTGCTGGGGATGGCGTGGTTTAACGACTGGCACGCGGCGCTGTATATGCCGGCTTTCGGCGCGATCCTGCTGGCGATTTTCGCCTTCGCGATGATGCGCGATACTCCGCAGTCCTGCGGCCTGCCGCCGATTGAAGAGTACAAAAACGATTATCCTGACGACTACAGCGAGAAGCATGAAGAAGAGCTGACCGCAAAGCAGATCTTTATGCAGTACATCCTGCCGAACAAGCTGCTGTGGTACATCGCCGTCGCGAACGTGTTTGTCTATCTGCTGCGCTACGGCATTCTCGACTGGTCGCCAACCTACCTGAAAGAGGTTAAGCACTTCGCGCTGGATAAATCGTCCTGGGCCTACTTCCTTTATGAATACGCGGGGATCCCGGGCACGCTGCTGTGCGGCTGGATGTCGGATAAAGTGTTTAAAGGCAACCGCGGCGCGACCGGCGTCTTCTTTATGACCCTGGTCACCATCGCCACCGTCGTTTACTGGCTGAACCCGCCGGGTAATCCGGGCGTGGATATGGCCTGCATGATCATCATCGGCTTCCTTATTTATGGTCCAGTGATGCTGATTGGCCTGCATGCGCTGGAGCTGGCGCCGAAAAAAGCCGCCGGCACCGCCGCGGGCTTCACCGGGCTGTTTGGCTATCTCGGCGGCTCCGTGGCCGCGAGCGCCATCGTTGGCTATACCGTCGATTTCTTCGGCTGGGACGGTGGCTTTATGGTGATGATCGGCGGCAGCGTGCTGGCGGTCCTGCTGCTGATTATCGTGATGCTGGGTGAACGACGCCATCACCAACAGATGAAACAAGCTTAAGGAGCGGCGATGAAAAGCACATTAACCACCCTGATGAGCGGAATGCTGCTGGCCGCGACGGCGCTCTCTTTCAGCGCCGTCGCGGGGGAGAAAATCGTTATCGCCCACCGCGGCGCCAGCGGCTATCTGCCGGAACATACCCTGCCGGCGAAAGCGATGGCCTACGCGCAGGGAGCGGACTACCTTGAGCAAGACCTGGTGATGACAAAAGACGACCGGCTGGTGGTGCTGCATGACCACTATCTGGACCGGGTGACCGACGTGGCCCAGCGTTTCCCGCAGCGGGCGCGTCAAGATGGCCGCTTCTACGCCATCGACTTTACCCTCGCCGAGATTAAGTCGCTGAAGTTTACCGAAGGGTTTGAGCCGAAAGATGGCCAGAACGTGCAAACTTATCCGGGCCGTTTCCCGATGGGGAAGTCTGATTTCCGCATTCATACCTTTGAAGAGGAGATTGAGTTTGTGCAGGGGCTGAACCATTCGACCGGCAAAAACATCGGCATCTACCCGGAGATCAAAGCGCCGTGGTTCCACCATCAGGAAGGCAAGGATATTGCCGCCAGCACGCTGAACGTGCTGAAGAAATATGGCTATACCGGCAAGCAGGATAAGGTTTATCTGCAGTGCTTTGACGCCAACGAGCTCAAGCGCATCAAACAGGAGCTGGAGCCGAAAATGGGGATGGATCTCAATCTGGTGCAGCTTATCGCCTATACCGACTGGAATGAGACCCAGCAGCAGCAGGCCGACGGCAAGTGGGTGAACTACAGCTATGACTGGATGTTCAAACCGGGGGCGATGGCGCAGATCGCGCAGTACGCTGACGGCATTGGCCCGGACTACCATATGCTGGTGGCGGAAGGCTCGACGCCGGGTCACGTGAAGCTGACGGCGATGGTGAAAGAAGCCCATGCCAGCAAGCTGCAGGTGCATCCGTATACGGTCCGCGCGGATCAACTGCCAGCGTATGCAGCGGACGTGGATCAACTTTACGACGTTCTGTATAACCAGGCGGACGTGGACGGGTTGTTTACGGATTTCCCGGATAAGGCCGTGCAGTTTCTGCACGCTAAGCAGTAAAAAGCCGGGTTTACCCGGCCTGTGAACGGCAGTTTTGTCGGGCGCATAAGCGTTACGCCGCCCGACAAAACTTACATCTCAATTTCGATATCGCCTTTTGCCCGGCAGCAGCAGGGCAGAATCTCTCCCGGCTGGACAAAAGCCAGCGGCTCGGTGAGCCAGTCAACCTGCCCCGAAACCAGCCGTAGACGGCAGGAGCCGCAGTAGCCTTCGCGGCACTGATACTCCACGTCGATATTGTGCGATTCCAGAGCCGCCAGCAGAGAGGGATGTTCATCCTGACACTCAAGACGAGTGTCAGAAATCTTCAAAAAAATGCGTTTCATCAGAGCTGGAAGTTGCTCAGATCGTCGGCGTCGACTTCGGAATCGATCTGTCCGACGAGGTAAGAACTGACTTCCACTTCCTGCGGCGCGACCTGCACGTTATCGGACACCAGCCAGGTGTTGATCCACGGGATCGGGTTGGAGCGGGTCTGGAACGGCAGATCGAGACCCACCGCCTGCATGCGGATGTTAGTAATGTACTCAACGTACTGGCAGAGAATATCTTTGTTCAGGCCGATCATCGAACCGTCGCGGAACAGATAATCCGCCCACTCTTTTTCCTGCTGCGCCGCCTGCACGAACAGGTCGTAGCACGCCTGTTTGCACTCTTCGGCGATTGAAGCCATCTCCGGATCGTCGACGCCGGAACGCAGCAGATTCAGCATGTGCTGAGTGCCGGTCAGGTGCAGCGCTTCGTCGCGAGCGATCAGACGGATAATCTTGGCGTTACCTTCCATCAGCTTGCGCTCGGCAAAGGCGAAAGAGCAGGCGAAGCTGACGTAAAAACGGATGGCTTCCAGCGCGTTCACGCTCATCAGGCACAGGTAGAGTTTCTTTTTCAGCTCGCGCAGGTTCACGGTAATGGTTTTACCGTTCACGCTGTGGGTGCCTTCGCCCAGCAGATGCCAGTAGCTGGTCAGCTCAATCAATTCATCGTAATAGCTGGAAATCCCTTCCGCGCGTTTCTGAATCTGCTCGTTGGTGACGATATCGTCAAACACCATCGCCGGATCGTTAACGATATTGCGGATGATATGGGTGTAGGAGCGCGAATGGATGGTCTCCGAGAACGCCCAGGTTTCCACCCAGGTTTCCAGCTCCGGAATTGAAATCAGCGGCAGCAGGGCGACGTTCGGGCTGCGGCCCTGGATCGAGTCGAGCAGCGTCTGATATTTCAGGTTGCTGATAAAAATGTGTTTTTCGTGTTCCGGCAGCGCCTGGTAGTCGATACGGTCGCGGGAAACGTCAACTTCTTCCGGACGCCAGAAGAAGGAGAGCTGTTTTTCAATCAGCTTTTCGAAGATGTCATATTTTTGCTGATCGTAGCGGGCGACGTTCACCGGCTGACCGAAGAACATCGGCTCTTTGAGCTGGTCATTTTTCGTCTGTGAAAAGGTGGTGTATGCCATGAGTGGGGATCCTGTCCTGGAATTATACGCCGGGCGGCGCTTCGCTAACCCGACCTACATTAGACCGTAGGCCCGGCAGGCAACGCGCCGCCGGGCAATATTATCAAATCTTACATGCGCCGCTTTCGCAGCCGTCGTCCTGGATGGAGGGCGCCAGGTCATCCTGGGCATCTTCCGCGCCATCGCGCGTGTTGTGATAGTACAGCGTTTTGACGCCGAACTTATAGGCATTGAGCAAGTCTTTCAGCAACTGCTGCATCGGCACTTTGCCAGACGGGAAGCGCGTCGGATCGTAGTTGGTGTTAGCAGAAATCGACTGGTCGATAAACTTCTGCATAATACCGACCAGCTGCAAGTAACCGTCGTTGTTCGGCATTTCCCACAGCAGCTCGTAGCCGTTCTGCAGTTTTTCGTAATCCGGCACCACCTGGCGCAGGATACCGTCTTTCGACGCTTTGATGCTGACGTGACCGCGCGGCGGCTCAATGCCGTTGGTGGCGTTGGAGATCTGCGAAGAAGTCTCGGACGGCATCAGCGCGGAGAGCGTGGAGTTACGCAGACCGTGCGTTTTGATCGACTCGCGAAGCTGCTCCCAGTCGTAATGCAGGGATTCGCTGACGATAGCGTCCAGGTCTTTTTTGTAGGTATCGATCGGCAGAATGCCTTTCGCATAGGTGGTTTCGTTAAACCACGGGCACGCGCCTTGCTCGATCGCCAGCTCGTTAGAGGCTTTCAGCAGATAGTACTGAATCGCTTCGAACGTTTTATGCGTCAGGTTGTTAGCGCTGCCGTCAGAGTAGCGTTTACCGTGCTTCGCCAGATAGTAGGCAAAGTTAATCACCCCAATACCTAGCGTACGACGGCCCATCGCGCCGCGTTTGGCCGCCGGGATCGGGTAGTCCTGGTAATCCAGCAGGGCATCCAGCGCGCGAACGGCCAGCACCGCCAGCTCTTCCAGCTCATCAAGGCTATCGATAACGCCGAGGTTGAAAGCGGACAGGGTGCACAGCGCAATTTCACCGTTTTCGTCGTTTACATCTTCCAGCGGCTTGGTCGGCAGGGCGATTTCCAGGCACAGGTTGGACTGGCGCACCGGCGCGACAACCGGGTCAAACGGGCTGTGGGTGTTGCAGTGGTCCACGTTCTGGATGTAGATACGGCCGGTGGAGGCGCGCTCCTGCATCATCAGCGAGAACAGTTCTACCGCTTTAATGCGCTGCTTGCGGATGCTGTCGTCCTGCTCGTATTGGGTGTACAGGCGCTCGAACTCGTCCTGGTCGGCGAAGAACGCATCGTACAGGCCCGGGACGTCGGACGGGCTGAACAGGGTGATATCGCCGCCTTTCAGCAGACGGGTGTACATCAGCTTGTTGATCTGTACGCCGTAGTCCATGTGACGAACGCGGTTGGCGTCGGTACCGCGGTTGTTTTTCAGCACCAGCAGGCTTTCGACTTCCAGATGCCACATCGGGTAGAAGAGGGTCGCCGCACCGCCGCGGACGCCGCCCTGGGAGCAGGATTTCACCGCCGTCTGGAAGTGCTTATAGAACGGGATACAGCCGGTATGAAAAGCTTCACCGCCGCGAATCGGGCTACCCAGCGCGCGGATGCGGCCGGCGTTGATGCCGATACCGGCGCGCTGAGAGACGTATTTCACAATGGCGCTGGAGGTGGCGTTAATAGAATCCAGGCTGTCGCCGCACTCGATCAGCACGCAGGAGCTGAACTGACGGGTCGGGGTACGCACGCCGGACATAATCGGCGTCGGCAGCGAGATTTTGAACGTCGACACCGCGTCATAGAAACGCTTGATGTAGTCCAGACGCGTCTCGCGCGGGTAGTTGGAGAACAGGCAGGCGGCAACCAGAATGTACAGGAACTGGGCGCTTTCATAGATCTCACCGGTGACGCGGTTCTGCACCAGATATTTGCCTTCGAGCTGCTTAACCGCAGCGTAGGAGAAGGTCATATCGCGATCGTGCTCGATGAACGAGTCCATCTGCTTGAACTCTTCTTCCGTGTAGTCTTCCAGCAGATGAGTATCGTATTTACCGTTTTTCACCATTTTCGACACGTGGTCGAACAGCGCTGGCGGCTCAAACTGGCCGTAGGCTTTTTTACGCAGGTGGAAAATCGCCAGACGGGCGGCGAGATACTGGTAATCCGGCGCCTCGCGGGAGATAAGGTCCGCGGCGGCTTTGATAATGGTTTCGTGAATGTCGGCGGTTTTAATGCCGTCATAGAACTGAATATGGGAACGCAGTTCTACCTGGGAGATGGATACGTTATTCAGCCCTTCTGCCGCCCAATCCAGCACGCGGTGGATTTTATCGAGATTGATGCGCTCGGTGCTACCGTCACGCTTTGTCACCAGCAGACTCTGATTCATGTGGATTATACCTGTCCGTGAAAGAAAATATCCCCCACTTATCCACAGAACGCCGTTGTGACTAACTCTGTGGATAAATACTATATGTAGGGGGTTGTCGATAAAAGAAACGCTATATGGTGAGTATTCTAGTAAGGATTCTTTTGAGTACAAGAGTTGATTTTGACGTTAAATTGAGGTTGCGGAAGGGTAATAATCGCTAAGTCCACGCCACATAAGGCCTGGAGAAGATGTCTATAAATCAGAAAAAAAAATGAAAATTTGATCGAGTGCTGATTTCTTCATCGGAAGAAAAAATCACGCGGCTTGATGCCGCGCAATCATCATAAGAAATACAGCTGACGTTATGCTTTTTTCGCCGTTGTATGCAACATATAGTTAACATCCACCCCTGGCGCCAGCTTGAAGGTATTGGTCAACGGATTGTAATGAAGACCGGTAATATGCTGCTCTTTCAGAATTGTCTCATCTACCCAGCCGATCAGCTCCGCGGGCTTGATGAATTTCTTCACGTCGTGGGTTCCCTTCGGCACCATTTTCATGATGTATTCGGCGCCGACGACCGCCATCAGCCACGCTTTACCGTTGCGGTTAATGGTTGAGAAGAACACCTGACCGCCAGGTTTGACCAGCCGCGCGCAGGCGTGGACGACCGACTGCGGATCCGGGACGTGCTCCAGCATCTCCATGCAGGTAACGACGTCGTACTCTCCGGCGTGCTTCGCCGCGTGCTCTTCAACGGTTTCCTGGATATATTCGACCTGAATGCCGCTCTCCAGGGCGTGCAGTTTCGCCACCTGTAGCGGTTCGAAGCCCATATCCAGACCGGTCACCGCTGCGCCTTCCCGGGCCATGCTTTCCGCCAGGATGCCGCCGCCGCAGCCGACATCAAGTACTTTTTTGCCAAACAGGCCGCCGGAGCGCTCCGCGATATAGCCGAGGCGTAGAGGATTGATGCGATGTAACGGCTTGAATTCGCCCTCTAAATCCCACCAGCGCGAGGCGACGGCTTCAAATTTAGCGATTTCATTATGATCAACATTGTGGGCCACCGACGGTTTTTCGGCATTCATGGGCGCTTTTACTCCTGTTCAGTTCAGACCCGCGAGTATATCAGGCCTCAGGGATGAATAAACCGTCTATCCCTGTCGCCTTTCGCCGCGCGAAAATCATTGGGTATAGGTTTACCCGTATCACCGCGGCTGTGTTATAATTTGCGACCTTTGAATCCGGGATACAGTAGAGGGATAGCGGTTAGATGAGCGACCTTGCGAGAGAAATTACACCGGTCAACATTGAGGAAGAGCTGAAGAGCTCCTATCTGGATTATGCGATGTCGGTCATTGTTGGCCGTGCGCTGCCGGATGTCCGAGATGGCCTGAAGCCGGTACACCGTCGCGTACTATACGCCATGAACGTATTGGGCAATGACTGGAACAAAGCCTATAAAAAATCTGCCCGTGTCGTTGGTGACGTAATCGGTAAATACCACCCTCATGGTGATACTGCCGTGTATGACACCATTGTACGTATGGCGCAGCCATTCTCCCTGCGCTATATGCTGGTAGATGGCCAGGGTAACTTTGGTTCGGTCGACGGCGACTCCGCCGCAGCGATGCGTTATACGGAAATCCGTATGTCGAAGATCGCCCATGAGCTGATGGCCGACCTCGAAAAAGAGACGGTGGATTTCGTCGATAACTATGACGGCACGGAAAAGATCCCTGACGTTATGCCGACCAAAATCCCGAACCTGTTAGTCAACGGTTCGTCAGGTATCGCGGTAGGTATGGCGACGAATATTCCGCCGCACAACCTCACCGAAGTGATCAACGGCTGTCTGGCCTACGTTGAAAATGAAGACATCAGCATTGAAGGGCTGATGGAACACATCCCAGGTCCGGACTTCCCGACCGCCGCGATCATCAACGGTCGCCGCGGCATTGAAGAGGCCTATCGTACCGGTCGCGGTAAAGTGTACATTCGCGCACGCGCGGAAGTGGAAGCTGACGCGAAAACCGGCCGCGAAACCATCATCGTGCATGAAATTCCGTATCAGGTGAACAAAGCGCGCCTGATTGAGAAAATCGCCGAGCTGGTCAAAGACAAACGCGTCGAAGGCATCAGCGCGCTGCGCGACGAGTCCGATAAAGACGGTATGCGCATCGTGATTGAAGTGAAACGCGATGCGGTGGGTGAGGTGGTGCTGAACAACCTCTATTCGCAGACCCAGCTCCAGGTCTCCTTCGGTATCAACATGGTTGCCCTGCACCATGGTCAGCCGAAGATCATGAACCTGAAAGAAATTATTGCCGCGTTCGTGCGCCATCGCCGCGAAGTGGTGACCCGTCGTACGATTTTTGAACTGCGTAAAGCCCGCGATCGCGCGCACATCCTCGAAGCGCTGGCGATTGCCCTGGCCAACATCGATCCGATTATCGAACTGATTCGCCGCGCGCCGACCCCGGCGGAAGCGAAGGCCGCCTTAATCGCCCGTTCATGGGATCTGGGCAACGTTTCCGCGATGCTGGAACGCGCAGGCGATGACGCCGCCCGTCCGGAATGGCTGGAGCCCGAGTTCGGCGTACGCGACGGCCAGTACTACCTGACCGAACAGCAGGCGCAGGCGATTCTGGATCTGCGTTTGCAGAAGCTGACCGGCCTTGAGCATGAAAAACTGCTCGACGAATACAAAGAGCTGCTGGAACAGATTGCGGAACTGCTGCACATTCTGGGCAGCGCCGATCGCCTGATGGAAGTTATCCGCGAAGAGCTGGAGCTGGTCCGTGAACAGTTCGGCGACGCGCGCCGTACCGAGATCACCGCGAACAGCGCGGATATCAACATTGAAGACCTGATCAACCAGGAAGATGTTGTCGTGACCCTTTCGCATCAGGGCTACGTGAAGTATCAGCCGCTGACCGACTACGAAGCCCAGCGTCGTGGCGGTAAAGGTAAATCTGCGGCGCGTATCAAAGAAGAAGACTTTATCGACCGCCTGCTGGTGGCCAACACCCACGACACGATCCTCTGCTTTTCCAGCCGCGGTCGTCTCTACTGGATGAAGGTTTATCAGCTGCCGGAAGCCAGCCGCGGCGCGCGCGGTCGTCCGATCGTCAACCTGCTGCCGCTGGAAGCCAACGAGCGCATCACCGCGATCCTGCCGGTCCGCGAGTATGAAGAGGGCGTGAACGTCTTTATGGCGACCGCCAGCGGTACCGTGAAGAAAACGGCGCTGACTGAATTCAGCCGTCCGCGTTCCGCCGGTATTATCGCGGTTAACCTCAACGAAGGCGACGAGCTGATTGGCGTCGATCTGACCTCCGGTCAGGACGAAGTCATGCTGTTCTCCGCCGCCGGTAAAGTGGTGCGCTTTAAAGAGGACGCCGTCCGCGCGATGGGCCGTACCGCCACAGGCGTGCGCGGCATCAAGCTGGCCGGCGAGGACAAAGTGGTTTCTCTGATCGTTCCGCGCGGTGAAGGTGCCATCCTGACCGTCACGCAGAATGGCTACGGTAAACGCACCGCAGCTGAAGAGTATCCCACTAAGTCGCGTGCGACCCAGGGCGTTATCTCAATCAAAGTGACCGAACGCAACGGTTCCGTTGTGGGCGCGGTGCAGGTTGATGACTGCGACCAGATTATGATGATCACCGACGCGGGCACGCTGGTACGAACCCGCGTATCTGAAGTGAGCATTGTCGGTCGTAACACTCAGGGCGTGATCCTGATTCGTACTGCGGAAGATGAAAACGTGGTCGGCCTGCAGCGCGTGGCTGAGCCGGTTGATGACGAAGAGCTGGATGCCATCGACGGCAGCGCGGCGGAAGGCGACGAAGATATCGCGCCGGAAGCGGATACTGACGATGACATCGCCGAAGACGAAGAGTAATTCTCTGCGGTAATTGTCTGAAAGGGTCGGGGCTCTCCCCGGCCCTTTTTGTTTTCCCGTTGCGGGACCGTTGTTTTATCGTTACCTTAACGCCATTCTGTTGAGCCCCTGACGGCCGAGCATCGCCACATTGAAATATCTAGCTTCTTTCCATAACACGTTAAAGGTTTCACGCTATCTGTTCAGAGCGCTGGCGATACTGCTGTGGGTGCTGGTCGCTTTTGTTTCGGTGTTTTACATCGTCAATGCGTTGCACGATCGCGAATCGGAAATTCGCCAGGAATTTAACCTCAATGCCGATCAGGCGCAGCGCTACATACAGCGTACGGCCGATGTGATCAAAGAGCTGAAATACGTTGCCGGCAACCGGCCAATGGACGGCAGCGAAGGCGGCGATACGCCGGTGCAGCGCGGCGATATTACGATCCCTAATTTTGAACCGCTCTACCCGGATTCCGACTGCGCGCTGATGAGTACGACCTGGCGTAACTCGCTGCAGTCACTGGCGTGGTTTATGCGCTACTGGCGCGACAATTTCTCAACGGCCTACGACCTCAATCGTATTTTTATGATTGGCAGCGACAATCTGTGTATGGCCAACTTCGGCCTGCGCGATATTCCGCTGGAGCGGGACCAGGCGTTAAAAGTGCTGCATCAGCGTATTGAGCAGTATCGCGACGCGCCGCAAAACGAGCGCGGTAACAATCTGTTCTGGATAAGCCAGGGCGTGCGTCCGGGCGTTGGCTATTTCTATGCGCTGACCCCAATCTATGTGGCGAATCGCCTGCAGGCCATGCTCGGCGTAGAGCAAACCATCCGCATGGAAAGTTTCTTTACCCCAGGTAGTCTGCCGATGAACGTGACGATTCTCGACGATAACGGACAGACGCTAATCTCGCTTGCCGGGTCGGACAGCAATATTAAACCGGATGCGAAGTGGATGCAGGAGCGTCTGTGGTTTGGCTATACCGCCGGTTTTCGCGAGCTGGCGATGAAAAAAAGCCTGCCGCCGTCATCGTTGAGCATTGTCTATTCGGTGCCGGTGGATCAGGTGCTGGAACGCATCCGGATGCTGATACTGAACGCCGTGGTGCTCAATCTGCTTACCGGCGGGCTCCTTTTTGCGCTTGCCCGCATGTATGAACGGCGGATTTTTATTCCGGCTGAAAACGACGCCCAGCGCCTCGAAGAGCACGAGCAGTTCAACCGAAAAATCGTTGCCTCCGCGCCGGTGGGGATCTGTATTTTACGTACGATCGACGGCACCAATATCCTGAGTAACGAGCTGGCGCATAACTATCTCAATATGCTAACCCATGAGGATCGGCAGCGGCTGACGCAAATTATCTGCGGCCAGCAGGTGAACTTTGTCGATGTGCTGACCAGCAACAATACCAATCTGCAAATCAGCTTTGTCCACTCGCGTTACCGTAACGAGAACGTAGCGATTTGCGTGCTGGTGGATGTCTCGGCGCGCGTCAAAATGGAGGAGTCGCTGCAGGAGATGGCCCAGGCCGCCGAGCAGGCCAGCCAGTCGAAATCGATGTTCCTTGCCACCGTCAGCCACGAACTGCGAACGCCGCTGTACGGGATTATCGGTAACCTCGATTTATTGCAGACCAAAGAGCTACCGAAGGGCGTCGATCGTCTGGTGACGGCGATGAACAACTCTTCCAGCCTGCTGCTGAAAATTATTAGCGACATCCTCGATTTCTCGAAAATTGAGTCCGAACAGCTCAAAATTGAGCCGCGGGAGTTTTCACCGCGCGAGGTCATGAACCATATTTCCGCCAACTATCTGCCGCTGGTGGTGCGGAAACATCTCGGGCTGTACTGCTTTATTGAACCTGACGTACCGCAGCTGATGTCCGGCGATCCGATGCGCCTGCAGCAGGTTATTTCAAACCTGCTGAGTAACGCGATTAAGTTTACCGATACCGGCTGCATTATCCTGCACGTAGAGCGGGCGGAGGATTATCTGCGCATCAGCGTGCGCGATACCGGGGAAGGGATCCCGGCGAAAGAGGTCGTACGCCTGTTTGACCCGTTCTTCCAGGTGGGGACCGGCGTGCAGCGCAATTTCCAGGGGACCGGACTCGGTCTGGCGATTTGTGAAAAGCTTATCAGCATGATGGACGGCGATATTGCCGTTGAAACCGAGCCAGGTATGGGCAGCCGCTTCACTATTCGTATCCCGCTTTATGGCGTACAAAATACGCCGTCACCGAATATTGATGGCCTGGCGGAAAAATGCTGTTGGCTGGCGATTGATAACAGCTCGCTGGCGCTGTTCGTCGAGCAGTTGCTGAAATACCACGGTATTCCGGTCCGTCATTTTGAGGGACAAGCGCCGGACGCGGAGGATATTCTGCTGACCGATAGCGAGACGCATGATGCCTGGGACGGCGGCGCGATGGTGATCTTCTCTCGTCGGCATATCGGTATTCCACAGGAGCGGGCGCCCGGCGAGTGGCTGCATAGCGTGGCCACGCCGCACGAGCTGCTGCCGCTGCTGGCCCGCATCTTCCATATTGCCATGGCCAGTACGGAAAACGGCCCTGCACTATCCGCGGCGGATGCGCAAACCGCCAGCAATGATGACATGATGATTCTGGTGGTGGACGATCATCCGATTAACCGACGTCTGCTGGCCGATCAGCTGGGATCGCTGGGCTATCAGTGCGTGACGGCAAATGACGGGGTCGATGCGCTGAATGTCCTGAGCAAGCAGCATATTGATATCGTGCTCAGCGACGTCAACATGCCGAATATGGATGGTTATCGCCTGACCCAGCGCATTCGCCAGCTAGGGCTTACGCTGCCGGTTATTGGGGTGACCGCCAACGCGCTGGCGGAGGAGAAGCAGCGCTGCCTGGAGTCCGGTATGGACAGCTGCCTTTCAAAACCGGTCACTCTGGATATTATCAAGCAGACGCTGACGGTCTACGCCGCGCGGGTACGTAAGGGCAGGGAATAAAAGACGTTTCCCGGATAGCGCCGCGCTATCCGGGAAGAGAGACGTTAGTCTTTGTCCGTTGAGCTCAGGGAAACGGAAGAGAGGTAGTTGAGCAGGGCGATATCGTTTTCCACGCCGAGCTTCATCATCGCCGATTTTTTCTGGCTGCTGATGGTTTTAATACTGCGGTTGAGCTTTTTGGCTATCTCGGTGACCAGGAAGCCTTCGGCGAACAGACGCAGCACTTCACTCTCTTTGGGCGACAAACGTTTGTCACCGTAACCGCCGGCGCTGATTTTTTCCAGCAGGCGCGAAACGCTTTCCGGGGTGAATTTTTTGCCTTTTTGCAGCGCGGCGAGCGCCTTAGGCAGGTCGGTCGGCGCACCCTGTTTCAGGACGATCCCTTCGATGTCCAGATCCAGAACCGCGCTCAGGATCGCCGGGTTGTTGTTCATTGTCAGTACAATGATTGACAGGTCCGGGAAATGACGCTTGATGTATTTAATAAGCGTAATGCCATCGCCGTATTTATCACCGGGCATCGATAAATCGGTAATCAGGACGTGTGCGTCCAGTTTAGGCAGATTGTTGATTAATGCGGTGGAGTCTTCAAACTCGCCAACAACGTTCACCCACTCAATTTGTTCAAGTGACTTACGAATACCGAACAGTACGATCGGATGGTCATCGGCAATAATTACGTTCATATTGTTCATGTATTAGGCTACCTTGCTACAGCAAGCTCTTGACGTAAACGTCAATGTCGCTGATATATTTTTCTATGCCTTGCGCATCTTTTTCACGAATCAGATGCTCAAGCGTTTCACATAACTGCTTGCCGGGTACCAGATTTAGCATAGCAAATGCCCCTTTGAGGCGGTGGGCGGTTTGCGCCAGCGCGGCGAAATCGCCCGTCGCCAGTTCATTATACAGCCTCTTAACATCATCTGGTACCGTGTCAGCAAACAGCGTGTAATAGCCGCTGGCATGCAGTTCGGCGTTACTTTCTTTCCCGGGAGAGGATGGCTGCTCCTCTTCCTCAGCAAGCTGCTGCTCAATCAATTGCAGGATAGCTTCCTGCAGCGCAGCGCTGATATTAAAGTTTACGCGGAGCTGACCAGGACCAATCTTATGAACCCGGGCTTCATCATCGCTTAAAAGTAAGCCCGAAGCAGTAAGATTAGACGGATTATCCGTTAAAAAGAGATCATATTGTTGACTTGTGATTCTGTCATCCGGGGTGATGCAGGTCGCTCCCCAGCTCTCCAGCTGACGGGTCACGATACGGCGGACTTCATTGGCGGTCACATCAAGCATGATCACCACTTCATCCAGCAGATGTTCACCCGAATCACTCTCCTCCGCGCTGGCGGCCATTTTTAAATGCAGGGAGTAGCGGGTACCCAGCGACTCGCGTGCTTTGATATTGAGCTGCCCGCCGAGCTTGCGCGTCAGGCGATCGCAGAGCCAGAAGGTGAGGGCGTTGGCTTTGCCGTAAAGGTCTGCCTGCGTCTCGTTGAGGAACGGAAAGTGCATATTGTCGATTTCGTTCGCCGAAACGCCGTTGCCGGTATCCAGAATACGGAAGGTCAGACGATCGTCCGCGGACTCATCTTTACTGACTTCCAGGGTTATTTTGCCAATAGGCGTGGTGGTCACCGAGTACTGAATCAGCAGTAAAAGGGTGCGGCGCAGGGCGTCGCGATCGCCGTAGCGCTGCTCATTGGCCGGTAGCGAGTTGTTAATCAGCAGCTGCAGACCTTTGCGTTTGATGATGGGCAGGACATCAGGTACCACTTCATCGATCAATTCCTGAATTGAGAACAGGTCCTGAACGCTCTTCCAGCTATCGCTCTCCAGCAGATTTGCCAGCTCTATCTCATCAACCAGTTGTACCAGTTCATCGGCATGCTGGGCCAGCCTGCGGCTTTCGGCCATACCGAGCGCTGCGGCTTCTTCCGCCAGCGTTTGCGCCGGCTGTTTCAGCGCCGTGCCGATATGCTGCATAAACGCCGTACGGCCCTGCTGGTTTTTCTCATACAGGCGCTGGGCCTGCTTGAGTTTCTTATTCACCAGCACCTCGCGGTCCTGATCGCGAATAATAAAGATTTGCGTGCGCGGCGACACCTGGCTGCGGAACTGACGGATTTCATACAGTTCATTGTTCACCGTCGCCTGAATCACGCCCTGGTGCTGATCGGCCATGTTGATGATGTTTTGCAGATTCAGATGCGGCAGCAGATGATCGGCAATCGGATTGCTGATCACCGTCCGGTTAGCTTCTTGATCGTGCACCAGCAGCCCCAGCGGCAGCAGAGAAACAATCTCTTCGTGAATGGCGCGCTGGGCGCGTAATTCACTATTGGCGGCCGAGGAAACGGCCGTTCCCACGATGCTTTTGCGGCCGCTGTAGTGGCGGAAGGTGGTAAATCCGAACAGCGCCAGCGCCAGCAGACCAATATTCAGCAACAGCGGCAGTAAGATACTCTGCAAGGACTCCAGAATCAGCTCGCTAAAGGGCACCATCCAGACCAGACGCATACCGGTGGTATTAATGGTGGTGAGAATTTCAATCTGCGGGCCGTTAAAGTTAATGCTGACGATGTCGGCGGCTTCTTTATCCGGATTGCTGTTGACGCTTTGCGACGGATCGGGCTCCAGGCGGAAACTCTCCAGCGACATGCTGGGAGGGATGAGATCGTTAATGGGCAGATCGAAGGCCACAACGGTCGCCAGGTGGCCCGGCTGGTTAAAGGTGGTGCGTAACGTAAAGTAGAAGCCGTTTTGCCAGGCGAGGTGGCGCAGCGACGAAAACGTCTCGCGTTCATCTAGCGTGTTGGCCTGCAGCAGCATTTCTGCCCGTCGTGATTCAACGACGCTGCTGATGGTCGACTCTTTGAAGCTGGAGGAGAGATCTTTTAACGGCAGCGTTGAAACCAGAATCAGGCTGTTATCCAGGCCGTTAAGGTAATACATCGACCAGGGAATGGTCTCGGCTCCCCACAGGATATCGAGATAGTTGGAGATTTTTTGCGTCATTTCCAGCGTTGAGCCGTCATGCGAGCCAAAAATCAGCGCTTCAGTTTTGCGCCGGGGTTTCTCCAGGTAGTAAACATCCTGTTTTAAACGCGTTTCCTGGAGCCCTGTCTCTGAGGCTGAACTGGACGAGGTCGCGGCAATGTTGTCATAGATTTGCCAGGTGGCGTAGCGCCAGGTATCAATGCGTTTATGTAAGTCGTAGCTGACATCGACCACCTGGTAGCTTTTATCTTTTAGCCAGGTGTTAACGGCGCTTTGGATCATGACCCCCATCGTCGCCAGCAGGACGATGACCATAAGAATAAAGAAGCGGGTAATGTTGCCGGGTATCAGGGAAAATTTTTTCGGGGTCATCGTGTGAGAGTACGACTCATCAGTATGTGTAAACGGACTGTTGCACCAAGTTAACCGGGGGCAGCGCAGATGCGATGAACAGTATAAAGGTTAACGCCCAAAATCCATACATCTGAATACCATACAACGACTTTTTTACCTTGAGTTTCATCTCAGACCCGCGCGGCGAGTAAAGATGTACTGTCCGAATAGTTTTGTACAATTATTGACGGATTGACTAACGTAAATAGCACTAAATAACAAGAAATTATATAAACAGCCTTAAGTTTATTCGCAAGTTGTTTGATTAATAACCGTTATTTTTTTTCACCGGTAGCATGGAATAATTAAAGATGTGTAAAGAAGAGTAAAAAAAAACCGGATGCGAGGCATCCGGTTGAAATAGGGGTAAACAGACATTCAGAACTGAATGACGGTAATAAATAAAGTTAATGATGATAGCGGGATTAATTTTAGTCTCAGATGAGGATTTTGTTTTACCATTCAGTGCTATAGGTGTGTAACTGTGTAACTCATTGACATTGATTGATAATTTTTATTTTTTGATTATTAGTGCTTATTTTTATGAGCTTTTTGTGCGGTAAAAAAGTTCCCTTGCATTTACAAATTGAAACATCTTGTGGGTATTTTGAAACATCTTAGAAGTTTTAGTATCATATTCTTGTTGGATTATTCTGCATTTTGCAGCACAATGAAATAGCCGACTGATTAGAAGGGTAATCAGTAAGCAGTGGCAATAATAAAAGGCATATAACAAACAGAGGGTTAATAACATGAAAGTTAAAGTACTGTCCCTCCTGGTACCGGCTCTGCTGGTAGCAGGCGCAGCGAATGCGGCTGAAGTCTATAACAAAGATGGCAACAAATTAGACCTGTACGGTAAAATCGACGGTCTGCACTATTTCTCTGACGACAAATCTTCCGATGGCGACCAGACCTACATGCGTCTGGGCATCAAAGGCGAAACTCAGATTAACGACCAGCTGACCGGTTACGGCCAGTGGGAATACAACGTTCAGGCTAACAACACCGAAAGCTCCAGCGATCAGGCGTGGACTCGTCTGGCGTTTGCAGGTCTGAAATTCGGCGACGCGGGTTCTTTCGACTACGGTCGTAACTACGGCGTTGTTTACGACGTAACTTCCTGGACCGACGTTCTGCCGGAATTCGGCGGCGACACTTACGGTTCTGACAACTTCCTGCAGTCTCGCGCTAACGGCGTGGCAACCTACCGTAACTCTGACTTCTTCGGTCTGGTTGACGGCCTGAACTTTGCTCTGCAGTATCAGGGTAAAAACGGCAGCGTAAGCGGTGAAGGTACTTCCCCGACCAACAACGGTCGTGGCGCTCTGAAACAGAACGGCGACGGTTACGGCACCTCCCTGACCTATGATATCTACGACGGTATCAGCGCTGGTTTCGCGTACTCTCACTCCAAACGTAATGGCGATCAGAACAGCCAGCTGGCTCTGGGCCGCGGCGACAACGCTGAAACCTATACCGGTGGTCTGAAATATGACGCCAACAACATCTACCTGGCGACTCAGTACACCCAGACCTACAACGCAACTCGCGCCGGTTCCCTGGGCTTTGCTAACAAAGCGCAGAACTTCGAAGTGGTTGCACAGTACCAGTTCGACTTCGGTCTGCGTCCGTCCGTGGCTTACCTGCAGTCCAAAGGTAAGGATCTGGAAGGCTACGGCGATCAGGATCTGCTGAAATATGTTGACGTAGGCGCTACCTACTACTTCAACAAAAACATGTCCACCTACGTTGACTACAAAATCAACCTGCTGGACGACAACAGCTTCACTCGTAACGCCGGTGTTTCTACCGACGACATCGTTGCTCTGGGCCTGGTTTACCAGTTCTAAGCACGCTGAAGTTTGAAAAAAGGCGCCGATGGCGCCTTTTTTTATGCCCGGTTTAACCTTGCTGGTGTACTCTTTGCGCCTTAGCCAGAGGAAGCCAATTTTATGGATATCACTTTTTTCCGCGCCGCCCTGTTCGGCGCCTGCGTATTACTTTCAGGCTGTGATTCAGCCACCACTCCCCAGATGCCAAAATCCGCCGCCACCGTGCTGGAGGGTAAAACCATGGGCACATTCTGGCGGGTTAGCGTCATCAACGTTGATGAGGCGAAGGCCGAGGCGCTGCGCCAGAAAGTTCAGGCTCAGCTGGATGCCGACGATCGTCTGCTTTCCACCTGGAAGAACGATTCAGCGTTGATGCGCTTTAACCATTCGCCGGGTACCTCGCCGTGGCCGGTCAACGAGGCGATGGCAGATATCGTCACAATGTCGCTGCGCATTGGCGCAAAAACCCATGGCGCCATGGATATTACCGTCGGGCCGCTGGTCAATTTATGGGGCTTTGGCCCGGATAAACAGCCGGTCAAAACGCCGGATGCGCAGCAGATTGCCGCGGCAAAAGCGCGCAGCGGATTACAGCATCTGACGGTGATCAACCAGGCCGGCAAGCAGTTTCTGCAAAAAGATATTCCGGATCTGTTTGTCGATCTCTCTACCGTAGGTGAAGGCTACGCCGCCGATCATCTGGCGCGCCTGATGGAGCAGGAGGGGATCTCGCGCTACCTGGTCTCGGTGGGCGGCGCGCTGGCGAGCCGGGGAATGAATGCGGAAGGACAGCCATGGCGGGTGGCTATCCAGAAGCCGACCGATCGCGAAAACGCGGTGCAGGCGATCGTTGATATTAACGGCCACGGCATCAGCACCTCCGGCAGCTATCGCAACTACTATGAGCTGGACGGTAAGCGCATCTCGCACGTTATCGATCCGCAGACCGGGCGGCCTATCGATCATAAACTGGTTTCGGTGACCGTTATCGCCCCGACGGCGCTGGAAGCCGACGGCTGGGACACCGGGCTGATGGTGCTGGGGCCGGAAAAAGCGCGGGACGTGGTACGCGAACAGGGGCTGGCGGTCTATATGATTATCAAAGAGGGGGACGGGTTTAAAACCTGGATGTCGCCGCAGTTCCGCACTTTCCTCGTTGGCGAGAAAAATTAAAGCGCAAGATTTCGGGTTTTTGTTAACGGACTTCGGCCCACACTGAAGATACACTTACAGCAGGAGTCCGTGATGAAACCGATAATGCTTGATACCGATGAGCGCCGCTGGCAGGCGGTATGCGAACGTGATGCCCGCGCCGATGGTCAGTTTGTTTTTGCCGTGCTGACCACCGGCGTTTGCTGCCGCCCCTCCTGTCGTTCGCGTCGCGCGCTGCGGGAAAATGTTCGCTTTTACCCTGACGTTGCAACCGCGCAGGCGGAAGGCTTTCGCCCCTGCAAACGCTGCCAGCCGGAAAAAACCGACCCGCAGCAGCAGAAGGTAGAGAAAGTGGCCGCCGCGTGCCGTCTGCTGGAGCAGGAGACGCCGTTAACGCTGGAAGCGCTGGCACGCCAGCTTGCGGTCAGCCCCTTTCATTTTCACCGCCTCTTTAAATCCGTCACCGGAATGACCCCTAAAGCCTGGCAACAGGCGTGGCGCGCTCGCCGTTTACGCGAAGCGCTGGGGCAGGGGGCGAAAATTACCGATGCGGCGCTCTCTGCCGGTTTTCCGGATAGTAGCAGCTACTACCAGCAGGCTGACGCCGCGCTGGGAATGACCGGCCGCCAGTTTCGCCGCGGCGGGGGGGATATCGATATTACCTGGGTATGCGGCGACGGTCCGCTAGGGCGCTGTCTGGTGGCTGAGAGTGAGCGGGGGGTGTGCGCCGTGCTGCCCGGAGAGGACGACGCCTTGCTCTACGCTGAATTAGCCAGCCTGTTCCCCAATGCGCGGCTGCATCCGGGCGACGAGATTTTTCGTCAGCGGGTGGCGCAGGTATTTTCCCATCTTGATGACCACCGGCAGCCGTTTTCCCTGCCGTTGGATCTGCGCGGCACGGCGTTTCAGCTTCAGGTCTGGCAGGCGCTGCGTCAGATCCCGGCGGGGGAGACCCGCAGCTATCGCCAGGTCGCGCAAAGTATTGGCCGCCCCCGCGCGGTGAGGGCGGTGGCAAGCGCCTGCGCTGCGAATAAACTGGCGCTGGTTATTCCCTGTCATCGGGTCGTTCGCGAGGATGGGGCGCTATCCGGCTATCGTTGGGGTACGGCGCGCAAGGCGCTGCTGCTGGCGCGAGAAGCGTCATCCGAGGAGAAATAATGCTCGATCTTTTTGCCGATACGCCGCCCTGGCAGGAACCGCTGGCTCCGGGGGCGATAATTTTGCGCCGCTACGCCCGAGCGCGCGCGCCGGTGCTTTTGCAGGCAATCAGCGAGATTGCCAGCCGTTCGCCTTTTCGCCAGATGGTCACCCCCGGCGGCTATACGATGTCGGTGGCGATGACCAACTGCGGCGAGCTGGGCTGGACCACCAACCAGCACGGCTATCTTTATGCTGCCGACGATCCGCTGACGGGCAAGCGCTGGCCGCAGATGCCGCCGCTTTTCCGTGAACTGGCCGCAGAAGCGGCGGCGGCGAGCGGCTATGCGCGCTTTACCCCGGATGCGTGTCTTATCAACCGCTATCAGCCGGGAACGAAGCTGTCGCTGCATCAGGATAAAGACGAGCAAAACCTGCGAGCGCCGATTGTCTCCGTCTCACTGGGGCTGCCGGCAATATTTCAGTTCGGCGGGCTGCGGCGTAACGATCCGCTACAGCGGGTGCTGCTGGAGCACGGCGACGTAGTTGTGTGGGGCGGCGAATCGCGGCTGTTTTACCACGGTATTCAGCCGCTCAAAGAGGGCATCCATCCTGCAACCGGCGCCTGTCGTTACAATCTCACTTTCCGCCTGGCGGGTAATAAAGAATAAAAATAAGAATTATTCTTGCTGTCATCGTCGAGCAGTTTAAACTGCTGGCTGTTTTTGCTTGCCCGGATTATGCGTTATGGAACTTCTTCTTCTTGTCTGGCGTCAGTATCGCTGGCCCTTTATCTCCGTCATTGCCCTGAGCCTGCTGAGCGCGGTGCTGGGTATTGGGCTTATCGCCTTCATTAACCTGCGCCTGATAACCCTTGTCGATACCTCCCTGACGGTCCTGCCGGAGTTTCTCGGTCTGTTATTGCTGTTGATGGCGGTCACCCTCGGCTCGCAGCTGGCTCTGACCACGCTTGGCCACCATTTCGTTTACCGCCTGCGCGGCGAATTTATTAAGCGCATTCTGGATACGCAAATCGAGAAGATCGAGAAAATCGGCAGCGCGTCGCTGCTGGCCGGGTTAACCAGCGATATCCGTAATATCACCATTGCCTTCGTGCGCCTGCCGGAGCTGGTGCAGGGAATTATTCTGACCTTTGGCTCCGCCGCTTATCTGGCCTGGCTGTCAGGAAAAATGATGCTGGTTACCGCCCTGTGGCTGGCGTTGACAATCTGGGGCGGATTTATACTGGTATCGCGGGTTTATAAGCATATGGCGTCGCTGCGCGAAAGCGAAGATAAGCTGTATCACGACTACCAGACGGTGCTCGAAGGTCGCAAAGAGCTTACTCTCAATCGCGAGCGCGCCGAATATGTGTTTAATCAGCTTTATCTGCCGGATGCGCGAGAATACCGGCACCATATTGTGCGCGCCGATACCTTCCATCTGAGCGCGGTCAACTGGTCGAATATTATGATGCTGGGCGCGATTGGCCTGGTTTTCTGGATGGCCAACAGCCTGGGCTGGGCCGATACGGCGGTGGCGGCGACCTACTCGTTGACCCTATTATTCCTGCGCACGCCGCTGCTCTCGGCGGTAGGCGCGCTGCCCACTCTGCTCAGCGCGCAGGTGGCATTCAACAAGCTGAATAAGTTTTCGCTCGCGCCGTACCGCGCTGAGTTCCCGCAGCCGCAGGTGCATCCCCACTGGCAGACGCTCGAGCTGCGCGACATCACCTTCCATTATCCTGACAACAGTTTTGCGGTCGGGCCGATCAACATGACCCTCAAGCGTGGCGAACTGGTCTTTCTGATCGGCGGTAACGGTAGCGGGAAATCGACGCTGGCTATGCTGTTGACCGGTTTGTATCAGCCCCTTTCCGGGCAGATCCTGGTCGACGGGCAGCCGATGGCGGCGGATAAGCCGGAAGATTACCGCAAGCTGTTCTCGGCGGTGTTTACCGACGTCTGGCTGTTTGACAGACTGCTGGGGCCGGAAGGGAAGGCGGCTGACCCGGCGCTGGTGGAGAAGTGGCTGGGTTATCTGCAGATGAACCATAAGCTACGGCTCGACGATGGCAAAATCCTCGACCTGAAGCTGTCAAAAGGGCAGAAGAAGCGCGTGGCGCTGCTGCTGGCGTTAGCGGAAGACAGAGATATCATCATGCTTGATGAATGGGCGGCGGATCAGGACCCCCATTTCCGCCGTGAGTTCTATCAGGTGCTGCTGCCGCTGATGAAGGAGATGGGTAAAACCCTCTTTGCTATTAGCCATGACGATCACTACTTTCAGCACGCCGACAGGCTGCTGGAAATGCGCGGCGGCCAGCTGTCTGAGCTGACCGGAAATGAGCGTGAGCTGGCGACCCGCGACGCGGTCGCCCGTACCGCCTGATCGCTTTACGCCGTCCCGGAGGCGCCAGCCGACCTCCGGGCTTCCCGCAGGCTGCTGTTTTTTCCGTCGACTGAATTCATAGCGGTTATTATTTCCGCCTCCTCGCGCTATGCTTAAGGCTTCCGGCCTGCTGGTCTGACAGATATTTTTACAAGGATTGCCTGACCGATGTCCGTTTTGCATAAAAAAAGCGCCAGATTGCGTGACGAAGAGCGCGCCCGCCTCATTTGGCTCCTGAGCACCGATAAAGCCGTCACATCCTCGCTGCTGGGTAAATTAACCCTCGCTGAACGTTACGATGACAGCACGCTTGCCGACGATCTGGTGGAAGTGGAGATGCTGGTTTCCCACCTGCCGCCTCCGGACCTTGCCGATGCGCTCGAAGCGCTGCCTTACGATGCGCGCAACGCGCTCTGGCGGCTGGTCGCTGACGATAAGCGCGGTGAAGTGCTGCTGGAGGCATCGGAAAGCGTCTGGGGCGACCTCATTGAGGAGATGAGCGATCACGACCTGCTGTTCGCGCTGCAAAATCTCGATATTGATGAACAGGTCTACCTGCTGCAGCACCTGCCGCGCGATCTGACCGGACGTTTGCTGGCCACGCTGCCCGCGGATAAACGCGCGCGTATTCGCCAGATGATGCGCTACGCCGACAATACCGTCGGTGCGATCATGGAGTTTGAGGTCATTACCGTTCGTCCGGAAGCCACTCTCGCGGCGGTACAGCGCTATCTGCGGCGACTAGGGAAAATGCCGGAGAACACCGACAAACTGTTTGTGACCACCCGCAATAAGCTGCTGCTCGGCGAACTCGAGCTGCAAACCATTCTGCTCAACGATGCGCAGAAGCGGGTGGGGGAAGTGATGGAAGGCGATCCGGTGACCTTCCAGCCGCACGAGGACGCGGAAAAAGTCGCGCGTACCTTCGAACGTGATGACTTACTCAGCGCGGCGGTGATTGATGCCGACGGCAAGCTGATGGGGCGTTTAACCATCGATGAGATCGTTGACGTGGTCTACGAGGAGACGGATAACGATCTACGCCGGATGGGCGGCCTGAGCAACGATGACGATGTGTTTGCCCCGGTGAGCAAAGCGGTGAAGACCCGCTGGGCCTGGCTGGCGGTCAATCTGTGCACCGCCTTTATCGCCTCCCGCGTTATCGATGGTTTCGAGCACACCATTTCGCAACTGGTGGCGCTGGCCTCGCTGATGCCGATTGTCGCCGGAATCGGCGGTAACACCGGCAACCAGACGATCACCATGATCGTGCGAGCGATGGCGTTACAGCATATTCAGCCGGGAAGCTTTTCGTTCCTGATCCTGCGCGAGATGGGCGTTGCGTTGATCAATGGGATCGTCTGGGGCGGGATTATGGGGGCGATCACCTGGTGGCTGTACGACGATCCGCAGCTGGGCGGCGTAATGACGCTGGCGATGATGCTCAACCTGCTGATGGCGGCGATGATGGGGGTGATTATCCCGATGGTGATGGTCAAGCTGGGACGCGATCCGGCGGTCGGCTCCAGCGTGATGATTACCGCTATTACCGACACCGGGGGATTCTTTATTTTTCTTGGGCTGGCGACGCTTTTTCTGATGTAGCCTGCGCTTGAGTGCGCAGACGGCGAGGGATCAGGGCCATTGAGAGCAGGCCTGCCAGAACGCCGATTGCCAGATTGCTGGTGCCGACGGTCGCGCCGACGGTCACCAGCATCACCAGCGTTTCCGGCCACGGATTGCGCGCCAGCTCCGCCGGACGAATGCTGTGCCAGCTAAAGGTTTTTACCGCCACTATCACCATCACGCCGGCGAGCACGGCCATCGGGATTCTCGCCATCACTTCGCTTAACGCGGTTACCAGCAATAGCAGTACCAGGCCTGCGGCAACGGTCGAGATGCGGCTGCGCGCTTTGCCCATTTCAACGTTAACGATGGTCTGACCGATCATCGCACACCCGGCGATGCCGCCATAAAACCCGGCGAGAATGTTGGCGACGCCCAGACCGGCACTCTCGCGCGCCTTACTGGAAGGAGTGTGGGTCAAATCATCGACCAGCTTCGCCGTCAGAAGCGACTCCATCAGGCCGACAAAAGCGATGCTCAGCGCGCAGGGCCAGATGATGCGCAGCGTGGTTAAGTCGAGGGGCACCATCAGGCTGGTTAACCCCGGCAGTCCGCCGCTCATGGAGCCTTCGTCGCCGACGGTCGGCAGCAGCTGGCCGCTGAAAACGGTAAACAGCGTCAGCAGAACGATAGCAATCAGCGGAGAAGGGATCGCTTTAATGAAGCGCGGCGCCCACAGGACAATCAGCAGCGTCAATACGAACAGGCCGATAATCAGCGGCTGCTTGCTCCAGAAATGCGGTACCTGAGCAAAAAAGATGAGAATACCCAGCGCGTTAACAAAACCGGTCATCACCGGCTGCGGAATAAAGCGCATCAGGCGCGCCATGCCGCATAGGCCAAACAAAATTTGAATAACGCCTGCCAGCACGACCGCCGGCAGAAGGTAGCCGACGCCGTATTGATGGACCATCGGACCAATCACCAGCGCTACCGAACCGGCGGCGGCGGTGACCATCGCCGGTCTGCCGCCTAGAACCGACATCGCCAGGCACAGCACTACGGAGGCAATCAGGCTGACTTTCGGATCAACGCCAGCGATAACCGAGAAGGAGATGACTTCGGGGATTAGCGCCAGTGCGGTGAGTACGCCCGCCAGCGTTTCACGCGTCAGCAGCGCGGGCGAGCGCAGTATCTGGCCTGATGCGCCAGCGTTGCTGGAGGTAGCGGAATCGGAAACTGGGGGCATAAAAAAAGTTCGCAGAATTTAAAAAGTTTTGGCCGGGATCGGTCGCTGCTTACGTGCGGTCGGTCACAAAACCGAGGATAATAGCGCGGATACATCGCTGACACCAGTACAAAATGTGATTTGTGATACACATTTATTAAACATTTTTATAACAGATCTCAAAACTCAACTTAAAATTTAAACAATATTTAAATTTTTTTTCTTCAGTGTTACCTTTGAAGCCGAGAATCGTTTCACCTGCGCTAAATAAAAAAGCGAGTAAAGTAAGGCTCAAATCCGATGAAGAAAAAGATGGCCGTACCCAGCTCACAGGCGGTTGGTTCCAATAACACTCGGACCAACACCCGCCATGAGCAAGAGACGGATGTATTGTTGATTGGCGGCGGCATCATGAGCGCCACGTTGGGAACCTGGCTGCAGGAACTGGAGCCGGACTGGTCTATTACCATGGTCGAGCAGATGTCCAGCGTCGCGGAAGAGAGCTCGAACGGATGGAACAACGCGGGCACCGGCCACGCGGCGCTGATGGAATTGAACTATACGCCGCAAACCGCTAATGGTATCAATATCGATAAAGCGGTTGATATCAACGAATCTTTCCAGATTTCTCGTCAGTTTTGGGCCCACCAGGTGACCCGGGGCATTCTGAAAAAGCCTAAATCATTTATTAACAGCGTGCCGCACATGAGCTTCGTGTGGGGCGAAGACAACGTGAACTTCCTGCGCGCCCGCTATGCGGCGTTACAACAAAGCGAGCTGTTTCGCGGTATCCGCTACTCTGAAGATCATCAACAAATTAAAGAGTGGGCTCCGCTGGTGATGGAAGGGCGCGATCCGCAGCAGAAGGTGGCCGCGACCCGCTCGGAAGTCGGTACCGACGTGAACTACGGTGAAATTACCCGTCAGCTGATCGCCGGACTGCAAACCCATGATAATTTCTCGCTTCAGCTGGGTACCGTGGTTCGTCGCTTTAAGCGCAACGCCGACAAGAGCTGGAGCGTAACGCTGGCGGATGCGAACAATCGCCACCAGAAACGGGTTATCAGGGCTAAATTTATCTTTATTGGCGCCGGCGGCGCCGCGCTGACCCTGCTGCAGGAAACCGGTATTCCGCAGGCGAAGGAGTACGCGGGCTTTCCGGTCGGCGGCCAGTTCCTGGTCTGCGAGAACCCGGAAGTGGTGACTCACCATCTGGCTAAAGTCTACGGCCAGGCGGAAGTGGGCGCGCCGCCGATGTCGGTTCCGCACATCGACACCCGTATTATCGACGGCAAACGCGTGGTGCTGTTTGGGCCGTTCGCGACCTTCTCAACCCGCTTCCTGAAAAATGGTTCGCTTTGGGATCTGCTGGCCTCCACCAACACGTCGAATATCATGCCGATGCTCAACGTCGGGCTGGATAACTTCGATCTGGTAAAATACCTGATTAGCCAGGTGCTGCAAAAGGACAAAGATCGTCACGCGGCGCTGTGTGAGTACTATCCGGAAGCGCGCAAAGAAGACTGGCGCTTATGGCAGGCCGGCCAGCGCGTGCAGATTATCAAGCGCGACGCGAAGAAGGGCGGCGTTCTGCGCCTGGGAACCGAAGTTGTCAGCGATGATGAAGGCACGGTAGCCGCGCTGTTGGGCGCCTCGCCGGGTGCTTCCACCGCGGCGCCAATCATGCTGCAGCTGATGGAGAAAGTGTTCAAAGAGAAGATCAACTCAGCGGAGTGGCAGGCGAAACTGAAAGCGATTATCCCGAGCTACGGTACGCGTCTGGATGGCAACGCGGCGGAAATTGAAAGGGCGCTGGCGTGGACCAGCGAAGTGCTGGAACTGCGCTATGAACCGCTTACCGCTGCTGATGATGTGCCACAGGCGACGCTGAAGCCGCTGCCTGAAGGCAAACCTATCGCGGATATCGCACTGTAAATGCTTTCCGGCGGCACAGGCCGCCGGATTCACTCTTCAGGCATTAACGCTCAACGGCTACGCCGATGGTTTCGTCCGCTCTCCAGATACGATATTTCACGTCGATATTCGCCGGGGTATAAACTACGATGGGCAGCTTGCTGTTATAGCGCAGCATGCCCGCATCGCCCAGGCCAGCCATCACAAACTGCTTCTCTTTTTTACCATCCGGGCAGGCCATCATGGTTGAGACGGGTGACGTCACTTTATCAAATACGTAATAGTCGTAGCCCCAGCCTTCCAGGGTTTTGCTTTTCAGCTGGCCGCCAAGGCGGTGGCGATTGCAGTCGACTTCCAGCGTCTGGCCAATCATCAGCTCGACTTTCAATGCGGATTCATCCTGCTGCTGCGGCAGCTGAATCACCTGACGCTTCATCCCTTGTTCCGCCTTTGGAAACGGGGCGATCTTCTCCAGCGGCTGCTCAGCTGCAGCGGCGCTGGTGGACATGCAGGCAACGGCCAGCAGGGAGGCGGCAAACGTAGTGATTTTTTTCACGTGGGTAATCCTTTGTTATCAATCATAAACAGCATAATGTTAGCATTTGTTACTTTGATGGGTAGTGGCGTTTACCAAAATTTTCATAGTTTATAGTTATAAGTTCTGTTTTTGCGGTAGGGGCAGTTATTCATCACCTGCGGCAGCCCGCCTTTTTTCCGCTGCAACCTATTATTGGGGAGGTGAATTTTTAAAATGATTATGATCAATAAAAGAATTAATTTACATATGAGATTATTTCATTCGTTATATTTGTCTTCCGTCATTTAGAATGATCTATAAGGGAAATTAATTGAAAGGGAATTGTTCATTTAAATAATTGATATGAGTGATGGTAGATGAAAGTGAAAAAGGTTTTACTGGTTGTGTCGCTGGCGGTTTCTTCGCTATTGGCAGGTTGCACTTCTGAGTCACAGCGTTTGGCGAACTGCGAAGCCAGGGGGATTTCCCGCGATACCTGCTACTTAGCGGAGCAAAATCGTCAGGCCTCAATGAATGCAGCTTATGAGAAGCAGGCGTTAGAAAACGCCGCCGCTGCCGTTCAGCATAGTCAGAGCGCGAAGGTGAACACCCGGCACTTTAACGGCATGGAGATTAAAGGCACCAGTACCGGCTTAAGCATTGATGGTAAAGCGGCGGCGGTGATTGAGAAAAATAAAGATGCGACCGTTTACCAGCAGGGGCTTTACAACTTTATTGTTTACGCCAACGGTAAAATTGCCGTCACTCAGGACGGCGTGTTTAAAGGCTACGCCAAATAAAAGCGCCGATCGGGGGGATATGCTCCCCCTGTATGCCTGCGCTGCCGCGGTTCAAAAGGATTGCGTTACTCCTCGTGATTTTTACCCTCTTCTAAGAAATCCTCATCAAGCTCATCGATGTTTCCGGCGTGATCGCGTCCGGACAGCAGGTTCCAGCAGGCGATAAACAGGGCCGCAATCAGCGGGCCGATAACAAAGCCGTTGATGCCGTAGATTTCCATTCCGCCGATCGTGGTGATCAGGATCAGGTAGTCCGGCATTTTGGTATCTTTACCAACCAGTAAAGGTCGCAGAATGTTATCAACCAGGCCTACGATGATCACAAAGAAACCGACGATAAACGCGCCCTGCCAGAGCTGACCGGTCGCGAAGAGATAGATCGCCGCGGGAACCCAGATAATCGCCGAGCCCACCGCCGGGATCAGCGACAGAAAAGCCATCAGTGCGCCCCACAGGATGCTGCCATCAATGCCCACGATCCAGAATGCCAGTCCCCCAAGCGCGCCCTGGGCGAGCGCGACCGCCACGGTGCCTTTGACCGTCGCCCTGGCGACGGCGGCAAATTTGGCGAAAAGATGCTGCTTCACGTGATTTGATAGCGGCAGGGATTCCAGGATCAGCCTGACCAGGTACGGACCATCTTTTAGCAGGAAAAACAGCAGATAAAGCATGATGCCGAAGCTGATGGTAAAACCGAACGTGCCTTTACCAATCAGGAATGCGCTACCGGCCAGGTACTGGCCTCCTTTAAGCGCAACGTCCGAAAGCTGCCGCTGAATCTGTTCCGCGCTATCAAGATTATGCTCTGAGAGGAAGCTCCTTGCCCATTCTGGCAGGTGAGCAAACAGGCTGGCTACTACGGTTGGGAACTGGGTATCGTTATGCTGCAGTTTGGTGTAAACCACGTTGAGCTCGAAGGCCAGCGACGAGAGGATGATCGCCAGCGGGGTAAACACGATCAGACAGATAATCACTATCGTCAGAAACGCCGCCAGGCCGTTTCGCTCGCCGAGCCGATCGCGCAGTTTGTTTTTCACCGGGTGGAAGATCACCGCCAGAATGGCCGCCCATAAAATGGCTGAATAATAGGGGGAGAGAACGTCGAAAAAAGCAAGGGTGACGATCAGCACGATCAGGATGAAAAATCCTTTCGTAAGTCCATTAACTCTCATGTAAATCCTTCATAAAAATGACGTGTACCATCAAATAATAGAAGCTTTTCCATGATTTACAATCAAAGTGGCTGGTGCGTTTTGCTGAGAACAGGGAGGAAATATGACATTAAAAAACCCGCAGTCTTTGTAAGAGTGCGGGTTCTTAAGGGGTTACCGTTTTAATCGGTGAATAATTTGGTCGGCACGAGAGGATTTGAACCTCCGACCCCCGACACCCCATGACGGTGCGCTACCAGGCTGCGCTACGTGCCGATTCGTGGGGAACAATATTACCCGTTCCCCAAGCGAATGCAAGCCGGGAAATGACTGATTGATTTATAAATAATCAATCAGTTAGCGATAAAGCGTTTTTCATCGGTCAGCACCTGCAGCAGCAAGCTGAGCTGCGGTTTTTGATCGTTAATTTTCTCGCCGTCGCTGTTCCATGTTCGGTAAGTGCCGTTGTGATTAAGCACGACGGTGACTTTCGGCGTGGTAATGGCCAGCGTATCGCTATTGGCCGCGGTGACCCAGGCACGGCGACGGGCGGCGCTAAACAGATCTTCGCCTTGCGAATACTCGTTTGCCGGGGTCGAAACGTGGAGCAAACGCTGCATCAGCGTCGTCATCACGTCTTTGTTATCCGTCAGCGTCGCGATTTCCTGAGCCGGCGTACCTGGCCAATGGATCACTAAGGGAACCTGCAGCTGCTCGCGCGACCAGCCAAACTGCTCATGCTGCGGGTTCAGCGGCATTCCGCGGCCCGCCGTCACGATCACCACCGTGTTGTCGAGCTTGCCCGCTTCGCGCAGCGCGTTCAGCACGCGACCAATTTGCGTATCGACCGCACCGGCAGCGCTGCTGTAGCGACGGACAAAGTTTTGCTGCTGACCTTCGTCAAGGGTGGTGCCGTTGAGCGAAACCCATGAGAACCAGCGGTTTTCATCCTGGGCGTAGCGGTCCAGCCAGTTAATCCACTGGTTAGCCGTCTGCTCATCGCTTTGCGCTTTCGCGGCTGGCAGTGAAAAATCGGACAGCAGCGCCTGGCGGTAGAGCGGGCTGCTAAAACCGTCGGACGAGAACAGGCCCAGCTGGTAGCCCTGTTGGTTCAGCGAAGTAATCAGCGCTGCGGGAATACGCGCTGAGAGGACGCCGTCCATATAGCTCGGCGAAATACCGTAGAACAGGCCAAACATGCCGCTGTCAGCGGTGTTGCCGGAGCTCATATGCTGGGTAAAGTTAACGTTCTCTTTCGCGAACCCGGCCAACGCCGGCATGTTTTTCTCAAAGCGCGAATAATTAAGGTTATCAACGGTAATCAGCAGCACGTTATAACCGGTACCGAGATCGCGATAACGCAGTTCGCTAAGCGGGTACTGCACCGAAACGGCTTCCGGCGCGCCTTGTTCTACCAGACGGCGCTGATAGTCCTGTGCGTCGAGCAGGCCGTGTTTTTCCAGAAAACGGCGCGCCGTCATTGGATAGGAAAGCGGCAGGTTGGCCCGCTGCATGGTGATCGGACGATAGAAGTTGGCATCCGCCCAGATATAGACCAGATGGCTACTGATAAAGGAGATAAAGAAGAACCAGGCAACGGGGCGGGCGTAGTGGCGGCGACGCGTCAGGCTGCGCAGCTTCTGCCAGCTCCAGGTCGCGAAGAGCATCTCCAGGAGGAAAATGATCGGTACGCTGATAAACATCAGCTGCCAGTCGCGCGCCATCTCGTTCTGGTCGGGGTTGATAACCAGTTCCCAGACAAAGGGATTAAGATGCAGGTGGAAACGGGTGAAAACTTCGCTGTCGATTAGCAGCAGCGTCATGCCCACGGTCGCCAGAACAACCGAGATAAAGCGCATTAAGCGCTGAGAGACGACGATAAAAGTCAGCGGGAAAAGAATCAGCACGTAGCTGGTAAAGACCAGGAAGCTGAAGTGACCAACGAGGCTGACGTACGAAAAGAGGCGTCCGGCAAGCGTCGTTGGCCAGTCGGCGACAAACAGATAGCGACTGCCGAGCACCATAGCCAACAACATGTTGAAAAGGGCGAACCAGTGCCCCCAGCTGACCATCTGGGAGACTTTTTCTCGGTAGGGCTGACGAAGAGTCACCATATACTGTTGTTCGTTATCCTTAGTGCGCTGGATCGTCGTTGATAGATGACTGCAGCGCCTGGGCAAAAGAACGGGCGATGGCCTGACGCTGCGCCGGCGCGACGCTACTGTTGATCAGGTTAGTCACCATATTGCCCAGAACCATCAGTGAAAGGTCAACGGGCGCTTTATGTGTTTCCAGAACGCTCGTCAGCTCGCTGAGCAGCTGTTCGACGTGTTCATCGCTATAGCGGGATAATTGCGGCATAAACTCAAAATCTGTTTGTTCGTGAAAGGGCAACATATTACCGTAGCAGCAGCTTTTTTTCCGCATTTTTTCGCCACGACGCAAAAGCGCGCGGCTTCGCTCGCAAAGAGTCACGCGGCGGTTGCGTCGTTGCCCCCGCGGTGGTTGAATACCGCCCGGTCTAAAAGGAGAGTTTAACATGAGTCTGGATATCGACCAGATTGCCCTGCATCAGTTAATCAAACGTGATGAACAAAATCTGGAGCTGGTGCTGCGCGAATCGTTGCTGGAGCCGACGGCGACGGTTGTCGAGATGATGGCCGAACTGCATCGTGTCTACAGCGCAAAAAATAAAGCCTACGGCCTGTTTAATGAAGAGAGCGAGCTGGCGCAGACGCTGCGCGGGCAGCGTAAGGGCGAAGAAGCGTTCCTGCCGTTTAGCCGCGCCGCTACCGGGCGCCTGCGCGACGAACTGGCAAAATATCCCTTTGCAGAAGGTGGTATTGTGCTGTTTTGCCAGTATCGTTATCTGGCGGTGGAATATCTGATGGTGGCGGTGCTGAACAACCTAAGCAGCATGCGCGTCAACGAAGAGCTGGATATCAGCTCCACCCATTATCTGGACATCAATCACGCGGATATCGTCGCGCGTATTGATTTAACCGAGTGGGAAACCAACCCGGAGTCAACGCGCTATCTGACCTTCCTGAAGGGGCGGGTAGGGCGCAAGGTGGCGGATTTCTTTATGGACTTCCTCGGCGCCAGCGAAGGGCTGAACGCGAAAGCGCAGAACCGCGGCCTGCTGCAGGCGCTGGATGATTTCGCCGCCGATGCGCAGCTGGATAAATCTGAGCGTCAAAACGTGCGCCAGCAGGTATACAGCTACTGCAACGAACAGCTGCAGGCCGGTGAGGAAATCGAGCTGGAGTCGCTATCAAAAGAGCTGGCGGGCGTCAGCGAGAAGACCTTTCAGGAATTTACTGCCGAACAAGGCTACGAGCTGGAAGAGAGCTTCCCGGCGGATCGCAGCACGCTGCGTCAGTTAACCAAGTTTGCCGGCAGCGGCGGCGGGTTAACCATTAATTTTGACGCTATGCTGCTGGGCGAGCGGGTGTTCTGGGATCCGGCTACGGATACCTTAACCATTAAGGGCACGCCGCCGAACCTGCGCGATCAGCTACAGCGCCGTACTTCTGGCGGAAATTAATGCGCAAAATCCCGACGCCGGGTCGGGATTTTTTTGCCTGAACCCGCATTACAGGGCGTAGAGGATTTCTACACCCGCCAGGGTTAGCTGCTGTCGCAGCGCCTCGTCCAGGGTCGTATCCACGATCAGTGTACTGGCTGCCCCCAGCTCGCCGATGGCAAAGGCCGACGCGGAGTTAAGCTTTTCTTGTGACGCCATCACCACCGTTTCGGCGGCCCGCGCCGCCAGCGCGCGTTTAATGCCCGCTTCTTCATAGTCACCGGTGGTGAAACCCGCCCGGGGGTGAACGCCGGTGACCCCCATAAAAAACAGATCGGCGTTGATACGGGAAATACTCTCGAGGGCCGCAGACCCGACGCTGACGACGGAATGTTTAAACAACCGGCCGCCGATCAAAATGACCTCGATGAGCGGTTTTTCCACCAGCGCGACGGCAATTCCCGGACTATGGGTGACCACGGTACACGCGAGGTTATCCGGCAGCAGGCGCATCATCTCCCCGGTGGTGGTGCCGCCGTCGACAATCACCACCTGACCGGGCTGAATAAGCTCAACAGCGCGCTGGGCAATGCTCTGCTTTGAGGCGATTTGCACGTTCTTTCTTGTTTCAATAGGCGCGATGGCTTCGGAAACCGGCAGCGCGCCGCCGTGGACGCGCTGCAGCTTGCCTTCCGCGGCCAGCTCCCGCAGATCCCGGCGAATAGAGTCTTCTGAGACGCTAAAGCGCTGGCTGAGATCCCCGGACATCACCTGTTTTTCCTCAGCGAGGATCTGCAAAATCTGCTGTTTTCTCTGGCTGGCGAGCATCAAAATACCTTCATGAGCGATCTTGTTTGTGCACGATTATGCATGTTATGTTGCTCGCTGTCACCTAAAAGGGGAAAAACATGCACGCTGACGCACCGCGCGTTCGCCATATCCGCGAAACGCTGTTATCGGATAACTGGTACACGCTCAAGAAATATACTTTCGAACTATTGCGCCGGGACGGACGCTGGCAGGAGCAGAGCCGGGAAGCTTACGACCGCGGCAACGGCGCGGTGATCCTGCTCTACAATCGTGAAAAGCAAACGGTAGTGCTGGTTCGCCAGTTTCGCTTTCCAGTGTGGATTAACGGTCATGATGGATTTTTGATCGAAGCCGCCGCCGGACTGCTGGATAACGCTTCCCCGGAGGCGCGCATCGTTGCCGAAGCCGAAGAGGAGACCGGTTTTCGCGTCACGCGCATTGAGCCGGTATTCACCGCTTACATGAGCCCCGGTTCGGTGACGGAGAAGCTTTACTTTTTCATTGCCGAATACTCTGCCGACGATCGGCGCGGCGACGGTGGCGGCCTGGCGACGGAAGGGGAAGATATCGAGGTGCTGGAGTGGCCGCTGGAAAAAGCGCTGCAGGCTATTCGCGAAGGGGAAATCGTCGATGCGAAAACGATTATGCTGTTGCAGCATCTGGCGCTGAACAGGTCAACGCTACTCGGCTGATAAACAAAACGCCCCGAACCTTGCGGAGCGGGGCGCTTGCCATACAACTTTCAGCGAGCGATTAAGCGCGAACGAAGTCGATGTGGGACAGCTTCGGCTTGAACGGGTGACGCTGAACAGCCTGAGCTTTAACTTTCTCTTCTTTGCCATCAACAACGATGGTCAGAACTTCGTTGTAGAACTCTGCATTGGTCTGCATGTTCCACACTTTGTCGTGATCCAGTTCGATTGCTACTGGCGCAGCTTCGCCGCCATAGATGATGGCCGGGAATTTGTTAGCTGCACGCAGGCGGCGGCTCGCACCCTTACCCTGCTCTTTACGTACTTCTGCGTTGATAGTAAACATTGATGTCTCTCTATGTATAAATCCTGCTACAGGCGACCCAGCAGCAGGCAGATTATCTGCTTTGCGAATGCAAAAGCGGGCGGCATTATAGCCGCCATACGTGTTCGCAGCAACCAAAACCTCAGACGTGAGGACGATTAGCGCAGTTCGTTGGCCCGGCGGAATCGGCCCTGATAATCAAATACTTTCTCCCGCACCTGCCAGTATTGCCCCTTCATGCGCGCCACGACAAAGTCCGGATGGCGCAGAAGCGCCTGCTGGGCGAGGATATCGGCGGGCGTTATCCAGCGCAGCGGTACGCCCGGCGTTCGGGTATGCGGGCGGATAAAGAGCTGCTCAAAGGCGGTGCGCTGGGCGGGCGTATGCAGGCGGAAGCGCTCACTAACATCCGCGCCATCTTCATCGTAATAGGTGATTTTCAGCCAGTTGCCTTTATCATCCGCGCCGTGCTGCAGATCCATTCCGCTACAGCGCAGCACCAGCGCATCTTTAAGCTTCAGCGCGGCTTTCAGCATGTCGTCGGGGTCGACCAGGATGGTATCGCACTCGCGGCAGCGGCGGGCGGCGATATCGTTTTCCGCGTTACACTGCGGGCAGTTTTTAAAGCGAAAACGAAAATCACACTGCTCGCGATGGCCTTCGTCATCCTCAAACCAGCCCTGGCAGCGGCGGCCAAAGTGTTCAATCAGCGTGCCGTCGGCGGTGGTTTTCCCCCAAAACGTATTGGCGAAACCGCATGCCGGGCAAAAAACCTGGACCGGCACGTTATCGCTTTTCCCCTTCGGCGTTCCTACTTCAGGCGCGTAAAGGTCGTGCGGATTACCGGCGTAATCGAGAATCAGGCAGTCCGTTTTACCCGGCGCCAGGCGCAGGCCGCGGCCGACGATCTGTTGGTAAAGGCTCACCGACTCGGTCGGGCGCAGGATGGCGATCAGATCGACATGCGGCGCATCAAAGCCGGTCGTCAAAACCGCGACGTTAACCAGATAGCGGTACTGCTGAGCTTTAAACGCGTCGATGATGCGATCGCGCTCCGGCCCCGGCGTTTCACCGGTGATTAAGGCCGCTTCGCCCTGCGGAAGCAACCCGGTCACTTCGCGGGCGTGTTCAACGGTGGCGGCGAAAATCATCACCCCTTTGCGCGTTTGGGCGAATTCAACGATTTGGCTGACGATATGCGGCGTGACGCGCTGCTGTTTTTTCAGTTCGTGATTCAGATCGACCTCGCTGAACAGGCCGTTACTTTGCGCCTGCAGGCGGCTGAAGTCATATTGAACCACCGGCATATCCAGCCGCTCCGGTGGGGTCAGGTAGCCGTTCTTAATCATATAGCGCAGCGGCAACTCGTAGATGCAGTCGCGAAATAGTGCGTTTTCATCACCGCGCACCATGCCGTGGTAGTGGAACTGGTAAATCCACCCCTTACCGAGGCGAAAAGGCGTCGCGGTCAGCCCCAGCAGGCGCAGGTGCGGATTGACCTGCTGAAGGTGGCTGATAATCTGCTGATACTGGCTGTCATCATCGTCGCTGATGCGGTGGCACTCGTCGACGATCAGCAGCGAAAACTCTCCCTGAAACTGGTCGAGGTTGCGGGCGACCGACTGCACGCTGCCAAAGACCACTTTACCGTGGCTCTCTTTACGCTTGAGGCCCGCGGCAAAAATATCCGCTTTCAGGCCGAGCGCGCAATACTTGGCGTGGTTCTGCGCCACCAGTTCTTTAACGTGAGCCAGCACCAGCACGCGACCGCGCGCCAGACGCGCAAGTTCGGCGATAACCAGGCTTTTACCTGCGCCTGTCGGCAGCACAATCGCGGCAGGTTCATGATGGCGGCGAAACCAGGCGAGCGTCGCGTCGACCGCCTCTTTTTGGTAGGGACGTAATGTAAATGTCATGAATTTATGGCGGTTAATTAACTCGCGAATAGTATGCCACGAATCTTTTCCCTTGAGTGGTGTTAATAGCCCGTTATACTACCCCATGAAATTCTTCTTTTTCGGGCGCGTTGCCCGCTCCAGCACTTGTACAGGCTAAAAAAATCTCATGCGACTTGATAAGTTTATCGCTCAGCAACTTGGCGTTAGCCGGGCTATTGCCGGGCGTGAAATCCGCGGCAGCCGCGTTACCGTGGACGGCGACATTGTAAAAGACTCCTCCTTCAAGCTTCTGCCGGAGCATGACGTCGAGTATGACGGCAATACGTTGGTTCAGCAGACCGGCCCGCGCTACTTTATGCTCAACAAGCCGCAGGGTTACGTTTGTTCCACCGACGATCCGGATCATCCGACGGTCCTTTATTTCCTCGACGAGCCGGTGGCGCACAAGCTGCATGCCGCGGGGCGTCTGGATATCGACACCACCGGACTGGTATTGATGACCGACGATGGCCAGTGGTCGCACCGCATTACTTCCCCGCGCCACCATTGCGAAAAAACCTATCTGGTGACGCTGGAAAATCCGGTGGATGACTCCACCGCCGAGCAGTTTGCCAAAGGCGTTCAGCTGCATAATGAGAAAGACCTGACCAAACCGGCGGTGCTGGAAGTGGTGACGCCGACCGAAGTCCGCCTGACCATTAGCGAAGGACGCTACCATCAGGTGAAGCGGATGTTTGCCGCGGTGGGGAATCATGTGGTTGGCCTGCATCGCGAACGTATTGGCGATATCGCGCTTGATGCGTCGCTGGCGCCGGGTGAATATCGTCCGCTGACGGCAGAAGAAATTGCCAGCGTTGGCGGCCAACATGCGCGGAGTAAAACGTGACGGCAAAGCAGAATTCTTCATTAGGGATTGTGTTTATTCTTGGCCTGCTGGCCATGTTAATGCCGCTGTCGATTGATATGTATCTTCCGGCGCTGCCGGTGATTGCGGCGCAGTTTAATGTGCCGGACGGCAGCGCGCAGATGACGCTCAGTACCTATATTCTGGGCTTTGCCCTGGGCCAGCTTTTATATGGCCCAATGGCGGACAGCATGGGGCGTAAACCGGTGATACTGGGCGGTACGCTGGTCTTTGCCGCGGCGGCGGTGGCCTGCGCGCTGTCGCAGACTATCGATATGCTGATCACCATGCGCTTTTTCCACGGCCTGGCGGCCGCGGCGGCAAGCGTGGTCATTAACGCCCTGATGCGCGATATCTATCCCAAGGAAGAATTCTCGCGGATGATGTCGTTCGTCATGCTGGTGACCACCGTCGCGCCGCTGGTGGCGCCGATGGTCGGCGGAGCGGTGCTGGTGTGGTTTAGCTGGCATGCGATCTTTTGGATCCTCGCGGTGGCGGCGCTATTAGCCTCGGCGATGATCGCCTTCTTTATTAGCGAGACCCTGCCGCCGGAACGCCGGCAGAAATTTCATATTCGCACTACGCTCGGCAACTTCGCGACGCTGTTTCGCCACAAGCGGGTGCTGAGCTATATGCTGGCAAGCGGTTTCAGCTTTGCCGGGATGTTCTCGTTTCTGAGCGCTGGTCCGTTTGTCTATATCAATATCAACCACGTTTCACCGCAGCACTTTGGCTACTATTTTGCGCTGAACGTCGTCTTCCTGTTTGTCATGACCATGATCAACAGCCGTTTTGTGCGGCGGATTGGGGCGCTGAACATGTTCCGCGCCGGGCTATGGATCCAGTTTGCTATGGCGGCGTGGATGGTCGTGTGCGCGCTGTTTGGCGTGGGGTTCTGGGCGCTGGTGTTTGGCGTGGCGGCGTTCATCGGCTGCGTTTCGATGGTCTCCTCTAACGCGATGGCGGTGATTCTCGATGAGTTTCCGCATATGGCCGGGACCGCTTCCTCGCTGGCAGGGACGTTCCGTTTCGGAATTGGCGCCATTGTCGGCGCGCTGCTGTCGATGGCGACGTTTACCACCGCCTGGCCAATGCTGATTTCTATCGCCTTCTGCGCCAGCAGCTCCATCCTCTTTTACCTCTACGCCAGCCGACGGCGCAAAGCCGCGCGCTAAGCGACTTTCAGGGGCGATATCGCCCCTTTTTTTGATGCATATCAACCAAATCTGGCTTCTCTGTTCAGCGATTTGTTTATTTTATGTAAAATCAAATCGTTCAAAAAGTCGCATGATTGCGATAAAAAAGTTGTTTTAGATCACAGAAACGGGTACATATAGCCCGAAGATGTTCCATCTGCACAATTATAAACTTTTACATTACAAACCAATAACACGGCTATGCCACTGGTGTAAGCGTTTTCTGTGCAGGAAGAGGACTGGTTGTCAATAATGTGTTAGTATTGATGTAAAATTATTGTGAAGTATTTTGCTTCCGGGGTAAACACGTGAATACACTGCAACTCTCTATCGTACACCGTCTGCCGCAGAGCTATCGCTGGCTGGCCGGTTTTGCAGGTTCAAGAGTTGAACCGATTCCGCAAAACGGCGCCCAGAGCGAAAACAGCCTCGTGGCGTTGAAATTACTCAGCCCCGATGGCGAAAGCGCGTGGCCGGTCATGCATAAGCTCAGCCAGGCGCTTAGCGACATCGAGGTCGACAGCTCTGTCGTTGAATGCGAAGGGGAACCGTGCCTGTTTGTTAACCGTCAGGACGAATTCGCTGCAACCTGCCGCCTGAAAAATTTCGGCGTGGCGATTGCGGAACCTTTCTCCGGCAACAATCCCTTCTGACCGTCAGCTTAACGCCAGCAGCTGACGGGTATACTCCTGCTGCGGAGCGGTAAATACGCGCTCGCACTCACCTTGCTCGACGACTTCTCCCTGCCGCAGCACCATCACCTGATGACACAACGCCCGCACGACGCGTAAATCATGGCTGATAAAAATATAGGCCAGCTGATGCTTTTGCTGTAGCGCCTTCAGCAACGCGAGGATTTGCGCCTGTACGGTTTTATCCAGCGATGAGGTGGGCTCATCCAGCACGATAAGCTGCGGTTTGACGACCAGCGCCCTGGCGATCGCGATGCGCTGACGCTGGCCGCCGGAGAAGGCGGCAGGGTAGCGATGCCGTGAGTGTGGATCGAGGCCGACCTCCTGCATCACCTGAATCACCGCCTGCTCCCGTTCGGCCGGCGCGAGCGTCGGTTGATGGACGCGCAATCCCTCTTCGATAATTTGCAGCACGTTGAGCCGCGGGTTTAGCGATGCGTTAGGATCCTGAAAGACCACCTGCATGCGGCGACGCAGCGGCAGCATCTGCCGGCGATTACGTCCCTGAAGCGCCTCACCGTCAAAGGCGATCGCGCCATCGGAATGAATCAGACGCAGAAGCGCCAGCCCGGTGGTGCTTTTGCCCGATCCGGACTCGCCGACCAGCCCCAGCGTTTCTCCCGAGCGCAAATGAAAGCTGAGGGCATTAACGACCCGGTTATGATCGACAACTCGCCGCAGCAGACCTTTACGTATCGGGAAGGCGATACTCAAATTTTCCGCCCGCAGCAACACCGGGGCATCGGGTGCGAGCGGGACGGGATCGCCCGACGGCTCGCTATCCAGCAGGCGGCGGGTATAAGGGTGTTCGGGGGCGGAAAACAGCGCCCGGCAGCCGTTTTGTTCCACGCAGCGGCCGTTCTGCATCACCGCGACGCGGTCGGCGAGCTGACGAACGATGCTCAGATTATGGGTGATAAACAGCAGCCCCATATTCAACTCTTGCTTCAGTTCCCGCAGCAGCGTGAGGATTTGCGCCTGCACCGACACGTCCAGCGCGGTGGTGGGTTCGTCGGCAATAAGCAGCTCCGGGCGGGTTAACAGCGCCATGGCGATCATCACCCGCTGGCGCTCGCCGCCGGAAAGCTGATGGGGATAGTCGGCCAGCCGCCTGGGCGCGTTGCGGATACCGACGCGATCCAGGCAGTCGAGGATTTCCCCGCGCGCCGCTTCTTTGCGCATCCCGCGATGCAAAGAGAGCACTTCGTACAGCTGTTTTTCCAGGGTATGCAGTGGATTAAGCGAAACCATCGGCTCCTGAAAGATCATCGCGATGCGGTTACCGCGCACGCCGCGCAGGGTGGGTTCATCCGCGTGCAGCAGCGACTGGCCGTGAAAACGGATGTCGCCGGCAGGATAGCTGACCGGCGGCGACGGGAGTAGCCGCAGCACCGATAGCGCGGTCACGCTCTTCCCTGAGCCGGACTCGCCGACCAGCGCCAGGGTCTCGCCGACGGCAATCTGCAGCGACAGTTCGCTGACGACCGGGATAGTCTCACCCTGCTGGCGAAAGGCGATGGAGAGGTTATCGATATCTAACAAAGGTTGCGTCATGCTACACCGCCTTGCTTGGGTCAAAAGCGTCGCGAACCGCTTCACCAATAAAAATCAATAACGTCAGCAGGACCGCCACCGACAGAAAGGCGGCGATGCCCAGCCAGGGCGCCTGCAGGTTGTTTTTACCCTGCAACAGCAGTTCGCCCAGCGAAGGGGAGCCCAGCGGCAGGCCAAAGCCGAGGAAATCGAGCGAGGTCAGGGTGGTTATCGAACTGCACAGAATGAACGGCAGGAAGGTCAGGGTGGCGACCATGGCGTTAGGCAGCATATGGCGCAGAATAATGGCGCGATCGCTGACGCCGAGCGCCTGCGCGGCGCGGATATAATCATAGTTACGGGTGCGCAGGAACTCAGCCCGGACCACGCCGACCAGCGTCATCCAGCCGAACAGCACGGTAATGGCCAGCAGCCACCAGAAGTTGGCCTGCACAACGCTTGAGAGCAGGATAATCAGAAACAGCGTCGGCATTCCCGACCAGACTTCGATAAACCGCTGCCCCCAGAGGTCAATCTTTCCGCCGTAATACCCCTGAACGGCGCCGGCCATCACCCCCAGTACGCTGGAGAAGAAGGTCAGCAGCAGTCCAAAGAGAATGGAAATGCGCGTGCCGTACAGAATACGCGCCAGCGCGTCTCCGCCGTTGGCATCGGTGCCCAGCCAGTTCTGTCCCGACGGCGGCGAAGGGAAGGGCGCGTCGGTGGCGAAATTAATGGTCGTCGCGCCGAAACGAACCGGCGCCCACAGGGCCCAGCCGTTATCCGCCAGCCGTTTTTGCAGCCACGGGTCCTGATAGTCGGCGGCGGTGGCAAAGCTGCCGCCGAAGGTGGTCTCACTGTAGTTTTTCAGGAGCGGAACGTAGAAGCTTCCGCGGTACTGGACCAGCAGCGGCTTATCGTTCGCAATAAGCTCTGCGCACAGGCTACAGGCGAAAAGCGCTAAAAAGAGCCATAGCGACCAGTAGCCGCGGCGGTTGTGGCGAAAACGCGCCCAGCGGGCCTGATTGACGGGACTAAAAAATGACATTAGCGGCCCTCAAAATCGATTCGCGGATCGACCAGCGTATAGCTGATATCGCTGATGATATTCAGCAGCAGGCCAATCAGGGTAAAAATATACAGCGTGCCGAACATGACCGGGTAATCGCGAGATACGGTGGCCTCATAGCCCAGCAGCCCCAGTCCGTTTAGCGAGAACATCACCTCAATCAGCAGCGAGCCGGTAAAAAACATGCTGATAAAGGTGGCCGGGAAACCGGCAATCACCAGCAGCATCGCGTTGCGAAACACGTGGCCCCAAAGGATCTGCTTTTCGCTGACGCCCTTGGCGCGAGCGGTAACCACGTACTGCTTGCGGATTTCATCAAGAAAGCTGTTTTTAGTCAGCATCGTGAGGGCGGCAAAACCGCCAATCACCGTTGCCAGCACCGGTAGGGTGATATGCCAGAGATAGTCGAGGATTTTTTGGTACCAGGGCAGGCTGTCGAAATTAGCTGACACCAGCCCGCGCAGCGGAAAGAGATCGAAATAGCTGCCGCCGGCAAAGATAACGATCAGCAAAATGGCAAACAGGAACGCCGGGATGGCATAGCCGATAATAATCAGCGTACTGCTCCAGACGTCAAAATGGCTGCCGTTGCTGACCGCTTTACGGATCCCCAACGGAATCGACACCAGGTAGATGATGAGCGTACTCCACAGGCCCAGGGTGATTGAGACCGGCAGGCTGTCTTTAATCAGCTGCAGTACCGATGAGCTGCGAAACAGGCTATCGCCAAAATCAAAGCGCAGATAATCACCGAGCATTTTAAAATAACGCTCGTGCAGCGGCTTATCAAAGCCGTAGCGGTGAGTTATCTCGGCAATCACCTCCGGGTCCAGCCCGCGCCCGCCGCGATAGTGCCCATCGCTGATGTTGCTGACCCCGGTACGCGCATGGCTGGCGGCCATGCCGCCATCTCCGGCGCCGGGCAAGCCTCCGCGGTCGCCGAACTCAATCGCCGCAATCGCCTGATCGACCGGACCGCCGGGCGCGATCTGCACAATAAAAAAGTTAATAGTGATAATCGCCCACAGGGTGGGGATGATGAGCAGTAGTCGGCGGAGCAGATATGCACCCATCTTAATTCCTTAGCGTCTGTCCGCGGGGAGTCTGGCCGCTTTGCCTGCGTCGTACCACCAGTTTTCGAAACCGGAGGAGTAGACCGCGCGGGTCTGCGGGAAGGAGAATTTGTCCCAGTATGCGGTTCGGTCCTGCGCCATATACCACATCGGCAGCATGTAATAGTTCCAGGTCAGCACGCGGTCGAGAGCCCGGCCCAGCGGCAGCAGCTTTTCTTTATTACCCTGCCAGCGAATAATCTGCGCGATGAGCCGGTCGACGGCCGGGCTTTGTACTCCTGAGGCGTTATAGCTGGAATTAATATATTCGGAGTCCCAGGAGACTTGCAGGTCGGTGCCGGGCCAGGGCGTGGCGCGCCAGACGCTGGGCATCATGTCGTAATCCCGGCTGCGCTTGCGGTTACTGTACTGGGAGTTGTCGACCTGGCGAATATCCATGACGATGCCGAGCCGCTGGAGGTTGTGCTGGAAGGGCAGGACCCAGCGATCGCTGCTGCCGGAAGGAAGCAGCAGCTCAAAGCGTAACGGTTTGCCGCTCTTCGCATTAACCCGCCGCTGGTTTTTCACTATCCATCCTGCCTGGTTAAGGATGGCATCCGCCTTCAGCAAGTTTGCGCGTTCGAAACCATCGCCGCTGGAAACCGGGGGACGGTATATCTGCGTGAAAACTTCGGCCGGGATCTCTTTTTTCAGCGGCGTTAACAGCGCCAGCTCGTCGGCATCCGGATAATCGCGCGCCGCGTATTCGGTATTCTGAAAGAAGCTGTTGGCGCGGCTGTAGGAGTGATAAAACAGCGCCTTATTCATCCATTCAAAATCAAAGGCGAGGGTAATGGCTTCGCGTACCCGGCGGTCGGAAAATACCGGGCGCTGAATGTTAAAGGCCAGCCACTGCGTATTCTGCGCCGAGGTGTTGGTGTATTCATCTTTAACGATATAGCCGTGGGTAAAATTGCGCCCAACGTAGCGGGTAGCCCAGTTTTTGGCAACGTTCTCTTCGCGACGGTCGACGGCGCCGGCCTTAAAGGCTTCGAAAGCGACGTTGTCGTCCAGGTAATAGTCGTAGCGCAGCGTATCGAAATTCCAGCGCCCGCGGTTGACCGGTAGGTCGGCGGCCCAGTAGTCCTTTACCCGCGAGTAGGTAATGTACTGGCCCATGCGCCAGGCGGTGATGCGATACGGGCCGCTGGCCAGCGGTGGGGCGGATAGCGGGTCGCTGAGTTTATGGTTTTTCCAGAATTTTTCCGGCATGACGGGCAGCGTCATCAGGCTAAGCATGTTCTCTTTGCCCGGTTTGGCTAAATCGATGCGTACGGTGAGCGGAGCGATGGCTTTTACGGTGGTGCCTTTATAATAGAGGCGAAACTGCGGCACCCCTTCGGTCATAAACTTCTGGAAGGTAAACGCGACATCGCTGGCGGTGACGGGGCTGCCATCGTGATAGCGGGCGCGGGGATTGAGCGCGATCTCCATCCATGAAAAATCATCGGCATAGCGCGTATGCTCGGCGATCAGCGGATAGTAGCTGCCGGGCTCATCATCAGAGGTGGTGAAAAGCGTGTCGTATAAGCTTTCGGTACGGATACCGGGGTTGCCGCGCATGGCGTAGCGGTTGAAATTATCAAAAGTACCGATGGCGGCGAGGGTAATTGCGCCGCCTTTAGGCGCGGCGGGGTTGGCATAATCGTAATGGGTGAAGCCTGCAATGTATTTCGGTTCGCCAATAATCGCGAACCTGTCACTCTCTTTAATGGTTTGCGCCTGGCTGTGCAGGCTAAATAAGGTCAGCAGTATCAGGCTGATGCGCGCAAAAATAACCAGGATATCGTCCTCCCATGCCGGGCCTGAAACGGCCTGACCTCTGATAGCAAATAATAAAGGACACTTAGCGGGTTGTGAAATATTTCGCCGGTTCATCATGGGCGGCGATCAGCGCTTCCAGCGTCAGCGGCCGGCTTAACCAATAGCCCTGTAAATAGTTTACCCCGTGGTCGCGCAGCCATTCCGCTTGTTCCTGCGTTTCCACCCCTTCAGCGACCGTGGTGAGCTTCAGGCGGCGGCTCAGGGTAATAACGGCATCAAGCACCGGAGAGGTGACGGTCTCAGTGCCGATAGCCTGCACGAAGCCGCGGTCTATCTTCAGGTAATCAAAGTTATAGCGCTCCAGATAGATTAGCGCGCTATGGCCGGTACCAAAATCATCAATCGCAATTTCAAAGCCCTGTTCGTGCAGCCAGTCGAAGTTCCCTAAGGAGCGATTTTTATCGATCATTGCGCGCTCGGTGATCTCCAGCACCACGCTAAAATGGCCGGCCGGCATGGCGGCGGCGAAGTGCTGAAGGTCCTGCTGAAAGCTGCCTGCATGTAGATGAAGGGGGGAGATATTTATCCCCAGTTTGCTCCCTGCGGGCAGGAGCGTTTGCAGAACAGGCGCATCCTGCGCAATCAGTTTTAACAGATGGCGGGTGAGCGGAATAATGATCTGCTGGGTTTCAGCAAGGTTGATAAACACATCGGGAGGGATCTCGCCGGCCACCGGATGCCGCCAGCGCATCAGCACCTCAATGCCGCTAATTTGTAGCGTCTCTGACCTCACCACAGGTTGATAGACCACGTAGAACTGATCGTTTTTGATGGCCAGCAGCAGCTCTTTGCGCGGGTCCGATTTAATCGTCAGGATGTAGTAGCTTAAAAGCCCGGCCAGCAGCCCGCACACGACGCCCAGCAGTAGAGCAAACTGCGTATTCTCCGCCAGCCAGCTGTTCGCGTAGAGATAAACCTTCAGCGGCAGGCCGTCGATTTGCGTCTGGCGAATGGGCGGCGAAAGCAGCGTCTGCGGGTCGATAAGTTGGTTGCTGAAGGTGGAAATGGCGGTGTCGTTAATGGCCAGCGCCAGGCCGCTGAAATCATTCTGTCGAGCTGAGTAGAGAATATAGGGCGTCAGGTTGGCATTAATCGAGACAAAAATACCGTCTTTCCCGCCGTGTGGGCTGCGGACCCACAGCGCCAGCGCGGCGCTTTTCGGCATCATTGGCGTCCCGGGCAGAATCGCCATATCGACCGCTTGAGTAAGATTAAGCTGCGGAATGAGCTGGATTAAGGGCGTGTTCATAGCGCCTGTGGCGGAGGAGCAAAACGCAAGGCCATTTTTGACCAGCAGGATGGCGCGAACGTTCGGGCTGAATGCCGCATGGGCGGTTAAGCCTGAGGCAACGTTTTCACAGGGTTGATCGACCAGCGGCTGCATGCCCTGAATCGTCTGATTCAAATCGTGAAAGTAGTCCTGCAGATACGTATGAACGTTGTGAATAATGGCGTCGAAACGCTCCGCACGGTTGTGATAAATCACCATAAACTGGATGCTACCGGCCAGCAGGGCGACGGCTATTCCAACACATATGCTGGTCAGCCAGATTTTTCGCCGGGGAGCGAGATGACGGGTAGGCATAGGCTATATAGTCAGTCCGTATTGTTGATTTGCGCCAGGGAGCTGATAGAAATCGCTTTTTCTATCCCTGCTTAAAGACATCGCTTATTTTACGAAGTTTCCTGGTTGGCGAGCAAAAAAAAACACCGCCTCGGCAGTGTTTTTTATTTCTTTCGTTGGCCAAGGGATTAACCAACGGCAGAAGACGATTACGAACGGCTCAGAACGCGTCGCGCTTCGTTATAGCGCTTTTTCCAGTACGGCTCATCCATGCTTGAAATCGTCACACCGCTGCTGGTGGAAGCATGAACAAACTGATTGTTGCCGATGTAGATCCCTACATGGCGGCCCGTGGAACCTGCACGGAACAGGACTAAATCACCGGTGCGCAGCTGCGCGCGGCTGATCGATTTTCCGGAATCCTGCTGCTCTGAAGTCGAGCGCGGCAGTTCCAGGCCAAACTGTTCACGGAAAGTCCGTTGCACAAAGGCGGAACAATCGATGCCTTTACGAGTGCTGCCGCCGAGGCGGTAACGCACGCCCTTCCAGCTGGCATATTGATCCATCAAGCGGGACTTAACGTCCAGGTTGCGGACCATCGTTTCAAATTCATCCTGAGAGGCTTGCAGTGATGATAAATCGCCACTACCCACAGCAAGCGTCTCAGAATGCATATTCCTGGCGGTACTATTTGAACTACACGCGGAAAGCAGAACCGCAACTGCAATCGCGGGGGCGACCCGCAAGATATATCTCAAAATCGGCTGAGATTTGACCATGCTGTGTGTTATCCCTTGTTGTCCTTAACGACAATGTCGTTATAAAAAATGCCAAACGTGTTAGAGCCTAATTACCTGGTCGCAATGAGACAATTCCGTAAGCATAAAACTGTGGACTGACGCACAAATTTATTCATTCTCTGAATTGATGTCGCTGACGAGGCAAAACGAGATTGAGGTTACCCGATCAACCGGGGGATGGCGAGCGGTTTTACGCATTTTCTTATAAGTATTTTTGCGACAAAAAGTGAATCATCGGCAAAGGGCAAAATAGCGACAGTAATGGGTAAAAAATACGCAATTTACTCATTTCTAACATGATTACTATGACGGGAAGATGATGCCGGATGAGAAAAAACGCGCGGACAAAAAAAGGGACCCAGAACGATCCCTTATGAATGATATTAATTAATTGTAAAGATGGATTTAAATTTTAGTTTTTCTACCCGGAAGATAACGCTCAAATAACGCAATGACATTATCACTCAGCGGGGTCATCAATACCCAGGGGGCGCCAATGAGTACCGCCGTTAATGAGCCGACGGCAATATCGGTAAACCAGTGAGCGCCGATCATTACGCGTGGAAAAGCGAACACCACGAATATGACCAGCGCGATGGCAAACGCCCGGCGACCAAAATAGCGCCACATAAATGACGCAAAAATCAGCAGCATCATACCGTGATCGCCTGGAAAACTATCTTTAGACGCATCTTTAGTGGGGAAGGAGATCACATCGCTCACTTTGGTGATATCGGTAAAAGAGAGCGAAGGGCTGGCGCGCTTAACCGGCATCAGGTGCTGGGCAAGCTGATTGATGATGACGGCGGCCAGCAGCATCGCCAGGCCGATGATAATCACCCGCCGGCGTCCGGCGCTCTGCTCTTTAAACCAGAAGCTTAGCATCAGGCTGCCCATCGCCAGTAGCGAGCAGGCATCAAATGCGCGGTTGTTGATAATCGCCAGTAGCCAGGTATAAGCGGTGCTCACGCCAACCAGGTGGTTAAAGAAATAGAAGATCGCCGAGTCCAGCGGATTCCAGAAACCATGGTTAACGGGAAGGTACCATGAACAAAAAAGCGCAACACCCGCCGCGTTCAGCAGCAGGATTAGGGGAATTCGATTTTTAATCATAACTATCGTGTGTTGGGTAAACGACGGCAACCATAGCCGTCTTAACTTAAACGAATCCTCAACAAGGAGGCCTGCAGTGCGTTCCAGTCCGTCTCGGTATCGGCAATCAGCTCGATACGGCTATCGGGGGGAGGAACGTTCTGCGTCTCAATATGCAGATCGCGCTGCTGGCGGTTGATGCGTACCACTCCTTCCGCAATGCGCATCACGCCTTTCACGCGCCCGACCGGCGCCAGGCGCGCCCATTCGAGCAGGGCCACGGTGTCGAAAACGGTTTCGGCGTCAAAAATCCAGCCGCAGGCGTGATAGCCCTGGCCGCTATTGAGGCTGCGACGCCAGCGCTGATGGGCAGGGAGGCTCAGTGCCGCAAGGCCCTGTTTCTGCCCGTGGCCGTGCGCGTGTTCGGGGCTGGCGGGAAGCGGCGCAAGATTGCGGCGCGGCAAATCAAGCAGTGCCGGGTCGATATTCCCCCGGGTGGCGCTGACGAACCGCCGATCGCCGGCATAGGTCTGCCACCAGGCGGCGAATGCGCGTTGGCTTTCCTCCGTTGCGCGGTCGGCTTTATTACTGATAATGACGTCAGCGGCGGCCAGCTGGTCGCGAAAGTTGTCGTTGGTCACTATTTTTTCGTCCAGCAGCTGGCGCGGATCCAGCACGCATAAGGTGGCGCGCAGGTCGATCCACGGCTCGTATATTGCGGCGGTCAGCATATCGAGGATCTGTTTAGGATGGCCAAGCCCGGTGGGTTCTATCAGCAGGCGATCGGGTTTGCCCTGGCGCAGCAGGGCGTTGAGCCCGACCTGCATCGGCAGACCGTTCACGCAGCACATGCAGCCGCCGGGGATCTCTTTGAGCAGCGCGCCGCTTTCCGCCAGCAGCGCGCCGTCAATGCCCACTTCACCAAACTCGTTGACCAGCACGGCCCATTTTTCATCCGCGGGCTTATGGGCCAGCAGATGCAGAATCGACGTCGTCTTGCCGCTGCCGAGAAACCCCGTGATCAAATTGGTTTTGGTCACTTTTTCTCCAGGATAAATGTAATGTTGTAACAGTTACGCTATCCTGACGAAAAAAAGGGGAAAAGAGAAGTCTTACCGCGGACAGAAGGGGGATCTGTCCGCTAAAAGGCAGAAATTGTTAAGCGTTCAGCGTGCCGGCAATCGCCTGACGCGCGCCAAAAGCGGCGAGCTGATGCCATGCGGCGGTGATATGAGCGACAAACTGCGGGTTCTGCGGCAGGTCGCGGCCGAAGATCTCTTCAAGCGTAAGCAGGGCCGCCACGCGATGGTGTTCATCGCTGGCAGAAACCCGTTTCTGCATCTTATCGGCCAGCGGATCGCGAATATCAATCGCATTTCCGGCATCGTCAATACCGCTGACGTAGCGCATCCAGCCGGCCACGCCGAGCGCCAGCAGCGGCCAGCGGCTGCCCCGAGCAAGATGGACGCGAATACCCTCAAGCATACGTTGCGGCAGCTTCTGGCTACCGTCCATGGCGATTTGCCAGGTGCGATGCTTCAGCGCCGGGTTGCTGAAGCGCTCGATCAGGCTGTCAGCATACGCCGTCAGGTCAACGCCCTGAATGGATAAGGTTGGCGCCTGTTCGTCAAGCATCAGGCGGTAGGCGGCGCTGCGGAAAATCGGATCCTGCATGCAGTCGCTAATATGCGCATGGCCAGCCAGATAGCCAAGCCAGGCGAGAAACGAGTGGCTACCGTTGAGCATCCGTAGCTTCATTTGTTCCCACGGTAAAACGTCATCGGTCATCTGGACGCCCGCGGTTTCCCAGTCCGGGCGACCGGCAACAAAGTTATCTTCAATGACCCACTGGATAAAGGGTTCGCAGCTGATTGCGCAGGGGTCTTCCACGCCTAACGTCGCGCTAATTTCTGCCAGCGACTCATCGGTGGCGGCGGGCACGATGCGGTCAACCATAGTACCGGGAAAGCTGACGTGTTCGGCGATCCACTGCGCCAGCTCGGGGTCCCGTTTTTCTGCCATTCCCAGCACGGCGTTTTTTACCACATGTCCATTATCGGGAATATTATCGCAGGAGAGGACGGTAAACGGCCTTAGCTTCCGCTGCCGGCGGCGCGCCAGCGCTTCCACCAGAATGCCGGGAACCGATTGCGGCAGCGTCGGATTTTGCAGATCGTGAATAATGCGCGGCTGCGTCATATCCAGCTGGCCGCTGGCCGGATCGATGCAGTAGCCCTTCTCGGTGATGGTCAGAGAGACAATGGCGACCTGCGGTTCGCAAAATTTCTCAATAATAGCGGCCAGCGAATCCAGTTTCGCATTCAGACACTCATGAACGGCGCCGACAACAATCGGCTGATTGCCCTCGGCGCCTTTTTCCAGCACGGTAAACAGGTGGTCCTGCTGGCGCAGCTGGCTCATCAGCCGATCGCCGCTGAACAGGCTAATCTCACAAATCCCCCAGTCTCCGCCTCTGGCGTTGAGCACCCGATCGGTGAGAAGGGCCTGGTGCGCGCGATGAAACGCGCCAAAACCGAAATGCACAATACGCGAACGCAGCTGACTGCGATCGTATCGAGGAAGCTGTACGCCTTCCGCCAGCGTGGCTGTCGCAATGGTTGTCATTCTTAACACACCTGATTAACCAATAATTAACATGGCCAGTGTAAAGATATATGACAACAAATTAAATTGGTGAGCCTTATTTATCCGCTTAATGTGAGCTTGATCATGCAATTCTGTCGCGGTAAACGGTCAGGCCGCAAAGTATGCGGAGAGAGCCGGTGAGATTAGCGGTAACCTTGCTATTATTGGTATAACATCTTTTGGCGGAGGGGAGTGGATATGGGGCTAATAAAAAGGACAGCCGCTGGCTGCCCTCCAGGATGTTGCAAACGCGGAGTTTAGTCCGCGCGGCCCATGTAGCGGCTCTCTTCGATATGGATGCGGATACGCTCTCCCGCGCTCAGGTATTCAGGCACCTGAACAACAAGGCCGGTGCTCAGCGTCGCCGGTTTGTTACGCGCGCTTGCGGATGCGCCTTTGATACCCGGCGCCGTCTCAACGATTTCGAGATCCACGGTCTGCGGCAGTTCCAGCGCCAGCAGCTGGCCGTCCCAGGTCAGAACCTGCATATCCGGCATGCCGCCTTCCGGCATAAACAGCAGCTCTTCTTCGATCTGCTCTTTGGTGAAGATATACGGGGTGTAATCTTCTTTATCCATAAAGACGTATTCGTTGCCATCGATATAGGAGAAGTCAACGAAGCGGCGGGTCAGGGTGACGGTATCGACGATGTCGTCGCCTTTGAAGCGTTCTTCCACTTTCAGGCCGGTGCGTACATCGGAGAAACGCATTTTGTACAGCGTCGCTGCGCCGCGGGCGCTGGGTGACTGAATATCAATATTTTTAACAATCAGCAGTTTGCCGTTGTAATTCAGCACCATACCTTTTTTAATTTCATTCGCTCTTGGCATTGCAGTAATCCTGTCACTTAAAGGGTCGAAAATATCGCGTAAAACTACTCGCGCCGGGCCTTTCAGGCAAGTGGAATTCGTCTGTTTTGCTATCTTCAGGTAAAACGTTTAGGCTGGGCTGCTAAAAGCGTTATCGGAAGAGTCGATTATGGAATGCCGCCCTGAATGCGGAGCTTGCTGTATCGCTCCTTCTATCTCCAGTCCTATCCCGGGCATGCCGCAAGGCAAGCCGGCAAACACCCGCTGCGTGCAGCTATCGCAAAATAATCTCTGCGCTATTTTTGGCTCGCCGTTAAGGCCGAAAGTGTGTGCCAGCCTGAAGCCGGAAGCGGAAATGTGCGCCGCCAATCGCGAAGACGCCATGACCTGGCTGCTTCATCTTGAGCTGAGCACTTCGTGACGGTGCAAGCCCGCGCGTATACCCTTAAACGTCTTTAATACGCCACAGGCAGGCCTGAGTGATGACCCCCATCACCAGCGCAATCCAGAATACGGCGTGATAGCTCCAGACTTCCGCAACGACCCCCGCCAGCGAACCGGCGATAATCCAGCCAACGCGTGTGGTATTAGTATAAAGCGTGGTGGCCGCACCCGCCTGTCCGGGCATCAGGTCCTGGAAATAGAGCATGCCGATACCGGCCAGGATACCGATAAAAATGGCGTTCAGCGCCTGCAGGGCCAGCAGTAGCCCGGGGGTGTGGACGGTTAGCATACCAACGTAAAACAGCACGCCGGCCACCGCTGAGATGCGCATCAGGAAGCGCTTGCCGAAGCGTTTGGCATAGTAGCCCGCAATCAGCATGGTCGGGATTTCCAGCCCGGCGGCGGTGCCCATCATGACCCCGGCCAGCTTCTCCGGTAAATGCAGTTCATTGATGATAAACAGCGGCATATTAATGATGTACAGACTGTTGATTCCCCACATCAGCGTACAGATGATAAACAGCAGCAGCGCGTCGCGGCGGTTAGTGCGCGGGGCTTCAAGATGGCCCGTAGCAATCTTCGGCTCTTTACGCATGCTGGGAAGAAAAAACCAGACCATCGCGCCGCAGACCACAAAGGCAACTGCCGCGCTGAGATACATCACCGTAAAGCCAAAACCCATGGCCAGCGCGTAGGCCAGCGGCGGTCCGATAACCCATGCCAGCGATACCTGAGCGCGCAGAATCGAGCTAAACATGACCGCCTCGCGGCCCGTTTTGTCCGCATGCTCGCGTGCGAGGGCAAACATCTGCGGGTTGGCGGTGGAGCCGAAGCTGCTGAGAAATACCCCGATGAACAGCAAAATAAAGTAGTTACGGTTCCAGGCGAAGAGCACGCAGGCCAGCACGCCCATCAGGCAGCAGAAGACGATCAGCCGCTTGCGGTCGCCTTTGCGATCCGAACGCCCGGCGAGGAACTGGCTCACCAGAATGCCGATCACCGCGCTACCGGTAAAAAAGAAGCCGACCATCGCCGGTCGGACGTGAACCTCGTTCGTCAGAAACAGGCTCAGCGTTGGCGTCTGGAGTGCCCCGGCGATACCCGTGAGGAAGGCGACGATCAGAAAGGCGGAAGAGGTGAAATCAAACCCGCGTCGTGGCAGGGCGGCGCTACTGTTTTGCATGTCGGCGTTCATCGGTTTTCAGGAGTCGCGGAGTTTACGCCGTCACTCAGAAAATGAACAGTACCAGGGCACGAATAAATCAAAAAGATGTTTCAAAATCAAACTTCAGCAGAAAGCTGAAGTTTTTCCGGCCTCGACGCTCCCGCTTCAGCAAAAGTGTGCTGTATCTCTAACTTCTGTTATCAGGAAACGAACTTTTCTTGCCTGGCGGCTAATAAAGGTACAGACTTCTTGAAACGTTTCAGCGTCATCGGGAGATTCTCCGGCAGGTAGATGACGCATTTTTTCTCAAAGTAGCTGAAACGATTCAATTCAGCAGGAGAGGAGAACCATGTTCCAGTTATCTGTGCAGGATATTCATCCCGGTCAGCAGGCCGGTAATAAAGAAGAGGCTATTCGTCAGGTTGCCTCCGCGCTGGTCAGCGCGGGCAACGTGGCAGACGGCTACATCAACGGGATGCTGGCTCGCGAGCAGCAAACCTCCACTTTCCTTGGCAACGGTATTGCGATTCCGCACGGTACCACCGACACCCGCGATCAGGTACTGAAAACCGGCGTTCAGGTGTATCAGTTTCCGCAGGGCGTGACCTGGGGCGAAGGGCAAACCGCCTACGTCGCCATCGGTATTGCCGCCAGCTCGGATGAACACCTGGGGCTGCTGCGTCAGCTGACCCACGTGCTGAGCGACGACTCCGTTGCTGAACAACTTAAGTCCGCGACGACCGCTGAAGAGCTGCGCGCCCTGTTGATGGGTGAAAAGCAGAGCGAAGCGCTGAAGCTCGATAACGAGACGCTGACCCTGGACGTTGTCGCCAGCGACCTGCTGACCCTGCAGGCGCTGAACGCCGCGCGGCTGAAAGAAGCTGGCGCCGTCGATGCTTCCTTTGTTAGCCGTACGATTAATGATAAACCGCTGAACCTCGGTCAGGGCATCTGGCTGAACGACAGCACCGAAGGCAACCTGCGCAGCGCCGTTGCCGTCAGCCGCGCGGCCAGCGCCTTCACCAGCGATGAGCAGCCGGTTTCGCTGCTGATTACCGTCGCGATGGCCGATGACCAGCCGACGGCGGTGCTTAATCGTCTGAGCAATTTGCTGCTTGACAAAAAAGCTGACCGTTTGCTGAAGGCTGATGGCGCCACGCTGCTGGCGCTGCTGACCAGCGACGACGCGATTGCGGAAGATGTTCTCAGCGCGGAATACGTTATCCGCAACGAGCACGGGCTGCACGCGCGTCCCGGCACGATGCTGGTGAATACCATTAAACAATTCTCCAGCGACATTACCGTCACCAACCTTGATGGTTCGGGCAAGCCGGCCAACGGCCGCAGCCTGATGAAAGTCGTGGCGCTGGGCGTGAAAAAAGGTCACCGCTTGCGCTTTACCGCGCAGGGTGAAGATGCGCAGCAGGCGCTGGATGCGATTGGCGAAGCGATCGCCGCAGGCCTTGGGGAGGGCGCATAAATGAGCAGACGTGTCGCAACGATTACTTTAAACCCGGCCTATGACCTGGTGGGTTTTACCCCGGAAATTGAACGCGGTGAGGTTAACCTTGTTCGCACCACCGGTTTGCACGCCGCAGGGAAGGGGATCAACGTTGCAAAAGTGCTGAAAGATCTCGGTATCGACGTCACCGTTGGCGGTTTCCTCGGTAAAGACAATCAGGATGGTTTTCAGCAGCTGTTCAGCGAGCTGGGCATTGCTAACCGTTTTCAGGTTGTTCAGGGCCGTACCCGTATCAACGTTAAGCTGACGGAGAAAGATGGCGAAGTCACCGATTTCAACTTCTCCGGCTTTGAAGTCACGCCGGGCGACTGGGAGCGTTTTGTTAACGATTCCCTGAGCTGGCTGGGCCAGTTCGATATGGTTTGCGTGAGCGGTAGCCTGCCGTCTGGCGTCAGCCCGGAAGCGTTCACTGACTGGATGACCCGTCTGCGTAGCCAGTGCCCGTGCATCATTTTTGACAGCAGCCGCGAAGCGCTGGTTGCCGGTCTGAAAGCGGCGCCGTGGCTGGTTAAACCTAACCGCCGCGAGCTGGAGATCTGGGCGGGCCGCAAGCTGCCTGAAATGAAAGATGTGATTGAAGCCGCTCATGCGCTGCGTGAGCAGGGAATTGCCCACGTAGTTATCTCCCTTGGCGAAGAAGGCGCTCTGTGGGTTAACGCATCCGGAGAGTGGATTGCCAAGCCGCCTTCCGTTGAAGTGGTAAGCACCGTTGGCGCCGGTGACTCCATGGTTGGCGGCCTGATTTATGGCCTGCTGATGCGTGAGTCCAGCGAACATACGCTGCGCCTGGCAACGGCAGTTGCCGCGCTGGCGGTGAGTCAGAGCAATGTCGGTATTACCGATCGTACCCAGTTGGCCGCAATGATGGCGCGCGTCGACTTACAACCCTTTAATTAACAGCAGGAGAGGCATAATGAAAACGCTGCTGATTATTGATGCCGGGCTTGGACAGGCTCGCGCCTATATGGCGAAGACCCTGTTAAGCACTGCGGCGCAAAAAGCGCAACTCGAACTGATTGATAACCCGAACGACGCTGAGCTGGCGATTGTGCTGGGCACGGCGCTGCCGGCCGACAGCGCGCTGAACGGCAAAAAGGTCTATCTCGGCGATATTAACCGCGCCGTAGCGCACCCGGAGCTGTTCCTCGGTGAGGCCAAAAGCCATGCAACGCCTTACAGCGCCCCGGCCGCTGCCGCTGTACCCGCAGCGACCAACGGTCCGAAACGCATCGTGGCGGTTACCGCCTGTCCGACCGGGGTGGCGCACACCTTTATGGCGGCGGAAGCGATTGAAACCGAAGCCAAAAAACGCGGCTGGTGGGTGAAAGTTGAAACGCGCGGGTCCGTGGGCGCGGGTAATGCAATCACGCCGGAAGAAGTTGAACAGGCGGATCTGGTGGTGGTGGCTGCCGATATCGAAGTGGATCTGGCGAAATTCGCCGGTAAGCCGATGTATCGCACCACCACCGGTCTGGCGCTGAAGAAAACCGCTCAGGAGCTGGATAAAGCCGTTGTTGAAGCGAAACCGTATCAGCCTGCGGGTAAATCCCAGGCCGCGGCGGAAGGCAAAAAAGAGTCCGCTGGCGCCTATCGCCACCTGCTGACCGGCGTGTCGTACATGCTGCCGATGGTGGTGGCGGGCGGTCTGTGTATCGCGCTCTCCTTCGCTTTTGGTATTAAAGCCTTTGAAGTGAAAGACACCCTGGCCGCCGCGCTGATGCAAATCGGTGGGGGCTCAGCCTTCGCGCTGATGGTGCCGGTACTGGCGGGCTTTATCGCCTTCTCCATCGCTGACCGTCCGGGCCTGACGCCGGGTCTTATCGGCGGTATGCTGGCGGTAAGCACCGGATCCGGCTTCATCGGCGGTATCATCGCTGGTTTCCTTGCCGGTTACGTGGCGAAAGCGATCAGTACGAAGCTGAAACTGCCGCAAAGTATGGAGGCGCTGAAGCCAATCCTGATCATTCCACTGGTTTCCAGCCTGATCGTAGGTCTGGCGATGATTTACCTGATTGGTAAACCCGTTGCCGGGATCCTCGAAGGCCTGACCCACTGGCTGCAAACCATGGGCACGGCGAACGCGGTTCTGCTCGGTGCGATCCTCGGCGGTATGATGTGTACCGACATGGGTGGCCCGGTGAACAAAGCGGCCTACGCCTTTGGTGTTGGTCTTCTGAGTACCCAAACCTATGCGCCGATGGCGGCCATTATGGCGGCAGGTATGGTTCCACCGCTGGCGCTGGGTCTGGCGACGCTGATTGCGCGTAAAAAGTTCGACAAAGCGCAGCAGGAAGGCGGTAAAGCCGCACTGGTTCTCGGCCTGTGCTTTATCACCGAAGGCGCGATTCCGTTCGCTGCTCGCGACCCGATGCGCGTCCTGCCTTGCTGTATCGTTGGCGGCGCGGTCACCGGCGCGATGTCCATGGCGGTCGGTGCTAAGCTGATGGCGCCGCACGGCGGTCTGTTCGTCCTGCTGATTCCTGGCGCGATTACGCCGGTACTCGGTTATCTGATGGCGATTGTCGTCGGTACGCTGGTCGCAGGGCTCTCCTACGCGGTGCTGAAACGTCCTGAAGCTCAGGTAGCAGAAAAAGCAGCCTGATCGACCCATTAAATCGTTCTCAAGGGCAGAGTCTTCTCTGCCCTTTTTTATGCCTCATCTCCTCCCGCTCATCCTGCCGTATGTGCTCTCCTTCGCATTTTTAAACTGTTTAAAAACCATACGGGTCATTTTTTGTGATTTTGTTCATGTTCATATGAAATCCCTCTTGCTGACCTCTTTACTTTAAAAACATTCCGCTTAACATAAACACATGTTCACATTCAAACATGTGTTTATTTGGAGGTGATGAATGGAAGCATGCTTATTTATTGATATTCAATAATTCCACTGCCATAGCATTTTTTATGCTGGAGGGTATTTTCATGCCTGAAAATGATTACGTTGTAATTATTGGATCGGCAAATATGGATGTTGCTGGTTATTCCAATGTATCGTTGAACTATGCGGATTCTAACCCCGGGAAAATAAAATATACTCCCGGCGGCGTAGGGCGAAACATTGCGCAAAACATTGCCTTGTTAAATAAAAAAGCGTGGCTATTATCGGTTGTCGGTGACGATTTTTATGGCCACTCTCTATTAAAACAAACGGCCCACTCCGGGGTTCACGTCGATAAATGTCAGGTTATCCAGGGGGAAGGTACTTCAAGCTATTTATCGCTGCTTGATAATACCGGTGAAATGCTGGTGGCGATTAATGATATGAGCATCACTGAACATATTACGCCAGCGTTTTTAAGACAGCATCAAGATTTTATCTGCAATGCTGCGGTGATTGTCGTTGATTGCAATATCAGCGAGGCCGCTCTCGCCTGGCTGATGGAAAATAGCGGCGCAACGCCCGTTTTTGTTGATCCGGTTTCAGCCTGGAAGTGCGTGAAAATCAGCCAGCATCTGGGGCGTATTCACACCCTGAAACCGAACCGGCTTGAGGCTGAAACGCTGAGCGGCATCGCGCTGTCCGGCACGGATGATGTCGCGCGCGTTGCCGACTGGTTTCATCAGCGTGGCCTGAAGCGCCTGGTGCTGAGCATGGGCGGCGACGGGGTTTACTACAGTGAGAAAGATGGGGAACGCGGCTGGTCCGCGCCGCTGAAAACTCAGGTCGTTAACGTCACCGGCGCCGGTGATGCCATGATGGCCGGCCTTGCCTGCTGCTGGCTCGACGGCTGTTCATTTTCGCAAGCGGTGAAGTTTGCTCAGGGATGCTCTTCTCTGGCGCTTTCATCGGAATTCACCAATAACCCTGAATTATCTTACGCCAACGTAAAAAAGGTAGTGGAGAAAGAATATGTCTGAATTAAATATTTCCTCTGAATTATTACAGCTTTCTGCGGAAGTTCAGCAGGCGTTGAAAAATAATCAGCCAGTAGTGGCGCTGGAATCAACCATTATTTCTCACGGTATGCCATTTCCGGAAAATGCGCAAACGGCGCTGGAAGTAGAAGAAACCATTCGTCGCCAGGGGGCGGTGCCGGCAACCATTGCGATTATTCATGGCGTCATGAAAGTTGGCTTGAGCCGTGAAGAAATTGAACTGCTGGGCCGGGAAGGGCATAACGTCGCCAAAGTCAGTCGTCGTGATTTACCCTTTGTTGTCGCCGCAGGATTAAATGGCGCGACCACCGTGGCGTCTACCATGATTATTGCCGCAATGGCCGGAATTAAAGTCTTTGCGACCGGCGGTATTGGCGGAGTACATCGTGGCGCCGAGCACACGTTTGATATTTCCGCCGATTTACAGGAGCTCGCTAATACCAACGTCACCGTCGTCTGCGCCGGTGCAAAATCTATTCTCGATCTCGGTTTAACGACCGAATATTTAGAAACGTTTGGCGTTCCGCTTATTGGTTATCAAACCTCTGCGCTGCCGGCATTCTTCTGCCGAACCAGCCCGTTTGACGTCAGCATTCGCCTCAATAGCGCCAAAGAGATCGCCAAAGCGATGGCGGTGAAATGGCAGTCGGGTCTGAATGGCGGCATGGTGGTGGCGAATCCTATTCCTGAAGCGTTCGCGATGCCGGAAGAGAAAATCAATGCCGCCATCAACCGGGCGGTGAAGGAGGCGGAAGAGCAGGGCGTGGTGGGGAAAGCGAGTACGCCGTTCCTGCTGGCCCGCGTTGCGGAGCTGACCGGCGGAGACAGCCTGAAATCCAATATTCAGCTGGTCTTCAACAACGCCATTCTGGCCTGCGAGATTGCCAAAGAGTATCAGCAGGTAGCCTGACGACAGTTGCGGGCCGTTTGCGGTGGCCCGCCCCGATATCAAAGATACCGAAAGCCTGGCCCGCGCCGGGTTTTCCACCAGGTAAGGATATCATTATGGACATCATGAGAAGTCTTCTGGGGATGGTGGTGTTGCTGGCCATTGCCTTTGCGCTGTCAGTCAATAAAAAACGCATCAGCGTCAGAACGGTAGGGGCAGCGCTGCTGCTGCAAATCGTCATTGGCGGGGTGATGCTCTACTTTCCGCCGGGAAAGTGGCTGGTCGAGCAGGCCGCGCTTGGGGTACATAAAGTCATGTCCTATAGCGACGCCGGAAGCGCGTTTATTTTTGGTTCACTGGTCGGCCCGAAGATGGACGTACTGTTTGACGGCGCCGGCTTTATCTTCGCCTTTCGCGTGCTGCCCGCCATCATTTTTGTCACCGCGCTGATAAGCCTGCTTTACTACCTTGGCGTGATGGGGCTGCTGATCCGGATTCTTGGCGGCATCTTCCAGAAGGCGCTGAATATCAGCAAAATTGAGTCTTTTGTCGCCGTGACCACCATTTTTCTTGGGCAAAATGAGATCCCGGCGATCGTCAAACCGTTTATCAACAAGCTCAACCGCAATGAGCTGTTTACCGCGATTTGCAGCGGGATGGCGTCGATCGCCGGGTCAATGATGATCGGCTATGCCGGTATGGGCGTGCCGATTGATTATCTGCTGGCCGCTTCGCTAATGGCCATCCCCGGCGGGATTCTGTTTGCCCGTATGCTGAGTCCGGCAACTGAAGCATCCCAGGTCACTTTCGACAATCTCTCTTTCACCGAGACGCCGCCGAAAAGCGTGATCGAGGCGGCGGCGTCAGGGGCGATGACTGGCCTGAAAATTGCTGCTGGGGTGGCAACGGTAGTGATGGCGTTTGTGGCGATTATCGCGCTGCTGAACGGTATTATCGGCGGCATTGGCGGCTGGTTTGGCTACGGTCACGCCACGCTGGAGGGGATTTTCGGCTTTCTGCTCGCACCGCTGGCGTGGATCATGGGCGTTGACTGGAGCGATGCGACGCTGGCGGGCAGCCTGATTGGCCAAAAGCTGGCGATCAACGAATTCGTCGCCTACCTCAACTTTTCGCCTTATCTGCAAAGCGGCGGAAACCTGGACGTGAAAACCGTTGCGATCATCTCGTTCGCGCTGTGCGGTTTCGCCAACTTTGGCTCGATCGGCGTGGTTGTCGGGGCGTTTTCGGCCATTTCACCGCAGCGCGCGCCGGAAATTGCCCAGCTTGGGCTGCGCGCCCTGGCGGCGGCCACGCTCTCTAACCTGATGAGCGCCACCATCGCCGGGTTCTTTATTGGGCTAGCATAACACGCTGCACGCACCGCGCCTGCGGTGCGTGCTACGCGACGCCGGGAAGTAAATTGAGCGCGTTATCGACGGATAAAGAAGGGTTGTTGATGCTGTCGCTGGCGCGGGTGATGGCGGTGCAGGCCATGGCGAAAGCGGCGCTCTCTTTAAAGTCGCTGCCGTCGAGATAGCTATAAAGTAGCCCGGCCATTAGCGCATCGTCGGCGCCGAAGCTGTCTATCGTTGTATGGTCCGGCAGACTCATCCGGAAGCGTTCACCCCCTGCTTCGCTACAGAAAACAGCGTCGTCTTCCGAGCAAATCACCACCCGCTGAGTACCCCTTTCGTGCAGCCATGCTAGCGCCCGATCGCGATCCGCCTCGTTTTCAATGGGTTCTCCCCAGAGGATCTGCAGTTCGCGCAGCGTGGGTTTGAGGGTGTGGATCTTCCCCAGCCATGGGCGAATGCGGTGCGCTTTAAACTCGGACACGGTATCAACGAATACCGGAATGCCGTTAGCCAGGGTAAATACCCACTCCAGCGACTGCTCCGTCAAATTACAATCGACCAGAACGACGCCGGCATGCGTCAGCAGGTCCCGATACTGATTCAGCAGCTGCGGCGTGAGCGACTGTAAAATATGCGTATCGTTAATCGCCAGCACCGTCTCTTCCCGCGGGTTGGCGATGGAGAGATAGGTGGCGGTATTATGGCCGTGCAGGCGGATACAGCTCTGCACGTTAACGCCCGCCTGGCGGGTTTGCTCCAGCAGCGTTTCGCCGTAAAAGTCGCTGCCGACGGCGGAAATCAAATGCACATCGCGGCCCAGCAGCGCCAGGTTATGCGCGATATTTCGCGCCACGCCGCCAGCGGAGCACTGGATATTACCCGGGTTTGACACCGGTTGAGGATAATGGATATCGGCAATTCCGCGGATATCCATATTCACCGCGCCCAGAGAGACGCAGTACTCCTGCTCGGTAAGGATGTAGCCTTTGCCCTTGATGGCCCCTTTACGCGTGAGGTCCATAATGTGCGCGGCCACGCGGGAGCGGCTAATCTGCAGAATATCGGCAATTTCATGCTGCTGAATCAGCGGATTGCGCCGCAAAATTTTGAGGATCTGCTTTTCCCTGTCGTTCATATCAGACCGTAGCCTCTTCCGTTTGCTGAGCCCGCAGCCAGGCGATCTCTTCCGCCCAGATATCAGGATTGATCGTTTCCAGAATCAGCGGGATACCGTCAAAGCGGCTGTCCTGCATAATCCAGCGGAAAGCATCATGGCCGATATTGCCTTCACCCAGGCTGTGGTGACGGTCAACGCGGCTGGCGAACGCGCTTTTCGCATCGTTCAGGTGCATACCGCGCAGATACTGAAAACCGACAATCCGTTCGAAATCAGCGAAGGTTTTTTCACACTCTTCGGCGCTGCGCAGATCGTAGCCGGCGGCGAAGGCGTGACAGGTATCAATGCACACCCCGACGCGTGATTTATCTTCCACACCGTCGATGATGGCCGCCAGATGCTCAAACTTAAAGCCCAGGTTACTACCCTGGCCAGCGGTGTTTTCAATGACCGCCGTGACGCCTTCGGTTTTTGCCAGCGCGATATTGATCGATTCGGCGATACGCGCCAGACATTCGTCTTCCGGGATTTGCTGCAGATGGCTACCCGGATGGAAATTCAGCAGCGTCAGGCCGAGCTGCTGGCAGCGGGAGAGTTCATCAATAAAGGCATCGCGGGATTTTTCCAGCGCGTCCTCCACCGGATGACCGAGGTTAATCAGATAGCTGTCGTGCGGCAGAATTTGCCCCGGACCGAACTGGTACTTTTCGCAGGCGGCTTTAAATTCAGCAATGGTTTCGTCGCTCAGAGGGGCGGCGCGCCACTGGCGCTGGTTTTTGGTAAAGAGGGCAAATGCGGTCGCGCCGATTTCGGCTGCGCGAATGGCGGCGTTGGCTACACCGCCGGAGGCGCTGACGTGCGCTCCAATATATTTCATAAAAAAACTCCAGTTAAGCCGCTGGGGGGAGGGTAATGATAGCGGCTTAGCCGGAGAGTTACATCATCCTTAATACAACCTGAGTTGCGAGGGGCTTCAGGCCATCAGGCTATGAATGGCCAGGTTAATCGCGCCGCCGCCGACAATCAGCCAGACGAAGAGCATCAGCGCCATCAGCAGCGGTTTGGCGCCGGCTTTTTTCAGCGCGCTGACGTGGGTGGTCAGGCCGAGGGCGGCCATCGCCATCGCCAGCAGTACGGTATCCAGCGTGACCAGCATATCGACAACCGCTTTCGGCAGCAGGTGGAAGGAGTTAAACACCGCCACCAGAATAAACAGGATCGCAAACCACGGAATGGTGATTTTACTTTTCTCACCGCCGTTGGCCGGGGCTAATTGCTTCACGCGCGCGGCGAGGAACAGCAGGAACGGAGCCAGCATCATCACGCGCAGCATTTTTGCAATCACCGCCGCGTTTTCCGCCTCCGGACCCACCGCGTGGCCTGCCGCGACAACCTGAGCAACCTCATGCATCGTCGAACCCATATAAATGCCGTAGGCTTCCGGCGTAAACCAGTGCGCCAGGAAGGGGTAAATCGCCGGGTACAGGAAGATGGCAATGGTGCCGAAAATGACCACCGTGGCGACGGCAACCGTCACTTTGCTGGCTTCCGCTTTGACGACCGGTTCGGTCGCCAGCACCGCTGCGGCGCCGCAGATGCTGCTGCCGGCGCCAATCAGCCAACTGGTATGTTTATCCAGGCCGAAAACCTTTTGCCCAAGAAAGCAGGCGATAAAAAAGGTGCTGGAAAGTGTCAGCGCGTCAATGACGATACCGCCTACGCCGACGTCGGCAATCTGGGCGAACGTCAGGCGAAAGCCGTATAAAATGATGCCGAGACGCAGCAGGTGCTGCTTGGCAAAGATCACGCCGCCGTCGCAGGGCTGCCAGATTTTCGGGTAAACCGTGTTACCGATGACCATGCCGAATAAGATAGCCAGCGTGAGGGCGCTGAAGCCCGCGCCGGCGATAGCCGGATAACTACCGGCCCACAGCGCTGCGCCGGTGAGCAGGGCGGTGAGCGCCAGTCCAGGTGCAAAGTGCCGCAATGGGCGATGTTTAGTCGGTAAAGTGAGTGCTGTCATAACCTTCTCCTTTGTCTGGGAAAAGCATACGACCCGCTGGTTTAAATATAAAATTGATTATATATTTATAATTAATCGAAATAAGTGGTAAACACGCGGTTTCGCGGTTTGAGAACGATGGGCCTCAGCCTCACGCCGCGGATCGCGAGTCGTCTATAAAGGCAGGAAAAAACATGCATATCACGCTAAGGCAGCTGGAAGTTTTTGCTGAAGTATTAAAAAGCGGTTCGACGACGCAGGCATCGCAAATGCTGGCGCTTTCCCAGTCGGCGGTTAGCGCGGCGCTGACCGATCTCGAAGGGCAGCTGGGCGTGCAGCTATTTGATCGCGTAGGGAAAAGGCTGGTGGTCAACGAGCACGGCAGGCTGCTTTATCCGCGGGCGCTGGCGCTGCTGGAGCGGGCGCTGGAGATAGAACAGCTGTTTCGCGGCGACAACGGCGCGATCCGCGTCTACGCCAGCAGCACCATCGGCAACTATATTCTGCCGGAAATTATTGCGCGCTATCGACGCGATCTGCCGGATTTACCGCTGGAGCTGAGCGTAGGCAATAGCCAGGACGTGATCAATGCGGTGGCCGATCTGCGCGTGGATATCGGGCTGATTGAAGGTCCCTGTCACGCCGCGGATATTATTGCCGAACCCTGGCTGGAAGATGAGCTGGTGGTCTTTGCCGCGCCGGATTCGCCGCTCCTCGAAGGGGAGGTGACGCTGCAACGGCTGGCGGAAGCGCCGTGGATTTTACGCGAGCACGGCTCCGGGACCCGGGAAATCGTCGACTATTTATTACTCTCGCATTTACCGGCGTTTCATCTGGGGATGGAACTGGGCAACTCGGAAGCCATCAAGCACGCTGTGCGCCATGGTTTAGGCATTAGCTGCCTGTCGCGACGCGTGGTGGCGGAGCAGCTTGAAGTGGGGTCTTTGGTAGAGCTGGCGATCCCGCTGCCGCGTTTAACCCGTACCTTGTGGCGCATTCATCACCGGCAGAAACATATTTCCAAGGCATTACAGCGATTTCTGCATTATTGCGACGTGTAAAAGCGGACGCCACGCGCGCTGGCGTTTTCGGGATTTCATGCTTTACTAATAATCCATGCTCGATCATGAAGCTCTCTTATAACTTTGCAATTGTATCGGATGGATCACAGACACTCTGCTACAATCTCGCCTCGTTTTTTGGATGGATAGCATTTTCACATGGTTTCGGATACTAAAACCACAGAAGCGCCCGGTTTACGTCGTGAACTGAAGGCGCGCCACTTGACCATGATCGCGATTGGCGGTTCCATAGGTACAGGTCTTTTTGTTGCCTCTGGCGCAACGATTTCTCAGGCGGGCCCTGGCGGGGCGCTGCTCTCTTATATTCTCATCGGCCTGATGGTTTATTTCCTGATGACCAGCCTCGGCGAGCTGGCGGCGTTTATGCCGGTGTCCGGCTCTTTTGCCACCTACGGGCAGAATTACGTTGAGGAAGGCTTTGGCTTCGCGCTGGGCTGGAACTACTGGTACAACTGGGCGGTGACCATCGCCGTTGACCTCGTTGCCGCTCAGCTGGTGATGACCTACTGGTTCCCCGATGCACCCGGCTGGGTCTGGAGCGCGCTGTTCCTCGGCATCATGTTCCTGCTGAACTGGATCTCGGTAAAAGGCTTTGGCGAAGCGGAATACTGGTTCTCGCTGATCAAAGTGGCCACCGTCATCATCTTTATTATTGTCGGCGTGATGATGATCTTTGGCATCTTTAAAGGCGCACAGCCTGCGGGCTGGAGCAACTGGGTTGTCGACGATGCGCCGTTTGCCGGCGGCTTTGCGGCGATGATTGGCGTGGCGATGATTGTCGGCTTCTCGTTCCAGGGAACCGAGCTTATCGGCATCGCGGCCGGCGAGTCGGAAAACCCGGAGAAGAACATTCCGCGCGCCGTGCGGCAGGTGTTCTGGCGTATCCTGCTGTTCTATGTGTTCGCCATCCTGATCATCAGCCTGATTATTCCGTATACCGACCCGAGCCTGCTGCGTAACGACGTGAAAGATATTTCCGTCAGCCCGTTCACGCTGGTCTTCCAGCACGCGGGGCTGCTGTCGGCGGCGGCGATTATGAACGCGGTTATTCTGACGGCGGTACTGTCGGCGGGTAACTCCGGAATGTACGCGTCCACCCGCATGCTCTACACCCTGGCCTGCGATGGCAAAGCGCCGCGTATTTTCTCTAAGCTGTCCAAAGGCGGCGTGCCGCGTAATGCGCTGTATGCCACCACGGTGATTGCAGGGCTGTGCTTTCTGAGCTCGATGTTCGGTAATCAGACCGTTTACCTGTGGCTGCTGAATACCTCCGGCATGACCGGCTTTATCGCCTGGCTGGGGATTGCCATTAGCCACTATCGCTTCCGTCGCGGCTACGTGCTGCAGGGGAACGATCTCAACGATTTGCCGTATCGTTCCGGCTTTTTCCCGCTGGGGCCAATCTTCGCTTTCGTGCTGTGCCTGATCATTACCCTGGGCCAGAATTACGAAGCGTTCCTCAAAGATACCATCGACTGGGGCGGTGTGGCGGCAACTTATATCGGCATTCCGCTGTTCCTGGTGATCTGGTTTGGTTACAAGCTGGCGAAAGGCACGCGTTTTGTGCGCTACAGCGAAATGAAGTTCCCGGAGCGTTTTAAAAGCTAAGGTCAGCTGACACCGTAAGATAAAACCCTCTCATCGAGAGGGTTTTTTTATGTCTGCGATTCTTACACGTTGATACAGTTATTCATAATTTTATTGATAATTGTAATCATTATCTTTATCATTTCCGCCAAATTCAGGATGAAGCCAATCCCCGTATCTTGCAGAGGGTCAGACTGACAAGGGGCGACCAGCCACATCTACTGTAAAAAATTGCGCGCATACGCCGTTAGAGCGCTATGCCGACAGTACCTGTGAGCAGAACCTTTTTTGTTTGTTTTGTTGTACACCTCATGGAGATATGGAATGTTCAGGCTAAACCCTTTTGTCCGGGCCGGATTATGCGCGTCCGTCGTATCCCTGGCGTTTCCGGCGCTCGCCGACGTTAACGAAGAAACGCTGGTTGTCACCGCTGCGGCAACTGAACAGAGCGTCAAAGATGCGCCCGCCAGTATTAGCGTTATCACCCAACAGGATCTGCAGCGTAGACCGGTACAAAACCTGAAGGATGTCCTGCGGGAAGTGCCGGGCGTGCAGCTCACCAACGAAGGGGATAACCGCAAAGGGGTGAGCATTCGCGGCCTCAGCAGCGGCTATACGCTGATCCTCGTTGACGGCAAACGCGTTAACTCGCGCAACGCCGTCTTCCGCCACAACGATTTTGATCTCAACTGGATCCCGGTTGATGCCATTGAGCGTATCGAAGTGGTGCGCGGGCCGATGTCTTCCCTCTATGGTTCCGATGCCCTCGGCGGCGTGGTCAATATCATCACCAAAAAAGTCGGTCAGCAGTGGACGGGCACCCTCAGCGCGGATACCACCATTCAGGAACACCGCGATCGCGGCGATACGTACAACGGTCAGTTCTTTACCAGCGGCCCGCTGATTGACGGCGTGCTGGGGATGAAAGCCTACGGCAGCCTGGCGAAGCGCGCCAAGGACGATCAGCAGGCTTCCAACAACGCAGCGGGCGAAACGCCGCGTATTGAAGGCTTCACCAGCCGCGACGGCAACGTCGAATTCGCCTGGACGCCAACCGATAATCAGGACATGACCGCAGGCTACGGGTTTGATCGCCAGGATCGGGATTCCGACTCTCTTGACCGCAACCGCCTCGAGCGCCAGAACTACTCCCTGAGCCACAACGGCCGCTGGGATGTCGGCAATAGCGAGCTGAAATTCTACGGCGAGAAAGTGGATAATAAAAATCCGGGTCAGGCCGGGACCATCACCTCTGAGAGTAACTCGGTGGACGGCAAATACGTTCTGCCGCTGGGCATGATCAACCAACTGCTGACCTTCGGCGGCGAATGGCGTCACGATAAACTGAAAGACCCGGTCAATCTGAGCAGCGGCAGCCAATCCACTTCCGCCAGCCAGTACGCGCTGTTCCTCGAAGATGAATGGCGGATCATCGAACCTCTGGCCTTGACCACTGGCATTCGTATGGACGATCACCAGACCTATGGCGATCACTGGAGCCCGCGCGCTTATCTGGTGTATAACGCCACCGATGCCGTGACCGTGAAGGGCGGCTGGGCGACGGCATTTAAAGCGCCATCCCTGCTGCAGCTGAACCCGGACTGGACCACAAACTCCTGCCGCGGCTCGTGCAGTATTATCGGTAACCCGGATCTGAAACCGGAAACCAGCGAAAGCTTCGAGCTGGGTCTGTACTATCGCGGCGAAGAGGGCTGGCTTGAAGGTGTGGAAGGAAGCGTCACCACCTTCCAGAACAACGTTGACGATATGATCGATATCCTGCGTACCTCCAGCGCCAGTGAAGCGCCGGGCTACCCGAACTTTGTCGGCTGGAAAACGGTGAACGGTAAACGCGTGCCGATCTTCCGCTACTTCAACGTCAATAAGGCGCGTATCAAAGGGGTAGAAACGGAATTGAAGGTGCCGTTCGGTGACGAATGGAAGCTGACGGTTAACTACACCTATAACGATGGCCGCGACCTGAGCAACGGCGGCGATAAACCGCTGCAAACGCTGCCGTTCCATACCGCTAACGGTACCCTCGACTGGAAACCGCTGGACGACTGGTCCTTCTACGTCACCGCCAACTATACCGGCGAACAGCGTTCGGTCAGCGCGACGGGCAAAACGCCCGGCGGCTACACCATGTTTGATATCGGCGCGGCCTGGAACGTCACCAAAAACGTCAAGCTGCGCTCCGGGGTACTCAACGTTGGCGATAAGGATCTGAGCCGCGACGACTATAGCTATACAGAAGAAGGCCGCCGCTACTTTATGGCCATCGATTACCGCTTCTAACCGGGCGATAAAAGAGGGCTGGCGGGGAAACCTGCCAGCCCTCGCTAAAGGCGCTCAGGGTGAAGCCAGACGGAAAAGCGGCGGGCGAACCCACCGCTCCAGGTTGCTACTTACCGGATTCGTAAGCCATAAAAGCAGCCACCTCCCTGTTCGTATCGCGGTAGCGAATTTCGCAAAGCGATTTTCTTACCAGCAGGGTGAACGCTAATAGCGTGATACACACGATGAGCAGACACCAGATCGGGGCGGTAGGCGGTACCTTCATGGTTTGTTCTCCTTGCCTTTCGGCGGGTAAGAGACTAACCTGATGTTGTCTAAGCATGCAGATAGCCTCGTGGGTGATTACATTACCTTCGGGGCTTTCTTCTTTCTGCCTCAGCACAACGGTAAAACTCAATCCTGCCCTGAGGCGAAAGCCTCAAGCGCCGCCAAAAATCATACCCGCCGACGACGGAAAATACACTATCTCTCTGTATATATTACTTTTTATGACTATTGGATGCTGAGGCATTTTGCGTATCAATGCGCCGGGAAGGTGATTCACGACGCATTGAAAGGATCAGGAGAAGAGGTGCCGGGCATGGAAACGCAGGTGGTCCTCAATAAATGAGGCGATAAAGTAGTAGCTGTGATCGTAACCGGGCTGAATACGCAGGGTTAACGGCCAGCTTTTCTGACGCGCGGTTTCCGCCAGCACCGCCGGCTGCAGCTGTTCGGCGAGGAATGTATCGCTGTCGCCCTGGTCAATCAGGGTTGGAATCGCATCTGACTCGCTGCTGGCCTGCATTAACGCGCAGCTGTCCCAGGCCTGCCAGGCCGCTTCATCTGCTCCCAGATAGGCGGTAAACGCTTTTTTGCCCCAGGGAACCTGGGTCGGATTAACGATAGGCGCGAACGCGGAAACGCTGACGAAGCGGCCCGGATTCTTCAGCGCCATCACCAGCGCGCCGTGGCCGCCCATGGAATGCCCGCTGATGGCGCAGCGGCCGCTGAGATTAAACTCGCGGGCAATCAGCTGCGGTAGCTCGTCGCGAAGGTAATCGTACATGCGGAAATGCGCGGACCACGGCGCCTGGGTGGCATTGAGATAAAAGCCAGCGCCTTTCCCCAGATCGTAAGCGCTATCGTCGGCAACGTTATCACCGCGCGGACTGGTGTCCGGCATCACCAGCGCAATGCCCAGTTCGGTGGCGACGCGCTGTGCGCCCGCTTTGGTGGTGAAGTTTTCATCATTGCAGGTCAGGCCGGAGAGCCAGTAGAGAACCGGCGGCGGCGCGTCCGCGTTGGTGGGCGGTAAAAAGATGCTGAAGGTCATTGCGCAGTTCAGCGTTGCGGAGTCGTGCCGCCAGCGTTGCTGCCGACCTTCAAAACAGCGGTGCTCTTCGAGCAGTTCCATGCAGGGCTCCTTAAGTGTCTCAGGCGTAATTTTCCATAATACAGATATTTCATGGCCTCGTGAGTAACTTTCACTTCCTCCTTTTCGGAACGTATTGCATCATTAATGCAACTTTTAACCAACATGCTGACCTTGCCGTAGCGGCAGGCGTCGCGCTATGGGGCGGCGATTGGGTTGGTTGCGGCAAGGTGAGCAGGGCGTTGCGTAACGCATCGTAGTGCGCTGGTCTGGCGGCGTGGAACGAGAGGTGACGCCAATTTCAACAATTATCGATGCGGCTACTGGATTCTGTGCGTCACCTCACGCACAATGAATACAAACTTTGCCCTCAGAAGAGCAAAGAGCGCCACACCTGCAGGAGAACAAAAATGTCATCACTGAGTAAAGAAGCCATACTCGTTCATGAAGCGCTGGTCGCTCGTGGGCTGGAGACGCCGCTGCGTCCGCCAGTACAAGAAATTGATAATGAAACTCGCAAGCGTCTGATCGCCGGACACATGACCGAGATTATGCAGCTGTTAAACCTTGATCTAAGTGATGACAGCCTGATGGAGACCCCCCATCGCATCGCCAAAATGTACGTCGATGAGATCTTCTCCGGACTGGACTACGCACGTTTCCCAAAAATCACCGTCATCGAAAATAAGATGCAGGTTGATGAAATGGTGACCGTGCGCGATATCACCCTGACCAGCACCTGTGAACACCATTTTGTGACCATTGACGGCAAAGCCACGGTGGCCTATATCCCGAAAGATTCGGTTATTGGCCTGTCGAAAATTAACCGTATCGTGCAGTTCTTCTCCCAGCGTCCGCAGGTGCAGGAGCGGCTGACGCAGCAGATCCTCACCGCGCTGCAAACGCTGCTGGGGACCAGCAACGTCGCGGTTTCCATCGATGCGGTGCACTACTGCGTGAAAGCGCGCGGCATTCGCGATGCGACCAGCGCCACCACCACCACGTCGCTGGGCGGCCTGTTTAAATCCAGCCAGAATACCCGCCAGGAGTTCCTGCGCGCCGTACGTCACCACAACTAAAACGGAGCAGGGTACATGGAGAGAAATGTCACGCTGGACTTTGTCCGCGGCGTCGCCATCCTCGGTATCCTGCTACTGAATATCAGCGCCTTCGGTTTACCGAAGGCCGCTTACCTCAACCCGGCATGGTCCGGGAACATTTCCGCCAGCGACGCCTGGACCTGGGCGATTCTCGATCTGCTGGCGCAGGTCAAATTCCTGACCCTCTTCGCCCTGCTGTTTGGCGCCGGACTTCAGCTTCTGCTGCCGCGCGGCAAGCGCTGGATCCAGTCGCGCCTGACGCTGCTGGCGCTGCTTGGCTTTATTCACGGACTGTTTTTCTGGGACGGCGATATTCTGCTGGCCTATGCGCTGGTCGGGCTGGTGGGCTGGCGGATGGTGCGCGACGCGCACGATGTCAAATCGCTGTTTAATACCGGCGTGGTGCTGTACGTTATCGGCGTGGCGGTACTGCTATTGCTGGGATTGATTTCCGGCAATACGCCCAATCGCTCGTGGCTGCCGGACGCGGCAAATTTGCAGTACGAGCAGTACTGGAAGCTAAAAGGCGGCTTTGAAGCGGTGAGCAATCGTGCGGATATGCTGTCGGATAACCTGCTGGCGCTGGGCGCGCAGTACGGCTGGCAGCTGGCCGGCATGATGCTGATGGGTGCCGCGCTGATGCGCAGCGGCTGGCTCAAAGGGCAGTTCAGCCTTCGCCACTATCGGCGTACCGGCGGGCTGCTGATTGCCGCCGGATTGGCGGTCAACTTGCCCTCGATTATTGCCCAGTGGCATCTTGGCTGGGACTATCGCTGGTGCGCATTCTTGCTTCAGGCGCCGCGGGAGCTGGGCGCGCCGCTGCAAACCATCGGCTACGCGGCGCTGGCCTGGGGCTTCTGGCCGCAGCTATGTCAGAGTCGTCTGGTGGGGGCGATTGCCTGCGTCGGGCGCATGGCGCTAACCAACTATCTACTGCAGACCCTGATTTGTACCACCCTGTTCTACCGCTTCGACCTGTTTATGAAGTATGACCGCTTACAGCTGTTAGCCTTCGTACCGGCCGTGTGGACGGTTAATCTTCTCTTCTCGTGGTTTTGGCTACGTCATTTCCGCCAGGGGCCCGTTGAGTGGCTATGGCGTCAATTCACCCTGCGTGCGTCGGGGACATCATTAAAAGATACATCCAGATAACGATCTGGATCACAATCATTAACAAAATGGATGTAACCGTTTCCATCCCTGTGACCTCACTCACGTAGCATACGGCACGTCGCTGCCAGAATAGTCTCCTTGCTGAACACAGGAGGTGAGTGTGACGTACTGCAATGCTCTACAGGTCGGTGAGTATGATCACCATTCGTGATGTCGCCCGCCAGGCGGGTGTTTCCGTCGCGACGGTTTCGCGCGTGCTGAATAACAGCGCGCTGGTGAGCCCGGATACGCGAGAAGCGGTAATGAAGGCGGTAACGCTGTTGGGCTATCGGCCGAACGCCAACGCGCAGGCGCTGGCGACGCAGGTCAGCGATACCATCGGCGTGGTCGTGATGGACGTGTCGGACGCCTTTTTTGGCGCGCTGGTCAAAGCGGTTGATACCGTCGCCCAGCAGCATCAGAAATATGTGCTTATCGGCAATAGCTATCATGAAGCGGAAAAAGAGCGTAACGCCATTGAGGTGCTGATTCGCCAGCGCTGTTCAGCGCTGATCGTCCATTCCAAGGCGCTGAGCGACGCGGAGCTGGGGGATTTTATGGAGCATATGCCGGGAATGGTGCTGATTAACCGCATCGTGCCGGGGTACGCCCACCGCTGCGTTGGACTGGATAACGTCAGCGGCGCGCTGATGGCGACCCGCATGCTGCTCAATCATGGTCACCAGCGCATCGGCTACCTCTCTTCCAATCACGGCATCGAAGATGATGAATTACGGCGGGAAGGGTGGTTCAGGGCGTTACATGAACACGGCATTGTCGCTCCCGAAAGCTGGGTGGGGTCCGGGTCGCCTGATATGCAGGGCGGCGAGGCGGCGATGGTCGAACTACTGGGGCGCAACCTCGGTCTGACCGCGATCTTCGCCTATAACGACAGCATGGCGGCCGGCGCGCTCACGACGCTTAAAGATAACGGCATTGCCGTACCGCAGCATCTTTCGCTGATCGGTTTTGATGATATCCCCATTTCCCGTTACACCGACCCGCAGCTGACGACGGTGCGCTACCCGATTATGTCGATGGCGAAACTGGCGACCGAGCTGGCGCTACAGGGCGCGGGGGGGACGCTGGATCGTGAGGCCAGCCACTGCTTTATGCCGACGCTGGTGCGCCGACATTCGGTGGCGCAGAGGCAAATTGTGGGGCCGATCACTAACTAATTATCTGCCTGATGTAACCGCTTTCAATATGTGAGTGATTTCACAGTTTGTTAACATTAAGCTGGCTATGATTGCTGCGTTTACAAGTCTGAACATACTATGTCACGGTGATTAATCACTTTTACAGCAGTAATCGGCGTTAAACGATGAATAAAGCCGTTTTTCAGGAGCGTTACCCTACACGGAAGACAGAATTACAGTCGTGAATGTCGCTGTGCAGTAACATAAATGTAACGCTCGCCAGCCATTTTCACACCAAAGACCCTGCATAATAAAACCGGAGATTCCATGAATAAGAAGGTGTTAACCCTGTCTGCTGTAATGGCCAGCATGTTATTCGGCGCCGCGGCGCACGCAGCAGATACCCGTATCGGCGTGACGATTTATAAGTACGACGACAACTTTATGTCGGTGGTGCGTAAGGCAATTGAAAAAGATGGCAAATCAGCGCCGGATGTTCAGCTGCTGATGAATGACTCGCAAAACGACCAGTCCAAGCAGAACGATCAGATTGACGTACTGCTGGCAAAAGGCGTGAAGGCGCTGGCGATTAACCTGGTTGACCCGGCGGCGGCGGGGACGGTCATCGATAAAGCCCGTGGCCAGAACGTGCCGGTGGTGTTCTTTAACAAAGAGCCATCCCGTAAGGCGCTGGATAGTTACGATAAAGCGTACTACGTCGGTACCGATTCAAAAGAGTCCGGCGTGATTCAGGGTGACCTGATTGCCAAGCACTGGAAAGCGAACCCGAACTGGGATCTGAATAAAGACGGCCAGATTCAGTTTGTTCTGCTGAAAGGCGAGCCGGGCCATCCGGATGCGGAAGCGCGTACCACCTACGTCATTAAAGAGCTGAACGACAAGGGCTTCAAAACCCAGCAGCTGGCGTTAGACACCGCCATGTGGGACACCGCTCAGGCGAAAGATAAGATGGATGCCTGGCTGTCTGGCCCGAATGCCAACAAAATTGAAGTCGTTATCGCTAACAACGATGCGATGGCCATGGGCGCGGTAGAAGCGCTGAAGGCCCACAATAAGAGCAGCATCCCGGTATTCGGCGTCGATGCGCTGCCGGAAGCGTTAGCGTTGGTTAAATCCGGCGCTATGGCGGGTACCGTACTGAACGATGCCAACAACCAGGCGAAAGCCACCTTCGATCTGGCGAAAAATCTCGCCGATGGCAAAGAACCGGCTGCCGGCACTAACTGGAAAATTGAAAATAAGATTGTCCGCGTACCGTACGTGGGCGTTGATAAAGACAATCTGAGCGAATTTATCGGTAAGTAATCGCTTAATAAGCTGCGGGCGTGCGCGCTTGTACGCCCGATTATTCCTGATACAGAACCCGTCCCTGTTCGTCGTTAATTCGTCGGCTGGGGTATGCACGCACGCAGCCAGGTATAACTATGGTCAGCAATAATAGCGAACGGTCAGGCGAATATTTGTTGGAAATGAGCAATATCAACAAATCGTTTCCTGGCGTCAAGGCTCTCGATAATGTGAACCTCAAGGTTCGTCCCCACTCTATTCACGCGTTAATGGGGGAGAACGGCGCGGGCAAATCAACATTATTAAAATGCCTATTTGGGATCTATCAAAAAGATTCCGGCAGTATTCTTTTTCAGGGACAAGAGATCGATTTCCATTCGGCTAAAGAAGCCCTGGAAAACGGTATTTCAATGGTTCATCAGGAATTAAACCTGGTCTTACAACGTTCGGTGATGGACAACATGTGGTTGGGCCGTTATCCCACCAAAGGCGTGTTTGTCGATCAGGACAAAATGTATCGTGATACCAAAGCGATTTTCGATGAGCTGGACATTGATATCGACCCGCGCGCTCGTGTCGGCACGCTATCGGTATCGCAAATGCAGATGATTGAAATTGCGAAGGCATTTTCCTATAACGCCAAAATTGTGATTATGGATGAGCCGACTTCTTCGTTAACCGAAAAAGAGGTCAACCATCTGTTTAAAATTATCCGCAAGCTGAAAGAGCGCGGCTGCGGCATAGTCTATATTTCCCACAAAATGGAAGAGATCTTCCAGCTGTGCGATGAAATTACCATCCTGCGCGACGGCCAGTGGATCGCCACCCAGCCGCTGGAAGGGCTGGATATGGATAAGATCATCGCGATGATGGTCGGTCGCTCCCTCAATCAGCGCTTTCCGAACAAGGAAAATAAGCCGGGTGAGGTGATTCTCGAGGTGCGCAATTTAACCTCATTGCGCCAGCCGTCGATTCGCGATGTCTCTTTCGATCTGCACAAAGGCGAAATCCTGGGGATTGCCGGACTGGTTGGCGCGAAACGTACCGATATCGTCGAGACGTTATTTGGTATTCGCGAGAAGGCCGGTGGGACGATCAGGTTGCACGGTAAGAAGATTAATAACCATAGCGCCAATGAAGCCATCAACCACGGCTTTGCGCTGGTGACCGAAGAGCGACGCTCGACGGGAATTTATGCCTACCTGGATATCGGTTTTAACTCGCTGATCTCCAATATTAAGAAATACAAGAATAAGGTCGGATTACTGGATAATTCACGCATGAAAAGCGATACCCAATGGGTGATTGATTCGATGCGCGTGAAAACCCCAGGGCAGCACACGCAAATTGGTTCGTTGTCCGGTGGTAACCAACAAAAAGTGATTATCGGTCGCTGGCTATTAACCCAGCCGGAAATTCTGATGCTCGATGAACCCACGCGCGGGATTGACGTTGGGGCGAAGTTCGAAATTTATCAGCTGATCGCCGAGCTGGCAAAAAAAGACAAAGGGATCATTATTATTTCCTCCGAGATGCCGGAGTTGCTGGGTATTACTGACCGTATTCTGGTAATGAGCAATGGTCTTGTTGCCGGAATTGTTGAGACTAAAACCACCACGCAAAACGAAATTCTCCGTCTTGCGTCGTTGCACCTTTAAGATCAGGGGCTCCTCATGAGTGCGTTAAATAAAAAGAGTTTTCTCACCTATTTGAAAGAAGGTGGGATTTACGTGGTTCTTTTAGTATTGCTGGCCATTATTATTTTCCAGGATCCGACTTTCTTAAGTTTGCTGAACTTAAGTAATATTCTGACCCAGTCTTCGGTGCGTATTATTATCGCTCTCGGCGTGGCCGGTCTTATTGTCACCCAGGGAACCGACCTTTCAGCCGGACGCCAGGTCGGCCTGGCGGCGGTTATCGCCGCCACGATGCTCCAGGCGGTGGACAATGCCAATAAGGTGTTCCCGGAGATGGCTACGATGCCGATCCCGCTGGTTATCCTGCTGGTATGTGCGATCGGCGCGGTTATTGGTCTTATCAACGGTATTATCATCGCTTACCTGAACGTGACGCCGTTTATCACCACCCTCGGCACGATGATCATCGTTTACGGTATCAACTCCCTGTATTACGACTTTGTTGGCGCGTCGCCGATTTCCGGCTTCGATAGCCACTTCTCGCAGTTTGCCCAGGGGTTTATCGCGCTGGGCTCATTCCGCCTGTCGTATATTACCTTCTATGCGCTGATTGCGGTGTTCTTCGTATGGATCCTGTGGAACAAAACCCGCTTTGGTAAAAACATTTTTGCTATCGGCGGTAATCCGGAAGCGGCTAAGGTTTCCGGCGTCAACGTCGCTCTGAACCTGCTGATGATTTATGCGCTCTCCGGCGTGTTCTACGCCTTCGGCGGCCTGCTGGAAGCCGGACGCATCGGTTCGGCGACCAACAACCTTGGCTTTATGTATGAACTGGATGCGATTGCCGCCTGCGTGGTCGGCGGCGTATCGTTCAGCGGCGGCGTCGGCACCGTGTTCGGCGTGGTGACCGGGGTGATTATCTTCACCGTCATCAACTACGGTCTGACCTATATCGGCGTGAACCCGTACTGGCAGTACATTATCAAAGGGGCGATTATCATCTTCGCCGTGGCGCTGGATTCGCTGAAGTATGCGCGGAAGAAGTAACGATTGTTGAATGAAGGCAGGCGTCAGTTAAGGCGTCTGCCTTTTGCTTTTTCTGGATGACAATTTACCGCCTTCCTGCAACTCGAATTATTCAGGGTATATATCCTCAATATCCAGATACTCAACAGCATAATCAGAAAAGTATTCCAGCTTGGTGAGACGTCAGTTATTACGCTCACTTTATGGAGGCTTTACTTCTCTTTTTTCTGCAGCTCCAGCAGCTGCTGCGGCGTTACCGCTGGATAGGACTGCGCGCCGTCGGGAACTTCCTGCAGCGCGGGAATCGGGATCAGCGGGCCTAAAAAGCGCGGTTCGCGTTTAAAAATATAGAGATCCGCCAGCGCGCCGAAGCGGGCGCCGAACTCGCGCAGGCGAACGCTCCACATATCCTTCGGCGACGGCACCGCGTAGCACTGCGCCTGAATCCCCATATGCAGGGCAATAAACAGCGCACGCTCGCAGTGAAAGCGTTGGGTAATAATAATAAAGTCGTTAGTATCGAAGACTTTACGGGTGCGGACAATCGAATCGAGCGTACGGAAACCCGCATAGTCCAGCACAATATCCGCAGGATCGACGCCAGCTTTAATCAAATCGCGGCGCATGGTCATCGGCTCGTTATAGCTTTGCAGCGCGTTATCGCCGCTGAGCAGCAAGTAGTTCACCTTACCGCTGTTGTAGGCGTTCAGCGCGCCCTGAATCCGGTAACGATAATATTGGTTGATAACCCCGGTACGGTAGTACTTGGCGGTACCGAGCACGACGCCGACCTGGCGGTAGGGCAGGTCCTGTAGCTCATCGTAAATATAGGGAGAGGTTTTCCAGCTCATCCAGCGGTCGAGACCCAGCACGGTTAACAGCAGCAAGCCGAACAGGACTAACAGGCTGTACAACACACGCTTTAACATGAACCTGGCTCAATAGTGGATGAAGGAAGCTTCAGGCTACTTTACCCGTCGGGCAAGCGCAAGAAACCGTCGTTTAATTGCGGGGATTTTCAACAGCGCGGGCCGTCTGGCCCGCAGAATGTGACTAACCTAACAGTACGCGATCGATATTATGGCAGCCCAGCGCCTTCAGCGTCGCCGCGGTGGCGTCCCACTGGATAAGCGCCGCATCGGCCTTCTCGGCCAGGATCGCGCGCTGGATATCCGGGTAATCGTATCCGTTGAGGCTCAGCAGATTCAGCGCCCCCTGCAGCGGGGGCAGCGTCGGGTTAAAGGCAGCGTTTTCGGCATAGCTACCGGCGAAAAGGGTACCGTCTTTCAGCTCCAGCGCAACGCCGGATGGTGAGTTGCTGTAAGGCATATGGCAACGGTTGGCCGCCTGAATCGCCGCCTGAGCCAGCGCGTCGCCGCTGAGCGGGAAGCCGTGGTCCTGCTCATCCATCAGCAGGGTTTTAATGTCCAGATCTTTCGGGCCGAAAGCGTCCGGCAAATAGTGCTGCAGCGAATGCGCTTCGCGCCCGGGGAGGTGGATGCGCAGCGACAGGCCGCTGTTCAGTTCGTTCATAAACTGACGACAGTGGCCGCAGGGTGTGTAGTTCACGGTAATCGCCCGCAGGGATTTTTCGCCGCGCAGCCAGGCGTGGCTGATGGCGCTTTGTTCGGCGTGCACGGTTTGCTGCATGGTGGCGCCGAGAAATTCCATATTACCGCCAAAGTACCAGGTACCGCTGATGCCGCGGGCAATCGCGCCAACGTTAAAATGCGACAGATCGGCCCGCGCGCAGGCCGCCGCCAGCGGCAGCAAAGCAAAGGCCAGCGCGTCTTCATCCAGCCCCGTCGCGCTTTGCAGCGCTGCCACCTGGTCTGCATTCAGCAGGGCCGGGAAATGCGGGTCGACCAGCATCGGGGCGATGGCCGCTTGCAGGTCCGCCGCCAGTTGGGGAAGAACAGCTTGAAAACGTGGGTGCATGGCTTTGCCTCATAACAATGTAATGGAAATCTAGTGTACGGGTGGTTACAACCTGTATATGTGATAAACATCCCATTGTCATTGCAACTAATTCGTGTTGCATTTAAAAATGTGATTCAAGTCACATTTAACCCGCCACAGCTAAAATGAGCGGAAACAAAAACGGCGCGACCAGCGAGGTAATAATCCCGCAAAGCACCAGCGCCAGCGAGCTGAACGCTCCTTCCTGATAGTCGAGCTCAGCGCAGCGGGCGGTCCCCAGGGCGTGGGATGCGGTACCCATCGACAGCCCGCGCGAGGCCTTGGTGCGGATGCGCATCACATTCAGCAGGGTGTGGCCAAAGACCGCGCCGAGTATGCCGACGAAAATAACGCATACCGCGCTGATCGCCGGGATCCCGCCAATGCTGCTGCTCACCGCCATGGCGATCGGCGTCGTCACCGATTTCGGCAAAATAGAGGCGGCAATCTGCGGGGTTGCGCCCATCATCAGGGCAACGGTAGTGCCGGTAACCATCGCCACCACGCTGCCGATAAAGCAGATGGTGATGATTGACTTCCAGCGGGCGCGGATTTGGTGCAGCTGCTCATACAAAGGAAAGGCCAACGCCACCACCGCCGGCTGCAGCAGGTCGTTAAGAATTTTGCTGCCCTGGAAATAGCGCTCGTAGGAGATGCCGGTAATCAGCAGAAAAGGTATCAGCACCACCATCGCCACCAGCAGCGGGTTGAGCAGCGGAAATTTAAACCGTGCCGCCAGCCTGCGGGCAAGGAAAAAGACGGCCAGGGTTAACGGCAGCGACCACCAGATTTCATGGATCATTTTTCACTTCCTTTTTGCCCAACCACTTTGCGCTCACCGTGAACCAGATGTGAACTCCAGCTGACCACTAAAAAGACCACCAGCGTGCTTATCGCGCAGGAGACCACCACCGGGCCAAACTGCGCGCGCAGTAAATCCCAGTACTGCATGACGCCGACGCCGATAGGTACAAACAGCAGCGCCATATAGCGAATCAGGATGTTGCAGCCGGGGTTGACCCACTGAGCAGGCAAGATTTGCAGCGCCAGCAGAAAAAACAGAATCAGCATGCCAATAATGCTGCCGGGAATCGCGATCGGCAGGAGCGAAGAGAGAAAAATGCCCGCATACAGGCAGGCGTAGATGAGCACGAAAGCGCGCAGATACTGCCAGATAATAATCAGTGTTTTACTCATGGTAATAACCCTTGATGAACCGCATTCATCATACAATTAAAGCCAAAAATGTGCTACCGATCACATCATGAATTCTGCGCATACCTGCGATAGAGACCGTGAACACCGGACCGGGCGGCGGTCAGAGTGAAGATTGCAGGGACAGGCAATGGAGAAATCGGCTCAGCGCCAGCGACGGCGCTTCACTTTTTCGCCAGAACACCCCAACGCTACCTTTTTGTTCAATGCGCGGCAAATTAAGAATCGCTAGCTGGTGCTGGGCCGCGTATCGCTGCGCCAGGCGCAATGAGAGAATCGAGACCATATCGCTGCTCTGCAGCAGATTGCTGGTGACGTTCATCGAGGCGGACTCAATGGTGTTTTCCGGCAGCATCACGCCGTTATCCACCAGCGCGTTGTCGATGCTCAGGCGAATTGGCGTGCCGGTGGGCCAGACGATCCAGCGCCACGGAGAGAGGTCGGCCCAGCTTAATCGCGATTTCTGGGCCAGCGGGTGATCGGGGCGGGCGACAAAACAGACCGGTTCGGTGTAGAGCACCCGGTAGCTCAGCGGCAGCTCCAGCGCCCGTCCGCCGACGCGTCCGACGACGACATCCACCACGCCGGCGAGCAGGTCGTTAAGCAGCGGCGTCATGACCTTTTCTTCGATATTCAGGTGCAGGGTCGGCATCTCTTTCAGCAGTTCGAGAATTGCCTGTGAGACGCAGTCGGTCGCCACCGGCGAACAGCCGATCATCAGGCTGCCCACCTGTCCGCCCTGTTTAAAACGCTCGATTTCATACTGCGAACGCGACATATCGTTAATCAGCCGCTGGGCGTGCTGAAGCAGCAGCTTTCCGCCTTCGGTCGGGCGCAGGCCTTTGCTGTGGCGTTCGAACAAAACCATGCCGACTTCGTCTTCAAACTGGCTGAGCCATTTGGAGAGGGCCGGCTGAGTAATGTTCATCATTTTCGCCACCTGCGTGAGATTGCCTTGCTCCCCCAGCGCCACCAGCATCTGTAAATGGTGCAGCTTCAGTTTCTGCGTCCAGTCTGCCATCAGCGATAACCTCCAGGTTATGTCTATGCCCGAAATACCATTGTACATTTCATCGCCAGAGTTACAAACTCGCAACATAAAAGAAATAAATACAACATCTACCCCTACCTGCTCTGAGGCATCATCATGACTCAACGACTTGAACTACAAAAACTCCTCAACGCTGCGCCGGTCGGCGCCCGGCAGTGGCGCGTGATTATCTGCTGTTTCCTGGTGGTGATGCTTGATGGTTTCGATACGGCGGCGATTGGTTTCATCGCCCCGGATATCCGTAGTCATTGGCAGCTCACCGCCGGCGACCTCGCGCCGCTATTTGGCGCAGGGCTGCTGGGCCTGACCGCCGGGGCGCTGCTCTGCGGTCCGCTCTCAGACCGCTTTGGCCGCAAACGGGTGATTGAATTCTGCGTCGCGCTGTTCGGCCTGTTCAGCCTGCTTTCCGCGTTTGCCCCCGATCTACAGATGCTGGTGTTCCTGCGTTTTCTGACCGGTCTCGGCCTCGGCGGCGCGATGCCTAATACCATTACCATGACCTCGGAATATCTGCCTGCCCGGCGGCGCGGGGCGCTGGTGACCCTGATGTTTTGTGGATTCACCCTCGGCTCGGCCTTCGGCGGCGTGGTCAGCGCGCAGCTGGTCCCGCTGATTGGCTGGCACGGTATTCTGGTGCTGGGCGGCGTTTTGCCGCTGCTGCTGGCGGTGGCGCTGATACCGCTGCTTCCCGAATCTCCGCGCTGGCAGATCCGTCGCCAGCTCCCGCAAGCGGTGATTGCCAAAAACGTTAGTGCCATAACCGGAGAACGCTATACCGATACCCATTTCTGGCTTGATGAGCCTGCCGCAGGGGCGAAGGGCAGCATCAGCCAGCTGTTCGCCGGTCGCCAGCTGGCCATCACCTTAATGCTATGGGTGGTGTTCTTTATGAGCCTGCTGATTATCTATCTGCTCTCCAGCTGGATGCCGACGCTGCTTAACCACCGCGGGATTGATTTACAGCACGCTTCGTGGGTCACCGCCGCCTTCCAGATTGGCGGCACCTTTGGCGCGCTGCTGCTCGGCGCGCTGATGGATCGCTACAACCCGTATCGGGTGCTGGCGCTGAGCTACGGCCTGGGGGCGGTCTGTATCGTCATGATTGGCCTGAGCGAGAACGGCCTGTGGCTGATGGCGCTGGCGATTTTCGGCACCGGGATTGGCATCAGCGGCTCGCAGGTGGGGCTGAATGCGCTAACCGCTACGCTGTATCCCACCCAAAGCCGCGCGACCGGGGTGAGCTGGTCAAACGCGGTCGGCCGCTGCGGCGCCATCGTCGGCTCGCTCTCCGGCGGCGTGATGATGGCGATGAATTTCTCTTTTGACACCCTGTTTTTTGTTATCGCAGTACCGGCCGTCGTTAGCGCCGTGATGCTTGTCCTGCTGACGCTTGCCGTCCGCAACCCAACATCTGTACCTGCCGCGTTGCCTTCTGCTGGCATCGTGAATAAATAAGGAGAACGCTCATGACTCAATCTTCAATGGAAATCAATAAAGACCGTCAGCAGTACTATCAGCATATTTCCGGACAAAACCTGACGCCGCTTTGGGAATCCCTGCACCACCTGGTGCCGAAAACGCCGAATGCCACCTGCGCCCCGGCCTACTGGAATTATCAGGAGATTCGTCCGCTGCTGATGAAAAGCGGCGAGCTGATTGGCGCGAAAGAGGCGATACGCCGCGTGCTGGTGCTGGAGAACCCGGCGCTGCGCGGACAGTCATCGATTACCTCATCGCTGTACGCCGGATTACAGCTGATTATGCCCGGCGAGGTGGCGCCGAGCCATCGTCATAACCAGTCGGCGCTGCGCTTTGTCGTGGAAGGCGAGGGGGCGTTTACCGCCGTCGACGGCGAACGCACCGCCATGCGCGCCGGCGACTTTATTCTGACGCCGCAGTGGCGCTGGCACGATCACGGCAATCCCGGCAATGAGCCGGTGGTCTGGCTCGACGGCCTCGACCTGCCGCTGGTGAACTATCTGGGCTGCGCTTTTGCTGAGGATTACCCGGAAGATCAGCAGCCGGTGACCCGCAAAGAGGGAGACTACCTGCCGCGCTACGCCGCCAATATGCTGCCGCTGCGCCATCAGGTTGGTAACTCTTCGCCCATCTTTAACTATCGTTACGACCGCAGCCGCGAAGCGCTGCACGACCTGACGCGTATGGGCGATGCCGACGAGTGGGACGGCTATAAGATGCGCTACGTCAACCCGGTTACCGGCGGCTATCCGATGCCGTCGATGGGCGCCTTCCTGCAGCTGTTACCGCAAGGGTTTACCTCACGCGCGGCGAAAACCACCGACAGCACTATCTATCACGTGGTGGAAGGCAGCGGCCAGGTCACCATTGGCGAACAGACCTTCACTTTCCAGGCAAAAGATATCTTCGTGGTGCCGACCTGGCACGCCGTCTCTTTTAACTCTGCCGAAGATACCGTGTTATTCAGCTTTTCGGACCGTCCCGTGCAGGAAGCGCTCGGCCTGTTCCGCGAAGCGCGTTATTAAAAATGAAGAATAAGGATTCCATCATGACTCAATACGTTTTTGCACCCCAGGCCCCGATTAGCGTTCCGGTTGTCGGCAGCGATGAGCAGTTCCCGGTACGCCGCGTTTACTGCGTGGGCCGCAACTACGCCGCCCACGCGCGTGAAATGGGCTTTGACCCGGATCGCGAACCGCCGTTTTTCTTCTGTAAGCCAGCCGATGCGGTGGTGCCCGTCGCTGCGGGAGAGACGCTGGAGTTACCGTATCCGACGCAAACCGACAACTATCACTACGAAATTGAACTGGTGGTGGCAATTGGCAAGCGGGGAAGCGATATCCCGCTGGCGCAGGCCCATGAGTATATCTGGGGCTATGCCACGGGGCTGGATATGACCCGCCGCGATCGCCAGATGGAGATGCGTCAGATGGGCCGTCCGTGGGAGATTGGCAAAGCTTTTGACCTTTCCGCGCCGATTGCGCCGCTGCATAAAGCGGATACGGCGGAGGTGAACCAGGCCGGAATTTGGCTGCAGGTAAACGGGGAAGATCATCAGCGCAGCGATATTCGCCACCTGATCTGGTCGGTCAATGAAACCATCAGCTATCTTTCCGGCTTCTTTGAGCTGCAGCCCGGCGATCTGATTTTTACCGGCACGCCGGAAGGCGTCGGCGCGGTGGTGAAAGGCGATGTCATCACCGGCAACGTAGATGGACTGACGCCAATCGCCGTGCGCGTGGTGTGAGGTGAATGATGAAGCTGTACAGTTTTTTCAATAGCTCAGCCTCCTACCGCGTGCGCATCGCGCTGGCGCTGAAAGGCATCGATTACCAGAGCGTGGGCGTCAACATCCGCATTGGTCAGCAGCACGCGCTGGAATACCGGCGGCTGAATCCGGTTGGCCTGGTGCCAACGTTGATTACTGATGATGGTGAATCTCTCGGCCAGTCGCTGGCGATTGCCGACTGGCTGGATCGGCACTATCCGCAGCCGATGCTGCTTCCCCAGGAGGACAGCGCGCGGATGCGGGTCCTGGAGATTGTTTACGCCATCGCCTGCGATATTCACCCAATAAATAACATGCGCGTTTTACGCTACCTTGGCGACGAACTGAAGGTAAGCGAAGAGGAGAAAAAGCGCTGGTATGCGCACTGGATCCAGCAGGGATTCAGCGCCGTCGAGCAGCTATTGCGCCACGCGAAATCCGGCGATTTTTGCGTGGGCGATGCGCCCACTCTGGCAGACTGCTGTCTGGTACCGCAGTGGGCCAACGCGCTGAGAATGGGCTGCGATCTCAGCCACTATCCGCGCTGCCAGGCGGTCTATGACGCCTGCACCCGGCTACCGGCGTTTATCGCCGCCGCGCCGGAAAACCAACAAGATAAGATCCCGGCTTAGGAGGCAACATGGCAAAAGTGATGCGAGCAATTATTGTCGGCGGTGGTATTGGCGGAGCGGCCACGGCGCTCTCTCTGGCGCGCCAGGGCATCAAGGTGATGCTGCTGGAAAAGGCGCATGAAATCGGCGAAATCGGCGCGGGGATCCAGCTTGGCCCTAACGCGTTCTCGGCCCTCGACAGCCTCGGCGTCGGCGAAGTCGCCCGCCAGCGGGCGGTGTTTACCGACCATATCACCATGATGGATGCGGTCAACGGCGAAGAGGTGGTGCATATTGAGACCGGACAGGCGTTCCGCGACCATTTTGGCGGGCCGTATGCGGTGATCCACCGGGTAGACATCCACGCCACCGTCTGGGAAGCGGCGCTGACCCATCCTGCCGTGGAGTATCGCACCTCGACCCAGGTGGTGGATATCCGCCAGACCGCCGATGACGTGACGGTTTTCGATGACAAAGGCAACAGCTGGACGGCGGATATCCTGATCGGTTGCGATGGCGGTAAGTCGGTGGTACGCCAGAGCCTGCTGGGGGATTCGCCGCGGGTGACCGGCCATGTGGTCTATCGCGCGGTGGTCGACGCCGCCGATATGCCGGACGATTTGCGCATTAACGCGCCGGTGCTGTGGGCGGGTCCGCACTGCCACCTGGTGCATTATCCGCTGCGCGGCGGTAAGCAGTACAATCTGGTGGTGACCTTCCACAGCCGGGAGAAAGAAGAGTGGGGCGTGCGCGATGGCAGTAAAGAAGAGGTGCTCTCCTACTTTAAAGGCATTCACCCGCGTCCCCGGCAGATGCTGGATAAGCCGACCTCCTGGCGGCGCTGGTCTACCGCCGACCGCGAGCCGGTAGAGAAATGGGGCAACGGCCGCATCACGCTGGTTGGCGATGCCGCTCACCCGGTGGCGCAGTATATGGCCCAGGGGGCCTGTATGGCGCTGGAAGACGCGGTGACGCTGGGTAAAGCGCTGGCGCAGTGCAACGGCGACGCTGCCCGCGCTTTCGCGCTGTATGAGTCGGTACGCATTCCGCGTACCGCGCGGATCGTCTGGTCGACGCGTGAAATGGGGCGGGTCTATCACGCTGCCGGCGTTGAGCGCCAGGTACGCAACCTGCTGTGGAAAGGCAAGACCCAGAGCGAGTTTTATCGCGGCATCGAGTGGCTGTACGGCTGGAAAGAGGATAACTGCCTGGAAGCACGTTAAGCGGCTGTGCATTTCCCGGGTCGCAGACAGAGGTGACCTTGTAGCCCGGCTAAGCGCAGCGCAAGCCGGGAAGCAGCAGCGCCGCCGGGAAAACCGATCTTGGCCCCTTTCAACCCGCATCCAGAGGCGCTAACATAGCGCCTCTTTTTTCCGGGCAATGAAAAAACAATATGCGTGTGTTACTGGCGCCGATGGAAGGCGTGCTCGATTCGCTGGTGCGCGAGCTGCTGACCGAAGTGAATGATTACGATCTCTGCATCACCGAATTCTTGCGCGTGGTGGATCAGCTCCTGCCGGTAAAATCGTTCTACAGACTGTGTCCGGAACTGCATAACAACAGCCTGACGCCGTCCGGCACCCGCGTGCGCGTACAGCTGCTCGGGCAGTATCCGCAGTGGCTGGCGGAAAACGCCGCTCGCGCGGTCGAACTCGGTTCCTGGGGCGTTGACCTTAACTGCGGCTGCCCGTCAAAACTGGTGAACGGCAGCGGCGGCGGGGCGACGCTGCTCAAAGATCCCGAGCTTATCTATCGCGGTGCCAAAGCGATGCGCGAGGCGGTTCCCGTCCATCTGCCGGTCACGGTAAAAGTTCGGCTTGGCTGGGACAGCGGCGAGCGTCGGTTTGAAATTGCCGATGCGGTCCAGCAGGCGGGCGCCAGCGAGCTGGTGGTTCACGGCCGCACCAAAGAGGATGGCTATAAAGCGGAGCGCATTGACTGGCAGGCTATTGGCGAAATCCGTCAGCGCCTGACTATCCCGGTGGTGGCCAACGGTGAAATCTGGGACTGGCAAAGCGCCCAGGATTGCCTGGCCGCGACCGGCTGCGATGCGGTGATGATTGGCCGCGGCGCGCTGAACGTTCCAAACCTGAGCCGGGTGATAAAATATAACGAACCGCGTATGCCCTGGCCGCAGGTGGTCGAACTGCTGCAAAAATACACCCGTCTGGAAAAGCAGGGCGACACCGGTCTTTATCACGTCGCGCGGATAAAACAGTGGCTGAGCTATTTGCGTAAAGAGTACCTGGAAGCGGCTGACCTGTTCAGCGCGGTACGCACCCTACAGGATTCAACCAGCATAGCGCGCACGATTAACGACTGGCGTAGCTAAACTATCTGACCGGCATCACATTTTTTAGCTTGTCCCATTGAGATTACCCGGCGGACAGTGAAATACTCACTACCGATTGTTACTGCTCCGGCAGGCAAAACCTGATTTCCTGGCATCCGTCGGGGTCAGGTTTTTTTGTTTTTGGGGTTCATATGCAAATCGCCAAAGTACTTAATAATAATGTAGTGGTGGTTGTTGATGAGCAGCAGCGCGAACAGGTGGTCATGGGCCGAGGACTTGCCTTTCAGAAACGCGTTGGTGACTCTCTTGATGAAAGTAAAATTGAAAAGGTCTTCGCGCTGCAGAGCGATGAACTGGTTGGCCGTTTAGGTGAATTACTCAGTCAGATACCGTTAGAAGTGATGACGACCTGCGATCGGATCATCGATCTGGCGCGCGGTCGTCTCGGTAAGTTACAGGATAGTTTGTACATTACCCTGACCGACCACTGCCACTTTGCGATTGAGCGGCAGAAGAAGGGCATCGCCATTCGTAATGTGCTGCTGTGGGAAATAAAGCGGCTGTATCCGAAGGAATTTGAGTTAGGGCAGGAGGCGCGGGCGATCGTCAGCAAACGGCTCGGGGTTGAACTGGCCGAAGATGAAGCGGGTTTTATCGCCCTGCATCTGGTCACGGCGCAGCTCAACAGCGAAATGCCGGAAGTGATGCACGTCACCCGGGTCATGCAGGAGATCCTGCAGCTGGTGAAGTATCAACTGACGCTGAACTACGATGAAGAGTCGCTGAGCTACCAGCGCTTTGTCACCCATCTCAAGTTTTTCGCCCAGCGTATGCTGACGCGAACGGTGGTCGAAGATGATGATGTGACGCTGCACAGCGCGGTAAAGGATAACTACCCTAAAGCGTGGAAGTGTGCGGAAACCGTCGCCCGGCACCTGCAAAAGAGCTACCAGCGGCCGCTGACGACGGAAGAAATTATGTTTCTCGCTATTCATATTGAGCGGGTGAGAAAAGAGGGACGCTAAGCGCCGATCGGGCCTGGCGCATAGCTCCCGCGCTACAACTGGATTGTTACTGCATTACGCAGGCAAAACCTGAGCGCAACGTCTACACGGCGTTGTTCTCGGGTTTTTTTATTTTTAATACTCAGTTAACGATGCCTGCGGGCAGCGGAAGTAAGGAAAAACAGCATGGAATATAAAGCACTCGCGCAGGATATTCTCAGCCGGGTTGGTGGCAAAGAGAATATTGTGAGTCTGGTTCACTGCGCAACGCGGCTGCGTTTTAAGCTCAAAGATAGCAAGAAGGCGGATGCCGAAGGACTGAAGGCGAATCCTGGCGTCATCATGGTGGTGGAAAGCGGCGGCCAGTTTCAGGTGGTCATCGGTAACCACGTGCATGATGTCTGGCTGGCGGTGCGCGGCGAAGCCGGCCTGACGGATGACAGCGAGCCGGTGGCGGTAAAAGGCGAAAAAGTGTCGATTATCGGCCAGCTTATCGACATTGTTTCCGGTATTTTCACTCCGTTTATCGGCGTCCTGGCGGCCTCGGGGATCCTCAAAGGCTTGCTGGCGCTGGCGGTGGTTTGCGGCTGGTTAACGACGCAGCAGGCAACCTACAAGATCTGGTTTGCCGCCAGCGATGCGCTGTTCTTCTTTTTCCCGCTGTTTCTCGGCTATACCGCCGGTAAGAAATTTGGCGGCAACCCCTTTATTACCATGGTGATCGGCGGCGCGTTAACTCATCCGCTGATGATTCAAGCATTTGACGCCAGCATGGCGCCCGGCGCCGCGACGGAGTATTTTCTCGGCATTCCCGTGACCTTTATCAATTACAGCTCCTCGGTCATTCCGATTATCCTCGCTTCGTGGGTCAGCTGCTGGATTGAAAAACGCAGCAACGCGATACTGCCTTCCTCAATGAAGAATTTCTTCACGCCGGCGATTTGCCTGGCCGTCGTCGTACCGCTCACGTTTCTGATTATCGGCCCCGTAGCCACCTGGCTGAGCCAGCTGCTGGCCAATGGTTATCAGCTTATCTATCAGGTCGCGCCCTGGCTTGCCGGCGCGGCGATGGGGGCGCTGTGGCAGGTGTGCGTCATCTTTGGGCTGCACTGGGGCCTGATACCGTTAATGATTAACAACCTTGCCGTGCTGGGCCATGATTCGATGATGCCGATGCTGCTGCCGGCGGTGATGGGGCAGGTTGGCGCCGCGCTGGGGATTTTCCTGCGCACCCGCGATGCGCGGCAAAAAGTGCTGGCGGGCTCGGCGGTATCCGCGGGGATCTTCGGCGTGACCGAGCCGGCGATCTATGGTCTGAACCTGCCTTTACGCCGTCCCTTTATCTTCGGCTGCGTCGCTGGCGCTATCGGCGGCGCGATTGTCGGCTTTAGCGACAGTCACGTCTATTCTTTCGGTTTCGGTAACATTTTCACCCTGGCGCAGATGATCCCGCCGGAGGGCATTGACGCTACGGTGTGGGGCGGCGCGGCGGGGATGTTTGCCTCGTTAATCATCGCCTGCGTACTTACCCTCGTCGCCGGGCTGCCGCGCAGCAGCGCTGAGCAGGCTGCGGTTGCGGTGGCTCCGGCCTCGGAAAACGACATCCTGGCGCCGATGACCGGCAGCGTACTGGCGCTGGATCAGGTTCCCGATAGCACCTTCGCCAGCGGTTTACTTGGCCAGGGCGTGGCGATTATCCCCTCAGTGGGCAAAGTTATTGCGCCGTTCTCAGGCGAGGTCGCCTCGATTTTTCAGACGAAACATGCCATCGGTCTGCTGAGCGACAGCGGCATTGAGCTGCTCATCCACGTTGGCATCGACACCGTTAAGCTTGATGGCGTGCCGTTTACCGCCCATGTAAAAGAGGGCGATAAAATTAAAGCGGGCGACCTGCTGCTGGAGTTTGACCGCCAGGCGATCCTGGACGCCGGCTATGATCTGGCGACGCCCATTATTATCAGCAACAGCGATGATTATCGTGCTCTCGACATCGTATCCGCCAGCGCGGTGGATGCCGGTCAGCCGCTGTTGTCCGTAAGCCGTTAATCACAGGAGAGAGATGAATGAAGACATTCCCACAGGCGTTTTTATGGGGCGGCGCGACCGCGGCAAACCAGGTTGAAGGCGCTTATCTGGAAGACGGGAAGGGATTAACCACTTCTGACGTCCAGCCGCGCGGCGTATTTGGCGATGTGGTAGAGCGCGTACCCGGCGATAGCGGTATAAAAGATGTTGCCATCGATTTTTACCACCGTTATCCGGAAGATATCAGCCTCTTTGCCGAGATGGGCTTTAACTGCCTGCGCGTATCCATTGCCTGGGCGCGTATTTTCCCTGAGGGCGATGAGGCGCAGCCAAACGAAGCCGGACTGGCCTTTTACGATAAGCTGTTTGATGAAATGGCGAAGCACAATATTACTCCGCTGGTAACCCTGTCCCACTATGAGATGCCGTGGGCGCTGGTGAAAAACTACGGCGGCTGGGGCAATCGCAAAGTCATTGGCTTCTTCGAACGCTACGCCCGTACGGTGTTTGCGCGCTACCAGGCGAAGGTCAAACTGTGGCTGACCTTTAATGAAATCAATATGTCCCTGCATGCGCCGATGACCGGCGTCGGTCTGCCGGCAGACAGCAGCAAAGCGGAAGTCTACCAGGCTATTCACCATCAGCTGGTGGCGAGCGCCCTGGCGGCAAAGGCCTGTCATGACATCGTGCCAGAGGGCAAAATCGGCAATATGCTGCTCGGCGGCCTGATGTATCCGCTCAGCTGCAAACCGGACGATATTTTTGAAACCCTGCAGCAGAACCGCAGCTGGCAGTTCTTTGGCGATGTCCAGTGCCGCGGCGCTTACCCGGGCTATATGCTGCGCTATTTCCGCGACAACGGCATTAGCCTTGAGATCACCGATGCCGATCGCGAAGCCCTGAAAGAGACCGTCGATTTTATCTCCTTCAGCTACTATATGACCGGCTGCGTGACCGCCGACGAAGAGCTGAACAAAAAGTCGCGCGGCAATATTCTCAGCATGGTGCCGAACCCGCACCTGGCAAGCTCGGAGTGGGGCTGGCAGATTGACCCCCTCGGCCTGCGCACGCTGCTGAACGTGCTGTGGGATCGCTATCAGAAGCCGTTGTTTATCGTGGAAAACGGCCTGGGCGCCAAGGATAAGGTGGAAGCCGACGGCAGCATCAACGACGATTACCGGATCAGCTACCTTAACGACCATCTGGTGCAGGCTCGTGAGGCAATAGAGGACGGCGTTGAGCTAATGGGCTACACCAGCTGGGGGCCTATCGACCTGGTGAGCGCGTCGAAGGCGGAGATGTCCAAACGCTATGGCTTTATCTACGTCGATCGCGACGATGAAGGCAACGGCACCCTGGCGCGGAGCCGCAAGAAGAGCTTCTGGTGGTATAAAGAGGTAATCGCCACCAACGGCGGCAGCTTAAAAGAGTAATGCCCTGAGCACGAAGCTAAGATCATCCTTATGGCCCGGATAACTTCCGGGCCTTTTTGCGTATTACGCCGGCTTGCGCGCGCGCAGGAGAAAAATCATCGGCCGCTCTTTTTCTTCATCCAGCGCCGGCTGAGCGGCGATCTGCTCCGCCGTCGGTCCCCACTCGTCCAGATGCTCGATGATAAAACCGGCGGCGATCAGCTGGTTTATCCAGCTGGACAGCTTGCGGTGCTGTTTTTTCACCCCGTCGGCAAACCAGTTGCTGATGCGCTCGCCCTCCTGCTGGTAGTGGCTAACAGGCCAACTTTTCTGCCCGTTCTCATCTTCCAGCCAGCCCTGACGCGGCGGGGCGGTATAGATGGGATGCTCGGCGGAGAACAGCAGCGTACCGCCGGGCGTCAGCGCCTGGTAAACGGTGGCGAACAGCGGCGCCACGTCGGGCAGATAGTGCAGCGCCAGCGAGCTATAGACCAGCTCGCAGCTATCGGCGGGCAGGGTAAGCGTCTGAAGATCTTCGCAGCGATAGCGGATACCTTCGCCGCGGGTCATTTCGCGGGCGCGATCCAGCATACGGCTGGAGAGATCCAGCCCGTCCACCCGCGCGGCGCCCTGGTCGCGGGCCCAGCGGCAAAACCAGCCGTAGCCGCAGCCAAGATCGACGACGCGTAAACCGGATAACGGCGGAAGCATTTGCTGAAGGGTCGGCCACTCGGGCGCGCCTTCCAGCCCTTTAACTGAACGGTCGAGGGTGGCGTATCCGGCAAAAAAAGCGGGATCGTCATAGATGTTCTGACTCATTTTCACTCCATGAGAAGTTTATTTTTAGTCTGCTAATAGTTACGGCACACGCTTTACTAAACGGCAAGGATGCAAGTAGCTTAATATACCCGACCTTATTTAATCATCTGCCCGATTTCATGAACCTGACTTTGAGCAAACGCGCGTTGGCTGGCCTGCCACTGGTTATCGCGCTGGCGGGCTGCGCGCCATCGCACGATACTGGCATGCCGCTCCAGCAGCAGACCCCGGCATCCCACGTCGCAACGGAACTGCCCGCCGCCGTGAAAAACGGCTGGCCGCAGAGCAACTGGTGGCAGGATTACCATGACCCTCAGCTCAATAGCCTGATTCAGCGTGCCTTAGCCAATGCGCCGGACATGCAGATTGCCGAACAGCGCATCAGGCTGGCGGAAGCGCAGGTGCGGATGTCGCAATCCAGCCTGGGGCCGAACCTGGATTTTTCCGCCGATATTGAACGGCAGAAAATGTCCTCCGAGGGGCTGATGGGGCCGTTTGCCACCGATACCGATGGCAATACCGGGCCGTGGTACACCAACGGCACCTTCGGACTGACCGCCGGATGGGATCTGGACCTGTGGGGTAAAAACCGCGCGCTGCTCAAAGCGCGCATCGGTGAAATCAAAGCCCAGGTCGCCGAAGAAGCCCAGACCCGCGAACTGCTGGCCGGCAGCGTCGCCCGCCTTTACTGGCAGTGGCAGACCGAAGCGGCCATTAAAAACGTGCTGACGCAGGTGAAGCGCGAACAGAATAATGTCGTTACCGTGGATACTGCGCTGTATCAACGCGGGATCACCAACTCGGCCGAAGGGGCCGAGAACGATATTAACGTCAGTAAAACCGATCAGCAGCTCGCCGACGTGGCGGGCAATATGAAGGAGATTGAAGCGCGGCTGATGGCGCTGACCAACAGTCAGAGCCAGGCGTTGAATCTTCATCCGGCGGATTTACCCGCCGTCAGCGCGCAAATGCCCAACCAGCTGGGCTATGAGCTGCTGGCGCGACGCCCGGACCTGCAGGTTGCCCACTGGTATATCGAGGCTTCATTAAGCGAAGTTGATGCCGCGAAAGCCGCGTTTTATCCGGATATCAACCTGATGGCCTTCCTGCAGCAGGATGCCCTGCATCTCAGCGATCTCTTCCGCCACTCTGCCCAGCAGATGGGCGTCACCGCCGGGCTGACCCTGCCGATCTTTGATAGCGGCCGCCTGAACGCGAATCTGGATATCGCCAGCGCGCAAAACGCCCTGTCGATAGCGAAGTACAACAAAGCAGTGGTCGATGCGGTTAATCAGGTGGCGAAAACCGCCAGCCAGATGGAAACGCTGATGGCGAAAAATCAGCAGCAGCAGCAGGTTGAAAAAGATGCTCAGCGGATGGTCGCGCTGGCGCAGGCGCGGATGAACGCCGGGATTATTTCCGGCTCGCGCGTCAGCCTGGCGAAGCTGCCGGCGCTGCAGGAGCGCGTCACCGCGCTGCGCCTGCACGGCCAGTGGCTTGATGCCAGCATCCAGCTGACCTCCGCGCTGGGCGGCGGGTATCATCAGGCGGCGAAGTAGTTCTTTTCCCCGGCTCGCGCTGCGCTTAGCCGGGCTACAGATTGTGTGGTATGTGGGGTTGTCGCCCGGATAAGGCGTTTACGCCGCCATCCGGGAGCTCTCGTTACTCTTTCTTCTTTGCCTCGCGGCGCTTTAGCCACCAGTGCGCCGCAACCACCAGCACCACCGCCAGAATCAGCCAGATCCAGTGCTTGAGATGCGCGTCCAGATGATGCAGCCACGGGCCAATCGCTTCCCCGCCGAGATAGCCGAGCGTGGTAAAAATTAACGCCCAGATAATCGCGCCGACAATATTCAGCGGCAGAAACACCTTCGGCGGCAGGCGGCTGGCGCCAATCAGCAGTGGGCCGATAACCCGGAAGCCGTACATAAAGCGGGTGCCGATGACAAACAGGTAGGGGCGACGCTGGATCATACGCTGGGCTTTCTGGATCCGTTTTTTCTGGCGCGCAAACCGCCGCAGGATCCGTCCGCCAAAGCGTCTGCCGAGCAAATAAAGCAGCTGATCGCCAATCATCCCGCCGAGGGCGACCGAAATAACCACCAGCCAGAACTTCAATAATCCCTGATGTGCCGCCACGCCGCCGAGCAGCGTAATGGTTTCGCCTTCCGCCATGCTGCCAATGACCAGCGCCGCGTAGCCGTACTGGGAAATCAGGTTATTGATATCCATATAAAGATTAACTCCATAAAACGTCATTCCCTTAATCATACACCCTGATGATAAAAATGCCGGGGAAGCGCATTTTTCTCGCTGTACACAAAATAATCTACAAGGTGAATTATACTTGGATCAGTGCTGTACCACGCCGTGACAAGGGGGACGCTATGAACCATGTCTGGGGGCTCTTCTCTCATCCTAATCAAGAGATGAGCGTTATTAAAAGCGAAAACGAAACCGTTTCGCATCACTATACGCACCATGTGCTGGTCATGGCGGCGGTTCCGGTTATCTGCGCCTTTATCGGCACCACGCAGCTGGGCTGGAACTTCGGCGACGGCACGGTGGTAAAACTGTCGCTGATGACCGGGCTGGCCCTGGCGGTGCTGTTTTATGCCGTCATGCTCGCCGGGGTCGCGGTGATGGGGCGGGTTATCTGGTGGATGGCACGAAGCTATCCGCAGCGGCCATCGCTTAAGCGCTGTATGGTTTTCGCCGGCTATGTCGCCACGCCGCTTTTTCTCAGCGGGATCGTGGCGCTCTATCCGCTGGTGTGGCTGTGCGCGCTGGTGGGAACCGTTGCGCTGCTTTATACCGGCTATCTGCTGTATCTCGGTATTCCCACGTTCCTGGGAATCAACAAAGAAGAGGGGTTGAGCTTCGCCAGCTCGACTCTGGCGATAGGGGTGCTGGTGCTGGAAGTGCTGCTGGCGATCACCGTCATTCTCTGGGGATACGGATATCGGCTCTTCTGATTTAACTCATTGCCGGCATAAATAGATTTTTATGTCGGCAATGCAGCATTTGTTCACGATTCTTATTAGCCAGCTCGCGTTCTGACAGGGTATGATGATTTTTGCCAGCGGCGTCATCACCCCAGCGCCGCGGCGTACGTTCATAACGTGCAAAAATACTTTTCAGAATGTTCACGATGACCAAATTTCGAGTTTCTTTGCTCAGCCTGACGTTGCTGCTGGCTGTGCCTTTTGCGCCCCAGGCGTTGGCTAAAACCTCCACGGCGGTGACCGCCTCCCAGCCGGATATCGCTTCCGGTAGTGCGATGATCGTCGACCTTGCCAGCAAAAAAATCATCTATGCCAGCCAGCCGGACCTGGTTCGCCCGATGGCGTCGATCACCAAGGTGATGACCGCGATGGTGGTGCTTGATGCCCATCTGCCGCTTGATGAGATGCTGACCGTTGATATCAGCCAGACGCCTGAGATGAAAGGGATCTATTCGCGCGTTCGCCTGAACAGCCAAATCAGCCGCCGCAATATGCTGCTGCTGGCGCTAATGTCGTCGGAAAACCGCGCCGCCGCCAGCCTGGCGCACCATTATCCGGGCGGCTACGACGCGTTTATCCGCGCGATGAACGCCAAGGCTCAGGCGCTGGGGATGACCCGTACCCGTTACGTTGAGCCCACCGGCCTGTCGATTCATAACGTCTCTACCGCGCGCGATCTGAGTAAGCTGCTGATCGCCAGCGAGCAGTATCCGCTGATTGGCCAGCTGAGCACCACCAAAGAAGATATGGCGACATTCGCCCACCCGGCCTACACGCTACCGTTACGCAATACCAACCATCTGGTCTACCGCGACAACTGGAATATACAGCTGACCAAGACCGGCTTTACTAACGCGGCGGGCCACTGCCTGATTATGCGGACGGTGATTAATCAGCGCCCGGTGGCGCTGGTGGTGATGGATGCGTTTGGTAAATATACCCACTTTGCCGACGCCAGCCGTCTGAGAACGTGGATTGAAACGGGAAAAGTGATGCCGGTTCCGGCTTCCGCGCTCAGCTATAAAAAGCAGCGTGAAGCGCAGATGGCCGACGCGATGCTGAAAGGCGGCGCGCAGACCGCGCAGAACGATTAACCTCCATTTCCCCGGATTACGGCGTAAACGCCTTATCCGGGCTACAGAATCGCGCTATACCGTAGCCCGGCTAAGCGCAGCGCGAGCCGGGGGGTTACTCCGGCAGCGTCCAGTCGCCATCGCCGAGCGGGCGCTGCATAATCAAGGTATCCCGCCAGTCGCCCATCTTATAGCCGACGCTGCGCAGCTGACCCGCCACGCTAAAACCGAACTTTTTATGAATCGCAATCGACCCGGCGTTACTGTGGCCGTCGCCGATAATCGCCAGCATTTGTCGCCACGGTCCCTGTTCGCATTTCTCAATTAACCGGGAGAGCAGGGCGCTGCCGATACCGCGTCCTCCCATTCCCGCCTCAACGTAAATCGACTCTTCCAGGGTGTAGCGGTAGGCCGGACGCGGGCGGTAAAAGGTGGCGTAGCAGTAGCCGACGATGGTGCCGCGCCACAGGGCAACCAGCCACGGCAGCCCGCTATCGCGCACGGTTTTGATACGCTTGCGCATCTCATCCACGGTTGGCGGGATCTCTTCAAAAGAGGCGCGTCCATTGAGCACGTGCCAGACGTACAGCGCGGCGATAGCGTGGGCGTCATCGGGCAGCGCTTCGCGGATCTCTAAGTCAGCGTCGTGTAGCTTATCCACTGCGGACATGATGGATTAATTCCTTAAACGGGTTTGCCGGAGAGGAAATTTCTCCGGCGTGCAGCGTAATACAGAAGCCCCGCGGCTGAACAGTCCCCCGTGCGGATTATTGCGGTTCGGTCGCGCTCGTCGGTTTCTCCTGCGCTTCGCCCCAGTATTTTTGCTTACTGGTTTTGCCAATCCCCGGGTTCATGCTGTTGGTGGGATCGTTTTCGCGATAGAAGCGTTTTAAGCTTTCCGGCGCTTCATACAGATGGCCGACGTTATGCTCGGCCGGATATTGGGCGCCCCGCTCCTTCAGCAGCACCAGCATTTTCTCTTTCAGTTCGTGGGCATCGACGCCTTTTTTCACGATGTAATCCTGATGGAAAACGTGGCACATAAAGTGGCCGTAATAGAGCTTATGCACCAGCTGGCTATCGATATCGGCGGGAAGATGCTCAAACCATTCGGTGTCGTTACGGCGCAGGGCGATGTCCAGCGCCAGAATATCTTCCACCTCATCGGCGTGAACCGCCTGGTAGCGGATCGCCGCACCCGCGGCGGCAAAGCGGTGCAGGAAGGCTTTGCTGCCTTCTTCTGCGGTGCAGACGAAGAAATCCCCTTCGGCATTCTGGAAATATTCCCCGAGCCAGGCCTGAGCCTCTTCGATGCCGTCGCCCGCCATTTTCAGCAGCAGATGGTGTTCGTATTTATCGCGCCAGGTTTTCATTCGCTCCGGCAGGTGCGACGGGAAGACGTGACCCAGCTTTTGCATAAAGCGGTCGGTGAAGTGCGGCTTAAACAGCGACACTTTCTCCAGCATCGCGTCGGTGCGGCCCTTCATGGTAAAGAAGAACGGCATTTTATCGGTGCCGAGCTTGTCGATCATCAGGAAGGTGTCTTTGCCGTACTGCTCGGCGATGTCGTAAATATCGCGGTGCATGTACTCGCCCGCCACCGGCAGATGGTTGAACTCGGCGAGAATATGGCGGCGAATTTCGGTCAGCACGTCCGGGCGGTTGGTGCCGATGTAGAACACCTGCTGGCGTTTTTCCGCCGGGAAGGTATCGAGGCGCACGGCGAATACCGCCAGCTTGCCGGCGCAGCCCGAAGATTCAAACAGGCGGTCCGGGTCGGCGTTGTAGCGCGCCGGAGTATCGGCATTCACGTCGCGCACGCGGGTGACGTAATCATGATCGTGGGCGTGGCGGCCATCGTGGCGGACATCTTCATCTTTAACCCGTTCGTCGTCGAGGCGGCTGAGGATTTGCTCCGGCGTGGTGCCGAGGTCGATGCCAAGGTGGTTCACCAGCGTCAGCTTGCCGTTTTCATCAATTTGCGCGTACAGCGACATTTCGGTGTACGCCGGGCCGCGCTGGACCAGCGAGCCGCCGGAGTTGTTGCAGATCCCGCCGACCACCGATGCTCCGATGCAGGATGAACCAATGACCGAGTGCGGTTCGCGACCCAGCGGCTTCAGCGCTTTTTCCAGCGAATAGAGCGTCGTGCCGGGATAAGCCAGCACCTGCTCGCCTTTATCCAGCAGATGCAGTTTATCCAGGCGCAGGGTGCTGATAATGACGATATCGCGGTCATAATCGTTACCGTTCGGCGTTGAGCCTTCGGTCAGGCCGGTGTTGGCCGCCTGCATCAGAATGATTTTATCGGCGTTGACGCAGGCGTTTAGCACGCGCCACAGCTCCAGCAGGGTACCGGGAAAGACCACCGCCAGCGCGTCGCCCTGGCCGGATCGAAAGCCTTTACGGTAGCGCTGGGTTTTAGCCGGGTCGGTGAGCAGATGGGATGAGCCGACCAGACGGGCGAGTTCAGCCAGAAAAGCGTTGTTATAGGTTGTTGCAGATGACATGTTCCACTCCTTGTGGTGGTACAAAATTATCAAAAATAAGAATAGCGCTTTGTATGACAATTTGATGCATCAATGTTTCGAAAAATCAGAGAACAACGCGCGCTTTATTCAGGCGTCTCGTTTATGTTTATGGCAGACTTCGATTTTTGCTATCTTTTCGCCGATCTGGTCGACTGGAACAATGAGGGATAAAAATGAAATGGCTTTGTACTGTAGGCGTCGCTGTGAGCCTGGCGCTGCAACCGGCGCTGGCGGATGAATTGTTCGGCAATCATCCCTTAACGCCGCAGGCGCGGGATGCGTTTGTGACGGAACTGCTGACGAAAATGACGGTGGATGAAAAAATCGGTCAGCTGCGCTTAATTAGCGTCGGCCCGGATAACCCGAAAGAGGCTATCCGCGAAATGATCAAAGAAGGCCAGGTGGGGGCGATTTTTAACACCGTGACCCGCCATGATATCCGCACTATGCAGGATCAGGTGATGGAACTCAGCCGCCTGAAAATCCCGCTCTTTTTCGCCTATGACGTGCTCCACGGCCAGCGCACCGTTTTCCCGATTAGCCTTGGTCTGGCCTCCTCTTTTAATCTCGACGCGGTGAATACCGTCGGGCGAGTATCGGCGTACGAAGCGGCCGATGATGGCCTGAACATGACCTGGGCGCCGATGGTCGACGTCTCCCGCGATCCGCGCTGGGGCCGCGCTTCGGAAGGGTTCGGGGAAGATACCTACCTGACCACCGAGATGGGCAGAGCGATGGTGGAGTCGATGCAGGGGAAAAGCCCGGCCGAGCGCTACTCGGTGATGACCAGCGTCAAGCACTTTGCCGCCTACGGCGCGGTCGAAGGCGGCAAAGAGTACAACACCGTTGATATGAGCCCGCAGCGCCTGTTCAACGACTATATGCCGCCCTACAAAGCGGGGCTGGATGCGGGCAGCGGCGCGGTTATGGTGGCCCTCAACTCGCTTAACGGCACCCCGGCGACCTCCGACGCCTGGCTGCTCAAGGACGTGCTGCGCGACCAGTGGGGCTTCAAAGGCATTACCGTCTCCGACCATGGCGCTATCAAAGAGCTGATCAAACACGGCGTGGCGTCGGACCCGGAAGACGCGGTGCGCGTGGCGCTGAAGTCCGGCATCAATATGAGCATGAGCGACGAGTACTACAGCAAGTATCTGCCGGGACTGGTGAAGTCAGGTAAGGTGACGATGGCGGAGCTGGATGACGCGACCCGCCACGTGCTGAACGTGAAATATGATATGGGCCTGTTTAACGACCCGTATAGCCACCTGGGGCCGAAAGATTCCGATCCGCAGGATACCAACGCCGAAAGCCGCCTGCATCGCAAAGAAGCGCGCGAAGTGGCGCGCGAAAGCCTGGTGCTGCTGAAAAACCGCCTCGATACGCTGCCGCTGAAAAAATCGGGCACTATCGCGGTGATCGGCGCCCTGGCCGACAGCAAGCGCGACATGATGGGCAGCTGGTCGGCGGCGGGCGTGGCCGATCAGTCGGTGACCGTGCTGACCGGTATGCAGAACGCGCTGGGCGACAAAGGCAAGATTATCTATGCCAAAGGCGCCAACGTGACCGACGATAAAGGCATCGTCGACTTCCTCAATCTTTACGAGAAAGCGGTGCAGGTTGACTCGCGCTCGCCGCAGGAGATGATTGACGAAGCGGTGGCGGCGGCGAAGCAGTCCGACGTGGTGGTTGCCGTGGTGGGTGAGGCACAGGGCATGGCCCACGAAGCCTCCAGCCGTACCGACATCACCCTGCCGCAGAGCCAGCGCGCCCTGATTAGCGCGCTGAAAGCGACCGGTAAACCGCTGGTGCTGGTGCTGATGAACGGTCGTCCGCTGGCGCTGGTGAAAGAGGATCAGCAGGCCGATGCGATCCTTGAAACCTGGTTTGCCGGTACCGAAGGCGGCAACGCGATTGCCGATGTGCTGTTCGGCGACTACAACCCGTCTGGCAAGCTGCCCATGTCCTTCCCGCGCTCGGTCGGGCAGATCCCGACCTACTACAGCCATCTCAACACCGGTCGCCCGTACAATGCGGATAAGCCAAACAAGTACACCTCGCGCTACTTTGACGAGGCCAACGGCCCGCTCTATCCGTTTGGCTACGGCCTGAGTTACGCCACCTTTAGCGTTTCCGACGTGAAAATGTCGGCGCCGACCCTGCAGCGCGACGGCAGCGTGACCGCCAGCGTGCAGGTAACCAATACCGGCAAGCGCGAAGGGGCGACGGTGATTCAGCTTTATCTGCAGGACGTTACCGCTTCCATGAGCCGTCCGGTGAAAATGCTGCGCGGCTTTAAAAAGGTGACCCTCAAGCCGGGCGAGACGCAAACCGTCAGCTTCCCGATTGACGTAGAAGCGCTGAAGTTCTGGAACCAGCAGATGAAGTACGACGCCGAGCCGGGTAAATTCAACGTCTTTATCGGCGTCGACTCCGCCCGCGTGAAGCAGAGCGAGTTTGAACTGCTGTAATGGTGATTTGTCCCCCGGGTAAGGCTGCTGCCGCCACCCGGGAACACGCATACCTTACCCCAAAGGCCGATTTATCGGCCTTTTCTTTTTCCGCTCCGCCCCAAATGAACTACGCTTTTTGCTTAAGCTCCTGTTAATGGAGCGCAAATTAAAGAGGGACGCGAGGATGATTAAGGCAAGTATGTGGTCCGGCACGCTGGCGCTGGCGGCCCTGATAAGCCTGCCGCTGCAGGCGGCGGAGCCGGTTAAGGTCGGCTCAAAAATTGACACCGAAGGGGCGCTGCTCGGCAATATTATTTTGCAGGTTCTGGAAAGCCACGGGGTGAAAACCGTCAATAAAATCCAGCTCGGCACCACCCCGGTGGTGCGCGGGGCGATAACCGCCGGTGAGCTGGACATTTACCCGGAATATACCGGCAACGGCGCGTTCTTCTTCAAAGAGGAGAACGACCCGGCGTGGAAAAACGCGCAGCAGGGATATGAAAAAGTTAAAAAGCTGGATGCGGAAAAGAATAAGCTCATCTGGCTTACCCCGGCTCCGGCCAACAACACCTGGACTATCGCCGTCCGTCAGGATCTGGCGGAGAAAAACCACCTCGCCTCATTAAGCGACCTTGCCGGCTATCTGAAAAAGGGCGGTGACTTTAAGCTGGCCGCCTCGGCGGAATTTATTGAACGGCCGGACGCGCTGCCGGCGTTTGAAAAAGCCTACAACTTCACGCTCAAGCAAAATCAGCTGCTGTCGCTGGCGGGGGGCGATACGGCGGTCACCATCAAAGCGGCGGCGCAGCAAACCTCCGGCGTGAATGCGGCGATGGCCTACGGTACCGATGGCCCGGTCGCCGCGCTGGGTCTGCAAACCCTGAGCGACCCGAAGGGCGTGCAGCCGATTTATGCGCCCACGCCGGTCGTACGTGAAGCGGTGTTAAAAGCGTATCCGCAGATGGCCGACTGGCTACAGCCGGTCTTCGCCAGCCTGGATGAAAAGACGCTGCAAAAGCTGAACGCCAGTATTGCGGTTGAGGGCCTGGATGCAAAGAAAGTCGCCGCCGACTATCTGCAACAGAAAGGGCTGCTGAAGTAGGGCGCGCGTGACCACTCGTTGCGGTAACCGGGTTGCGCTGCTGCTGGCATTCCTCCTGCTGCTGGCGATGCCGCTGCCGTTTATCAACTATGCGCCTAACCGCCTTTTATCCGGCGAGGGGCGCTGGCTATGGCAGGTCTGGCCCTGGCTGGCGGGCGTACAGGGGGCGGCAGGGCTGCTGATAGCGCTGCTGAGCTGGCGTCCCGGGCGTCTCCCGCTGCTGGTTATCTTCCTGCTGGCGGATCTGCTGCTGCCTTTACTGCTGTGGGGGGCCGGCAGTGCGGCGGTACAGCTGGCTCAGAGCGGTTCTCCGCTGGCCCGCACCTCGCCGGGAAGCGGCCTGTGGCTGGCGCTGGCCCTGTGCCTGCTTATCGCCAGCGATGCGGTTCGTCGCCTGACGTCCCGAGCCCTGTGGCGCTGGCTGCTGAACGCGCAGGTCTGGCTGCTGCCCGCCCTGCTGCTGGGGCTCGGCGCGCTCGATGGCCTCTCTTTGCTGAAAGAGTATTTCAATCGCCGCGAGGTGTTTGACGATGCGCTGTCCCAGCATGTGACGCTACTGTTGGGGACCCTGCTGCCGGGGCTGCTGATTGGCTTGCCCGTTGGCGTCTGGCTCTGGCGCTATCCCCGCTGGCAATCGCCGGTTTTTGCCGCTCTCAACGTGATTCAGACCGTTCCCTCCGTCGCGCTTTTTGGCCTGCTTATCGCGCCGCTGGCCGGGCTGGCGCGCCAGTTTCCGTCGCTGGCGCAGCTCGGTGTTTCCGGCACCGGCATCACGCCGGCGCTGATTGCGCTGGTGTTGTATGCGCTATTGCCGCTGGTGCGCGGGGTGACGATCGGCCTTCAGCAGGTGCCGCGCGAAGCGCTGGAGAGCGCGACGGCGATGGGGATGAGCGGCGGGCAGCGCTTTCGTCAGGTACAGCTACCGCTGGCGTTGCCGGTGTTGTTGCGCAGCCTGCGGGTGGTCAGCGTACAAACCGTGGGCATGGCGGTGGTGGCGGCCCTGATTGGCGCGGGCGGCTTCGGCGCGCTGGTTTTCCAGGGGCTGCTCAGCAGCGCGCTGGATCTGGTGCTGCTGGGGGTTATCCCGACCATCGCGCTGGCGGTGGTGGTGGATGCGTTATTCGCGCTGTGGGGCGCATTACTGAAAGGAGAGGCCGGTGATTGAGTTCGAGGGCGTCAATAAAGCCTTTGCCGGAGAGCCCGCGGTGAAAAACCTCAATCTGCATCTGCGGGAGGGGGCATTTTCGGTGCTGATTGGCACCTCCGGCTCGGGGAAGTCGACCACGCTGAAGATGATTAATCGTCTGGTGGAGCACGACAGCGGGACGATCCGTTTCGCCGGGCAGGATATTCGCCAGCAGCCGGTGCTCGAACTGCGCCGCAGGATGGGCTACGCCATCCAGTCCATCGGCCTGTTCCCCCACTGGACGGTGGCGCAGAACATTGCCACCGTCCCGCAGCTGCAAAAGTGGTCGCGGCAGAAGATCGAGGCGCGGGTCGATGAGCTGATGGCCTTGCTGGGGCTGGAGCCGGGCTTGCGGGAACGCTACCCGCATCAGCTTTCCGGCGGCCAGCAGCAGCGCGTCGGCGTGGCGCGCGCGCTGGCCGCCAACCCGGAAGTGCTGCTGATGGATGAACCCTTCGGCGCGCTCGATCCGGTGACGCGCGAAGCCTTGCAGCAGGAGATGATCCGCATTCATCGCCTGCTGGGACGCACGATTGTGCTGGTGACTCACGATATCGATGAGGCGCTGCGGCTGGCGGACCATCTGGTGCTGATGGACGGCGGCGGAGTGGTACAGCAGGGCGAGCCGCTGCAGATGCTGCTGGAGCCAAAAAATGCGTTTGTGGAGACGTTCTTTGGCCGTAGCGAACTGGGCGTGCGCCTGCTGTCGCTACGCGGCGTGAGTGATTATCTGCGCCGCGATGAGCGCCTGGCGGGGGACGCGTTAAACGTGACGATGACCCTGCGCGAGGCGCTGTCGCAGTTCGTTGCTCATCGCCGCGAGGTGCTGCCGGTGGTCGATGAGCAGGGAGAGGCCTGCGGGACGCTGCATTTTGCCGACCTGCTGCGCGAGGAGGCCCGGCGTGAAGGTGCTGCGTGATCCGCTACTGTGGCTCAGCGCCATGTTTATCGCGCTGCTGCTGGCGTTGCCCTACAGCGCGCCGCTGTTCAGCGCGCTGTTTCCCGAACTGCCGCGTCCGGTTTATCAGCAGGAGAGTTTTGTTTCTCTTACCCTGGCGCACTTTTGGCTGGTGGCGCTCTCCAGCCTCGCGGCTACGGTGGTGGGCGTCGTCGCCGGGATTGCTGTCACCCGTCCGGCGGGGCATGAGTTTCGCCCGCTGGTGGAGACGATTGCCGCAATGGGGCAGACGTTTCCGCCGGTCGCGGTGCTGGCGATTGCGGTTCCGGTGATGGGGTTTGGCTGGCAGCCCGCGCTTATTGCGCTGGTGCTGTACGGCATCTTACCGGTTTTACAGGGCACGCTGGCCGGGATTGGGACGGTACCGTCCGGTGTGTTAGCTATCGCTCAGGGAATGGGGATGACCGGCTGGCAGAGGCTGATAAAAGTTGAGCTGCCGCTGGCGGCGCCGGTGATGCTGGCCGGAATTCGTACCTCGACGATCGTCAATATCGGTACGGCGACCATTGCTTCAACCGTCGGCGCGAATACGCTCGGCACGCCGATTGTTATCGGCCTCAGCGGATTTAATACCGCTTATGTGATTCAGGGGGCACTGCTGGTGGCGCTGGCGGCGATTATCGTCGACCGGGGGTTTGAACGGCTAAACCGGCGAATCAGCCGACACCACCGCGAACAATAAATGAATAACCGGCCAGCATCACGCCGCCGATGCCGCTGATGGCCATAAATAAGAACAGGGTAATCACCGCAATTTTCGCTGGCTTCATAATAGGCTCCTGATGTTAACGCAGGGATTATACGGTGAAGCGCAGGTGTTAATAAAACATTAATTGCTTTTTAGCTACGACAACCCCCCGGCTTGCGCTGCGCTTAGCCGGGCTACGGTTCATCACCGTCTGCGGGCCGGTAGCCTGGGTAAGGCGTTTACGCCGCAACCCGGGGAATGTGCTGCGACGTGACATTGCTGGGGCTTCTTCCCGGCTTGTGCTGCGCTTAGCCGGACTACCGGGCCACAGATTGCCGGTAACCCTTAGCCCGGGCAGGCGCGTCAGGCGCCGCCTCCGGGAGACGTCTCGGAGGCGTGATTCAGCCAGATAATCTGCCCCTGCTGCTCCCAGAGGCGCATTTGATTGACCTGGGCGCTACAGGGCGCTTCTCCACACCAGACCATCAGCGTACTCTCCGGGAAAAGCTCCGGTCGGAGCTGGTTCAGCGAATGGGCGAGAATGTCCACCCGCCAGCCCTGTTCGCTGGCTATCCAGCCCTCCAGCCATAGCCGGGTGATATCGTTCACATTCCAGCCGATAACCAGCGCATGGCTGCCGGGATATTTTGCCGTGGATGAAAGAGTGCGGGCGATATGATTAATCAGAATACCATCAAGGATGCCCCGCAGCGCCAGCAGGGTGGGCTGCGGGCTAAGCAGGCGCTGGCGTAATGGATTAATCAGGTGCTTCACCAGAATTTGCGCTGACTCGCTGTGGTTGCGCTCCTTAAGCCACATACGCAGGCGATGATAGCTACCGTTTTGCAGATAACCGAGCAAAATTTCCTGCTGCTTGCGCCAGCCGTCGGCCATCTCCTGCTCATTATCCATCAGCAGCGTTTTCACTTTCCCGACCTGCACGCCGGAGTCAATCCAGCGTTTAATTTCGCGAATCCGGTCTATCTCATATTCATTGAACAGGCGGTGGCCGCCGTCGGTACGCTGGGGTTTCAGTAATCCGTAGCGCCGCTGCCAGGCGCGTAACGTCACGGGATTGATATCGCAAAGCTGGGCAACTTCGCCGATTGTATAAAGCGCCATTTTCTCCTCCCGCAGTGTTCTCCTCCATTAACTGTAGAAGCTGTTTGCCGAAGCGGGAATTTTTGTCTGTTTTTTGTACAGATTTAGACCGGCGAGATGCGAAGAAATGTGATCCTGAACATGAATTATCATTTTCATGTATTGCTTCAAAGAAAGTTATAAGCAAGCAGTGTATGTTACGCGCTTTCAAATGAAGTGTGGTCTGCGGGTATGTACGAGTTTGATCTGGTGTTGCTGCTGCTTCAGCAGATGTGCGTGTTTTTGGTCATTGCGTGGCTGATGAGCAAAACGCGGCTGTTCATCCCGTTAATGCAGGTCACCGTCCGGCTGCCGCATAAGCTCCTGTGCTACGTGACCTTCTCCATTTTCTGCATCCTCGGTACCTACTTCGGGCTGCATATCGAAGACTCGATCGCCAATACGCGCGCCATCGGCGCGGTGATGGGGGGCCTGCTGGGCGGGCCGGTGGTTGGTGGCCTGGTGGGGCTGACCGGCGGGCTTCACCGCTACTCTCTGGGCGGCATGACCGCGCTGAGCTGTATGGTATCCACCATCGTAGAAGGGCTACTCGGCGGGCTGGTACACAGTATTCTGGTCAAACGCGGGCGGCCGGACAAAGTCTTCAGCCCGCTCACCGCCGGCGCGATCACCTTTTTCGCCGAGATGGTGCAGATGCTGATTATTCTGCTTATCGCTCGCCCGTTCGAAGATGCCCTGCATCTGGTACAAAGCATCGCCGCGCCCATGATGGTCACCAACACCGTCGGGGCGGCGCTATTTATGCGCATCCTGCTGGATAAGCGAGCGATGTTTGAAAAATATACCTCGGCCTTCTCGGCTACGGCGCTGAAAGTCGCCGCTTCGACGGAGGGGATCCTGCGCCAGGGGTTCAACGAAGAGAACAGCATGAAGGTCGCGCAGGTGCTGATCCAGGAGCTGGATATCGGCGCGGTGGCGATAACCGATCGCGACAAGCTGCTGGCGTTCACCGGGATCGGCGACGATCACCACCTCCCGGGCAAACCCATCTCTTCGCTCTATACCCAAAAGGCGATCGATACCGGCGAAGTCGTTTACGCCGACGGCAACGAGGTGCCTTACCGCTGCTCGATTCATCCGAACTGCAAGCTGGGCTCGACGCTGGTTATCCCGCTGCGCGGCGAAAATCAGCGGGTCATCGGTACCATTAAACTCTATGAAGCGAAAAACCGCCTGTTTAGCTCCATCAACCGCACGCTGGGGGAGGGAATTGCGCAGCTGCTGTCGGCGCAGATCCTGGCCGGACAGTATGAGCGGCAAAAGGCGCTGCTGACGCAGTCGGAAATCAAGCTGCTGCACGCCCAGGTGAATCCGCACTTCTTGTTCAACGCGCTGAATACGCTAAAAGCGGTGATTCGCCGCGATAGCGACCAGGCCGGGCAGCTGGTGCAGTACCTGTCGACCTTTTTCCGCAAAAATCTGAAGCGGCCAGCGGAGATCGTGACCCTGGCCGATGAGATTGAACATGTGAACGCCTATTTGCAGATTGAGAAAGCGCGTTTTCAGACCAATTTGCAGATTCATATGCTGGTGCCCGAGGCGCTGGGGCAGCATCAGCTACCGGCGTTTACCCTGCAGCCAATCGTCGAAAACGCGATTAAACACGGGACTTCGCAGCACCTTGGGGTGGGCGAAATCACCATCCGCGCCAGTCAGCAAGAGCGCTGGCTGCAGCTGGATATTGAAGATAATGCCGGGCTGTATCAGGACAAACCCAGCGCCAGCGGGCTGGGTATGAACCTGGTCGACCGCAGACTGCGGGCGCGCTTTGGCACCGACTGCGGGATCACCGTAACCTGCGAGCCGGAATGTTTTACCCGCGTCACGCTGAGACTGCCTCTGGAGGAAAGCGCATGTTAAAAGTATTAATTGTCGACGACGAGCCGCTGGCGCGTGAAAACCTGCGTATTTTGCTGGAGACCCAGCCTGATATTGAGATCGTTGGCGAATGCGGGAATGCCGTCGAGGCGATTGGCGCGGTACATAAGCTGCGCCCGGACGTGCTGTTTCTGGATATCCAGATGCCGCGCATCAGCGGTCTGGAGATGGTCGGCATGCTCGATCCGCAGCATCGGCCCTATATCGTCTTCCTTACCGCGTTTGACGAGTACGCGGTGAAGGCCTTTGAAGAGCACGCGTTTGATTATTTACTGAAGCCGATTGAGTCCGCCCGGCTGGAAAAAACGCTCTTTCGCCTGCGCCAGGAGCGCAGCCTGCAGGATATGACCGTGCTCGACGATACCCAGCAGGCGCTAAAGTATATTCCCTGCACCGGACACAGCCGGATCTGGCTGCTGCAGATGGAAGATGTGGCCTTTGTCAGCAGCCGGATGAGCGGGATTTACGTGACCGACCGCGAAGGGAAGGAGGGCTTTACCGAGCTCACCCTGCGCACGCTCGAGAGCCGAACGCCGCTGCTGCGCTGCCATCGTCAGTACCTGGTCAACATGTCCCATCTTAAGGAGATCCGCTTTGAGGAGAACGGCCAGGCGGAGCTGCTGATGCGCGCCGGGCAAACGGTGCCGGTCAGCCGCCGCTACCTGAAGAGCCTGAAAGAGGCGATTGGGCTGTAAAACGGCGGAATCGTGATAGACTTAGCGGCAGATTTTTTCATCATGAAGGCAATATGATCAGTAACGATATTCTCCGTAGCCTGCGCTACACCCTGAAAACCAATAACAGCGGCCTGGTTCGTATTTTTGCCCTGGCGGATGCGCCGGTCAGCGCGGAACAGCTGGTTCCCTGGCTGAAAAAAGAAGACGAAGAGGGGTTTGTGCGCTGCCCGGATATCGTGCTGTCAAATTTCCTCAACGGCCTGATTTACGACAAACGCGGTAAAGATGCGTCCGCGCCTCCGCTGGCGGTCGAACGCCGGGTGAATAATAACATCGTGCTGAAAAAGCTGCGCATTGCCTTCTCCCTGAAGACGGATGATATTCTCGCTATCCTCACCCAGCAGAAATTCCGCGTCTCCATGCCGGAAATCACCGCCATGATGCGCGCCCCGGATCATAAAAATTTCCGCGAATGCGGCGACCAGTTCCTGCGCTACTTTCTGCGCGGACTGACCGAGCGCGAACACGCGAAATCCTGATATGCCCCCCCGGCTTGCGGCGTAAACGCCTGAGCCGGGCTACTGAATACACGGCTCCGTAGCCCGGCGCAGCGCAGTGCAAGCCGGGAGTACTCCGCACCAGTCAGGGCTGTTTCACTTCTTTAAAACCCTGCGATTTCAGCAACTTCTCCGATTCGCTCAGCGAAATGAACTTTTGTGAACAGTCGGAAAAACTGGCCCCCGGCAAGTGACACAGCTCGCTGATTTTAGCCTGATTAAAGTCGATGGAGAGGTGTTCCTGCGCGACGTTCTCTTTATAGTCGACGCTGTGGGTAACGCCTTTGATTTTGCTGTAGGCCGCGCCGATAGGGTCGATGACCTTGCGCGCCTGCTCTTCGTTACTTACCCCGAGCGATTGATAGGGGATAGTATTCTCCGCGTCCTGGCGGGTGACGACATCGCCTTTGTAGTGATAGGTGTAGGTCAGATCAACGCCGTTGATCGTATTGTTAAACGTTTTGACCTCATCTTTGTTGTTATCGCAGCCGACAAGCGCGGCCATCAATAGCGTGGCGCCCAGAGCGGCGGTCATCCTGCGGTTAAATTTCATTATCATTCCTTGTTAATCAATCATCATCTCTAATTGTATACAGAATTGGGCGATGGTGCCGGGCGTATCCTCGGAAGTGGCCGTTTCGCGCTTATGCCAGCGTTTTCTTCTTTCTGCGCCAGCATCCGGCGGACGATATCGTCGACAATATCCTGGCGCTCTAAAAAAAAAGCGCTGCCGGAGCAGCGCTTTATACAGCCTTACTTGACCTGCTGGCCCGGCTGAGCCCCGCTGTCCGGGCTGAGCAGGAAGATATCTTTTCCGCCAGGACCTGCGGCCATCACCATGCCTTCAGAGATGCCGAAGCGCATTTTGCGCGGCGCCAGGTTAGCGACCATCACCGTCAGGCGGCCAATCAGCACCTGCGGATCCGGGTAGGCGGAGCGGATGCCGGAGAAGACGTTACGCTTCTCGCCGCCGAGATCCAGCGTCAGGCGCAGCAGCTTATCGGAACCGTCGACGAACTCGGCGTTTTCAATCAGCGCGATGCGCATATCCACTTTGGCGAAATCGTCAAAGGTGATAGTTTCCTGAATCGGATCGTCCGCCAGCGGGCCGGTGACCGGCGCTGACAGCGCTTTCACTTCTTCTTTCGACGCCTCGACCAGCGCCTCAACCTGCTTCATTTCGATGCGGTTATACAGCGCTTTAAAGGCGTTAACCTTGTGACCAAGCAGCGGCTGCTGGATAGCATCCCAGCTCAGTTCGCCGTTGAGGAACGCTTCGGCGCGGGCAGCCAGCTGCGGCAGAACCGGCTTCAGCCAGGTCATCAGCACGCGGAACATATTCAGGCCCATGGTGCAGATGGCCTGCAGATCGGCGTCGCGGCCTTCCTGTTTGGCGACCACCCACGGCGCCTGCTCGTCAACGTAGCGGTTTGCCACGTCGGCCAGCGCCATGATTTCGCGGATGGCTTTCCCGAACTCGCGGCTGTCCCACGCATCGCCAATGCTTGCTGCCGCATCGGTGAAGGTTTTATACAGCTGAGGATCGGCCAGCTCGGCGGACAGCATGCCGTCGAAACGCTTGTTGATGAAACCGGCGTTACGCGAGGCAAGGTTAACCACCTTGTTGACGATATCGGCGTTGACGCGCTGCACGAAGTCTTCCAGGTTCAGGTCGATATCATCGATACGCGACGAGAGCTTGGCGGTGTAGTAGTAGCGCAGGCTGTCGGCGTCAAAATGATTCAGCCAGGTGCTGGCCTTAATAAAGGTACCGCGCGACTTGGACATCTTGGCGCCGTTGACCGTCACGTAGCCGTGAACGAACAGGTTGGTCGGTTTGCGGAAGCCGCTGCCTTCCAGCATCGCCGGCCAGAACAGGCTGTGGAAGTAAACGATGTCTTTGCCGATAAAGTGGTACAGCTCGGCGGTAGAGTCTTTCTTCCAGTACTCGTCGAAGCTGGTGGCGTCGCCGCGCTTGTCGCACAGGTTCTTAAAGGAGCCCATGTAGCCGATCGGCGCATCCAGCCAGACGTAGAAGTATTTACCCGGCGCGTTCGGGATTTCGAAGCCGAAGTACGGGGCATCGCGGGAGATATCCCACTGCTGCAGGCCGGACTCGAACCACTCCTGCATTTTATTCGCCACCTGCTCCTGCAGCGCGCCGCTGCGGGTCCACGCCTGCAGCATTTCGCTGAACGACGGCAGGTCGAAGAAGAAGTGCTCAGACTCGCGCATCACCGGCGTCGCGCCGGATACCACCGATTTCGGTTCGATAAGCTCGGTCGGGCTGTAGGTCGCGCCGCACACTTCGCAGTTATCGCCGTACTGATCCGGTGATTTACACTTCGGACAGGTGCCTTTCACAAAGCGGTCCGGCAGGAACATGCCTTTTTCCGGATCGTAAAGCTGAGAGATGGTGCGGTTTTTGATAAAACCGTTCTCTTTCAGGCGCGTGTAGATAAGCTCCGACAGCTCGCGGTTTTCATCGCTGTGCGTGGAGTGGTAGTTGTCGTAGCTGATGTCGAAGCCAGCAAAATCGGTCTGATGCTCCTGACTCATTTCGCCAATCATCTGCTCCGGAGTAATTCCGAGCTGCTGCGCTTTCAGCATGATCGGGGTGCCGTGGGCGTCGTCGGCGCAGATGAAGTTGACTTCGTGGCCGCGCATTCGCTGGTAACGGACCCAGACATCAGCCTGGATGTGCTCCAGCATGTGGCCGAGGTGGATTGAGCCGTTTGCGTACGGCAGCGCGCACGTTACCAGAATTTTCTTCGCGACTTGAGTCATAGTGGGCATTACATCTTCTATTGTAAAAAGGGGTTTTGATGTTACCGCAAAGGCAATAATTTGGTAAGCCCAAAGCTTATGGTGGGGGAATTATTCCCTTTAAGGTAAACTTAACGCACAAGATTCAACTCACAATAACAAAGGAGTCGGGATGAGTTCGCAATCCCAGGCCAAATCCCCCGAGCGTCTGCGCGCGATGGTCGCCGGGACCCTGGCTAATTTCCAGCACCCAACCCTGAAACATAACCTCACTACGCTGAAGGCGCTGCATCACGTCGCCTGGCTGGACGAGACCGTGCACATTGAAATTCAGATGCCGTTCGTCTGGAACAGCGCGTTTGAAGCGCTGAAGGAGCAGTGCAGCGCCGAGCTGCTGCGCATTACCGGCGCCAAAGCCATTGACTGGAAGCTGACGCACAGCATCGCCACGCTTCAGCGGGTAAAAAATCAGCCGGGCATCAACGGCGTGAAAAACATTATCGCCATCAGCTCCGGCAAGGGCGGGGTGGGTAAATCGTCGACGGCGGTCAACCTCGCGCTGGCGCTGGCGGCGGAAGGGGCGAAAGTCGGCATTCTGGATGCCGATATTTACGGGCCGTCGATTCCGACCATGCTCGGCGCGGAAGATCAGCGTCCGACTTCGCCGGACGGCACCCATATGGCGCCGATTATGAAATTCGGTCTCGCTACCAACTCCATCGGTTATCTGGTGACCGACGACAACGCCATGGTGTGGCGCGGCCCGATGGCCAGCAAGGCGCTGATGCAGATGCTGCAGGAAACGCTGTGGCCGGATCTCGATTATCTGGTACTGGATATGCCGCCGGGCACCGGTGATATTCAGCTGACGCTGGCGCAAAACATTCCGGTCACCGGCGCGGTCGTCGTCACCACGCCGCAGGATATTGCCCTGATCGACGCCAAAAAAGGCATCGTGATGTTTGAAAAAGTCGAGGTCCCGGTGCTGGGTATCGTGGAAAACATGAGCATGCATATCTGCAGCAACTGCGGACACCACGAGCCGATTTTCGGTACCGGCGGCGCGCAGAAGCTGGCGGAGAAATATCATACCCAGCTGCTGGGCCAGCTGCCGCTGCATATCACCCTGCGTGAAGACCTCGACAAAGGGACGCCGACGGTGGTTGCGCGTCCGGAAAGCGAGTTTACCGAGACCTACCGCCAGCTGGCCGACCGCGTCGCGGCGCAGCTGTACTGGCAGGGGGAAGTCATTCCCGGCGAGATAGCCTTCCGCGCGGTCTAATCTCCTCACTATCCTGAGCCGCCCGGCGCTTTTCGCCGTGCGGTTTTTTATTTTTTCCGTCCCCGGTTTTCTACCGGGGAGATAATCACCGCGCGAATAATATTGCTGTTAAATATTATTTATTTTTATTCACATTTAGCGATATTGAGATTAATCAATAAAACATATTGCTAACATTGTTTTCCTCTGGCGGTTGTGCGAGCTTTAATAGCAAAGAAGTAACGATTTTAATTCGCCGTGATGAGATTTAATTTGGCTTTTTATTTGGCGAAGTGTTGATGTTATCAGTAATACGTATATAAAAACGATGGAAGGAAATTATAGCCGTACACATTTCCGGAGTGCATGATGAATAATATTGCTCTAATCGTTAAGTTACGAGAACTACTGGTTATTTTTATGCATACGCGCTCGCTGCCGGAGAAAGCAGCAGACGCGTTGCGTTATTGCCAGGAGCATCTCCCGATAGCTGAGATTCCGATTGGCGCTTATGGTGAGTACAGTGATATTTTTGAACAGATTGTTTTTTTATCGGATGACAAGAGTCGTACGGCCCCGGATGATTTACTGCGTAGCGGCGGCGATCTGATATTAAGTATTTTAATGCTCTATGAGCAGGTTGCTTCATATATTGCCGTCGAGGAATTTATGCAAAAGCAGAACCGCTTTAACGAATAGCGCTTTGCCACAAAAAAACGCCAGCGGCAGGGAGAGCGCGCTGGCGTTCAGCTTTTAGCGATGGTAGAAAATCTCGCCATCATAAATTTTGAGGATTTTCCCCTCGGTTTCGGTAATCAGCACGTAGCTTCCGCCCATATAGGTCCAGCGGGTCCCGGCATCCGGCGCAGGCAAATTGCGCTGCTGCCACTGCTTGATGTTGTATTCTGGCGTGAGGTACAGCGGCGGTACGGTATCGCCGATGTGAAATTGTTTGAAGTCCGCGGTGACCCCATCCAGCTCATATTTCTGTATACCTTCGCCGGTCGCCGCCCACGCGCCGCTGGCGCAGGCCAACAGTACGCCCAGAAGCATCATTTTTGTTTTACGCATAATTTCCCCATTATTATCCTGGACACAAAATCGCAGCCTCGTATGATTCCTGATACGTCAAGGGATTGGCAAGCGTTGGTTTGGTTAAAAGTGTAAGCAAACGGTGATGCAGCGCCGTTTTTCATCGGCGCGCGCCTGTTTTGAGAATAATCCGGGTTGAGGAGTGTGTATGTTCCGGCTGGAAGATCTGGCATTGTTTGTCCGCGCTGCGGCGTTAAGCAGCTTCAGCGATGCGGCGCGAGAGGCCGGGCTGCAGCCCGCGCAGGTGAGCGCGGCGATCAAGCGTCTGGAAACGACGCTGAATATCCGTCTTTTTGCCCGTTCGACGCGGAGTTTACGCCTGACGCCGGAAGGCGAAACCTGGCTACCCTATGCCACGCAGATGCTTGATACGCTGCACGCGGGGCTGCAAAAAATCAGCACGCCGGATGACGAAGTACGCGGTACGTTACAAATTGCCGTGCCGTCCGACCTGGGGCGCAACTTGCTTCTGCGCGTGTTTCGCGCTTTTCGCCAGCACCATCCCGCGCTGCGCCTGCGGATACTGTTTTCCGATCATCGGACCGACGTATTTAAAGATCCGGTGGACGTGGCGTTTCGCTATGGTGATAACGACGATGCCTCGTTTATTTCCCTGCCCGTCGCGCCGGAGAACCGCCGGATGCTGGTGGCCTCGCCCGGCTGGATAGCCGAACACGGTGAACCGAAGACGCTGGAAGATTTGGCCCGGCACAATGCGCTGACCTACGTGCTGCGCGGCAGGGCGTTCGATCGCTGGCCGCTGAGCCTGGACGGGAAGGTCCATTACGTGCAGGTTGCCGGCACTATCGTGAGCGATGATGCGGAGGTGATTCGCCGCCTGGCGGTTGCCGGGGAGGGGATCGCGTTCAAATCTGAACTCGACGTCGGGGATGATATCCGTGAAGGGCGGCTCCAGGTGCTGTTGCCGGAGTATCAGGGCGACGTGGTGCCGCTGAATATGATTTGCCCGCACCGCAAGCAGCTTTCGCCTGCGGTACGGCTGCTGTATGAGGCGGTGAAAGAGGCGTGCGAAGCGGTTCATTCCCGCGCGCCCTCTGCGGGCCGCTAGCGCCGACTCGGGAATGGTACTGGGGTGATAAATCGGCGTGGCTTGTTCCCGGCTCGCGCTGCGCTTAGCCGGGCTACGGATTGGTAGCCCGGACAGGCGCGCCAGCGCCGCCTCCGGGAGAACGATCGGTGCGAAGCTTAATGCTTCACCAGCGTGGCAAAGTAGTAGACCAGCGGAATCGCAAGGATCCACAGCCCGATGGGAATTTCCCGCCACTTGCCGGCAATCGTTTTAATCACCACATAAAACAGCAGCCCGCCGGCAATCCCGGTCCCGAAGCTATTGGCAATCAGCGTAATCATCACCATCATCAGCACCGGCAGGCCGTCGGTGAAGTTTGCCAGGTCCACTTTGCGCAGGCCGCTGAACATGTTCAGGCCAATGAGGATCAGCGCAGGCGCGGTCGCCTCTTTCGGGATCATCAGCGCCACCGGGGTAAACAGCAGCATCAGGAGGAACATCACCGCCGCCGACAGCGCGGTCAGCCCGGTTTTGCCGCCGGCTTCCGCTGCCGCCGAGGATTCAATCAGCGCGGTCGCCGCCGGAATGCCCAGCCAGGGACCAACGGCCGCGGCGATCGAGTCAACCATAAACGGGCGATTGATATGCGGCATATTGCCTTCCTCATCCAGCAGGCCCGCTTCGCCGCCTACCGCCAGCGTGGTGCCCATCGTGGAAAAGAACTCTGAGGCGAAAAAGACGAACAGGAACGGCAGGAAGGCGATATTCAGCGCGCCCAGCATATCGATTTGCCCCAGCACCGGCGTCAGCGAATGCGGCATATCGATAAAGCTGCCCGGGAGTCTGGTGACGCCCATCGGAATGCCGACCAGGGTGGCAAAGAGAATCGCCCACAGAATTGAGCCGGGGATTTTTCTCGCCTGCAGGGCAATGGCCAGAAACAGCCCGCAGAGCGCCACCAACGCCCCCGGTGAGAGAAAATCGCCGAGCATCAGGGCGTTGGTTTTGGCGTTAGCCAGCACCAGCCCGGCGTTACGGAAACCCAGCACCGCGACAAACAGCCCAATGGAGGCCGTCAGGCCGAGCTTGATCGACTGCGGCACCGAACGGGTCACCACTTCACGCAGGCCGAACCTGGTTAGCAGGAAAAACAGAATCCCCGACCAGCAGGCGATCCCAAGACCAACCTGCCAGCCAATGCCTTCGCTGCCCGCCAGCGTGACGCCGACCAGCACCGAGCCGCCGATGCCCGGCCCGACGATAAACGGCAGGTTGGCATAAAACGCCATCAGCAGCGTGCCGCCGACGAACACCAGAATCGTGCCGGTGGTTGCCGCGCCTTTATCCATCCCGCCAACCGCCAGCAGGCCGGGGATCACCACCAGCAGGTAGGCGGCGGCGAGAAAGCCGGTGATGCCCGCGAGGCATTCGGTGCGCAGCGTGCTGCCGCGGGAATACAAGGCAAAACGGCGCTCCAGCCAGCTTCCTTGCGTGGATGAATGAAGGGTATTGTCGGCCATGCTCAGGCTCCCTGATGATTATTGTTGTGTTCTGTGTGTTCCGGGATTTCCCGGCAGTCTATCAGCGGTTCGACGATCTGGCGGGTGCTGCCGTCGGTCAAACCTAAATCGGTCAAATGCGGCCCGGCGTTACAGGCAAGGCAGGTGCCTTCGATAGCCTTAAATACGCGATAGGGCGGCTCCCAGTCGGCGACCTCCGCGCTCAGGTCGCGAAGCTGGCGGAACTGTCTGGCCAGCTCCGGGGCGGGCAAGTCGGAAAGCATTCCGGCAATCGGCATCGCCACGTGGGCAAGGATTTTTCCCTGCTGAGATAGCGCCATACCGCCGCCGGAGGCGATCAGGCGGTTTGCCGCCAGCGCCATCTCGTCGGCATCGCGGCCGAGCACCACCAAGTTGTGGGAGTCGTGGGAGTAGCTGGTGGCGATGGCGCCGCGCAGCTCGCCCCAGCCTTCCAGCAGCGCAATTTGCGGCGTCGCCTGGTGACGACCGTGGCGGTGCTTAACCCAAATCAGGCTAAACCCGTCCGGGATTTGCACCCGGCCATCGCGGACCTGCACCTCAACCTCTCCCCATTGGGTAAAGCGCGCGCCGCGAATATGCCGCAGGCGGGCGACGCCGTGGCGAATCGCGCCGACGCGGAGGATAAAATCGTCAGGGCTGAGCGGCGGCATCTGCAGGGTATCGCGCGGCGGGGTAATACCCGCCGCCGGCGGAATCGACTCAAGCAGGGCGCCCTCGCGGGCAATCAGCTTCCCGGCGACGTACACCTCCCGCGCGTCGAACTTTTCTAATGAATCAAAAACCACCAGATCGGCGCGGCGTCCGGCGGCAATCAGCCCCAGATCGTTACGCTGCAGACGGATCGCCGCGTTTAAGGTGGCGAAGCGCAGGACGTCGGTGGCCGGCAGTCCGTGCTCAATCAGCAGGTTGAGCAGGGCGATAATGCCGCCTTTTTCCAGCAGCATATCCGGCGGCACATCGTCGGTGCAGACGGTGATTTGCGAGGAGAGATGCGGCAGCGTTTTTAGCGCGTTAACGATATCCGGCAGCAGGTAAGGGTGCGAGCCGCGAATTTCGATAGTCAGCCCGGCGCGCAGTTTTTCCAGCGCATCGTCCGCCGAGGTGAGCTCATGATCGGAGGTGACCCCGGCGGCAAGGTAGGCCTGCAGATCCGCGCCGCGCAAACCGCGGGCGTGGCCTTCGATCAGCTTGCCGCTGTTGAGACCGGCCTGGATAATCTCCTGCATCCTCTCGCTGCCGTGCAGCACGCCGTGCATGTCCATCACTTCGGCGACGCCGCAAACTTCCGGCCAGGCCAGCATGGTTTCCATCTCCGCGCCGGCGAAATCGGCGCCGGACATCTCCAGTCCCGGCGTCGACGGCACGCTGGAAGGCGCCGCGACCATCACCTGCAGCGGCAGATGGCGGCTGGCGGCGACGGCGTAGCGCACGCCTTCGACGCCCAGCACGTTGGCCAGCTCGTGCGGGTCCCAGAATACCGCCGTGGTGCCCTGAGCCAGCACGATTTCGGCATAGCGTTCAGGCGGCAGGTGGGAGCTTTCAAGGTGGACGTGCGTATCCATCAGCCCCGGCGACAGGAAATATCCCGCCAGCGAGCGGCGTTCGTGGGCATCGGAGCGGCTGCCGCGCGGGTGCACGCTGGCGATGGTTTCGCCGACGATCCCGACGTCGGCCTCGCGGATCTCTCCGGTGGCCATGTCGACGATCTGCGCGTCGGTTAATAAGAGATCGAACGGGCATTCGCCGCGTGCGGCCTGCACGGCGCGGCGGCGGGTTTCAGCACTGCTGGACATAACAACTCCGGCACAAGGATAATGGGGATACTCTAGGGGCAGAGCAAACGTTTGCCCAGATGAATAAATTTATCGCCCGATAACCTCGGGTTATTCTGCATGCTCACCATTGATGAAAACATGATGACTGAACCCTGGCAGCGTCTGCCCGCGCTCTCCCTTAAGCAGATCCAGTATTTTGTGACCCTGGCCCAGCTACGCCACTTTACCGACACCGCTAACCGGCTGGCTATCAGCCAGCCGGCGCTAAGCAGCGCGCTGCGGCAAATCGAGACGGTGCTCGGCGGCAAGCTGGTCAACCGCACCGCCTCGGCGGTGACCTTAACCGATCTGGGGGCGGCGATTTTGCCCCACGCCCGGCGGGTGCTGAGCGTGGCGCAGCTGGCGTTTCAGGATATGCAGCAGATAGTCGAGGCCGGCGGCGATGGTACGGTGCGTATCGGGCTGGTGCCCTCGGTGAGCTCGCTGCTGTTTCCGCTGCTGCCGCAAACGCTGGCTCAGGCGTTTCCGCGCCTGAGGGTGGAGTTTCACGATCAGACCAACGACGCCCTGTTTTGCGAGCTGCAGTCGGGAAAGATAGATTTTGCCGTTGGCGCAATAGACAGTTCGTTACCGCCTGAGCTGCAGGTTTATCCTCTGCGCGACGATCCGTTTGTGGCGGTGCTGCACTGCAACGATCCGCTGGCCGGGCAGCCGCATCTGCCGTGGAAGCTGCTCGCGGGGCGCGATATCGCGGTGTTCTCAAAGGGCAATATTCAACGTCTGGTCGGCGCGCTGGCGGAGAGCCATCGCCTCACGCTGAATACGCGTTATCAGGTTGACTATATTGAAACGCTTTACGGCCTGGTGCGTTCCCGGCTGGCGGTGGCGATTCTGCCTGAGCTTTATACTACCCACCTTCAGGATCCGGCGTTAAAGGTGGCGCAGCTTCAGCAGCCCGCGCTGACGCGAACCGTGGCGCTGATGCGCGGGCCGCAGCCCTTGCCGCCGCTGATTGAGGAATGTTTCGCATTATTGCTAAGTTCGCTGCGCTGACCGGCGCGGGGAGGGGAGCCCGACGAACGCAGCGCGCCGCCTGCGGGAGAGGCTGTCAGGGAAGATGCTTAATCAGCACGTCGACGGTGAGATGATTAATGTACTCCAGGGAGTGTGAAGCGAGAACGCCCAGCAGCCGGTTGTGGTGACCGGCAATGATCAAATCAATATTCCGCTGCCGCACGCACGCTTCGACATCGGCAAAACGACGCGTGGTCACTAGCGATAGCGTCTGCACCGGTAGGGCGACCGTGGTGGCCAGTTCATTGAGCAGCGCTTTGGCCTGAATCACCTCCCGGGAAACGTCATCATCCAGCAGGCTGTCGGAGACATAATTAAGCGACCGGTAGTCGGTGCTGATATGGGCGATGGTAATACGCATAGCGTTTTCTTCCGCCATTTTCGCGGCGTGCGCCAGCAGCGGAACGCCGTCAAGGCTGCTGTTGATCAGCACCAGAGCATTGTGATAAACGGACATAACGATACCTCGACGCAGGGTGATACCTGTTGATAATTTTGTGCCTGCGGCGAGGGGAAAGCAAATGAAACTCCGGACGGGGTAAGTCCCGCAGCTGGCCGCCGCGGGAGCTTATTTACGGCGTCACGATATTGAACCAGAACTCAAATTTATCCATATAGCCCAGCATCTCATCCAGCTTCGCGCCGTCGCCGGTCACTTTGACTTCACCCTTATCCTCCGCCTGTTTTAGCGTTTCCTCTTTCAGAATGATTTTGTTCAGGGTGGCGCGATCCAGCGCGATGGTAGCGTCGGCGTCTTTGGCTTCGGCATCGGCGGTGTGGTTAAGCACGCCGTTTTCCAGCTCTAGCTTATATTTACCGCCATCGTTGCCAAGGTCGATATTGAACACCGCTTTGGCGGTTCCGGCTTTTTCGCCGTTGATATGGACCGCAAGATAGTCGAAAAACATTTCCGGGGTCATGGCCCGCACGGTATCCGGGCTGGCGGTATTCGGCGTTGGGCCTTTCACGACGCCGTTGCGTAGCTCCTGCGCGCCGGTCAGGTAGAAATTACGCCACGGTCCTGATTCCGCCTGATAGCCCAGCTGCTCCAGGGCGTCGGCTTCCAGATTGCGCGCCTCCAGATTACCGGGATCGACGAAGACAATTTTACTCACTACCTGAGCTACCCCAGATAACGTTGCCCTGCTCACCTTTAATCACTTCCGTAGGAAGCGCGGCAATAAAACCTTTATGCGCGTTGGTAAAGTCGGTGTTGTCGGAGAAGGGGAGCTGTTTATACAGCGCATCGTTTGCCTGTTTGGTCGCCGCAGCGGCTTCTTTCGGCGACGTTTCGGCCCAGCTGGTCACAGGGAGAGTCGAGATAATTCCTGCCAGAGCCAGACTTTTCATAATTGGTGTTAATTTCATCGGAATCCTCATGGGGTTACGCTGATTCACTCGTTAATTTCGATATGACGTCGGGTTACATCCTGTAACGCCTCCTAAACTATAAACACGTATCTGCAAAAGTGTTTGTTTTGTTAATTATTTGAATGCTTATTGTTAATTTTGAATTGCCTTGCGCTTGGATGCCTACGCCGGGCCGGCTTGCGTTGTCCCGCGACTTACCGTAACCTGCCCGCTGAGAACGTTTTTATCTCTCAATGACTCGGGGTGCCCTTCCTTGTGAAGGCTGAGAAAAACCCGTACCACCTGATCTGGATAATGCCAGCGTAGGGAAGTCAGAGACCGCAGGGTCGTCGCTTCTTCATCGCCTGGCGGGAGCAAACGATGTCTGACCTGCTGAACCCCGCGCATATTGCCCATCTGCGGCACCTTTTTCACCGCCATTCTCCTCTTGTTCACTGCATGACCAACGACGTGGTGCAGACCTTTACCGCCAACGTCCTGTTAGCGATTGGCGCATCCCCGGCGATGGTTATCGACCCGGACGAAGCCAGCCAGTTTGCCGCTATTGCCGATGCGCTGCTGATTAATGTCGGTACGCTGACCGTCGAACGCGCGGCGGCGATGCGTGCGGCGGCGCGCAGCGCGCAGCAGGCGGGTAAACCGTGGGCGCTGGACCCGGTGGCGGTCGGCGCGCTGACCTTACGGACAGAATTTTGCCGGGAGCTGCTGGCGCTGCAGCCTGCCGCCGTTCGCGGTAATGCGTCGGAAATTATGGCCCTGGCCGGAATGAGCGGCGGCGGGCGCGGCGTCGATACCACCGATACCGCCGCCGCAGCGCTGCCCGCGGCCCAGGCGCTGGCCCGCCAGCTGAATACCGTTGTCGCGGTAACCGGCGAGGTCGATTACGTGACCGACGGCCAGCGCACGCGCGCGGTCACCGGCGGCGATCCGCTGATGACCCGGGTAGTCGGCACCGGCTGCGCGCTATCGGCGGTGGTTGCCGCCGCTGCGGCGATGCCCGGCGATCGTCTGGAAAACGTGGCCGCGGCCTGCGGTCTGATGAAGCTCGCGGGGGGGAAAGCGGCGCTGCAGGGCGGCCCCGGCAGCTTTACTCCCGCCTTCCTCGATGCGCTCTATGCGGGAGGCGATCTGTGAAACGAATTAATGCGCTAACCATCGCCGGCACCGACCCGAGCGGCGGCGCGGGGATCCAGGCGGATCTCAAAACCTTCTCGGCGCTGGGCGCTTACGGCTGCTCGGTCATCACCGCGCTGGTGGCGCAAAACACCCGCGGCGTCCAGTCGGTGTACCGGATAGAGCCTGATTTTGTCGCCGCGCAGCTCGATTCGGTTTTCAGCGATGTGCGCATCGATACCACCAAAATCGGGATGCTGGCGGAAACCGATATCGTCGAGGCGGTGGCGGAACGGCTGGCGCGTTATCAGATTAAAAATGTGGTGCTCGATACCGTCATGCTGGCGAAAAGCGGCGATCCGCTGCTCTCAGCGTCGGCGGTGGAGACGCTGCGCCAGCGCCTGCTGCCGCAGGTCTCGCTGATTACCCCGAACCTGCCGGAAGCGGCGGCGCTGCTGGATGCGCCGCATGCCAGAACGGAACAGGAGATGCTGGAGCAGGGCAGAGCGCTGCTGGGCATGGGCTGCGGAGCGGTATTAATGAAAGGCGGCCATCTCGATGATGCGGAAAGCCCGGACTGGCTCTTTACCCGCGACGGGGAACAGCGCTTTACCGCGCCGAGAGTCCAGACCAAAAACACCCACGGTACCGGCTGTACGCTATCGGCGGCGCTGGCGGCCCTGCGTCCGCGTTACGAGGATTGGGGGCGAACCGTGGCGGAAGCCAAGGGCTGGCTGTCGGCGGCGCTGGCGCAGGCGGATTCGCTGGAAGTGGGGCACGGCATCGGTCCGGTCCACCATTTCCACGCCTGGTGGTAAACGGCAAGACAACGTGTCAGCAGACTATGCTGAAAAAATAGGCTCCCGGCTGGAAAATCTGCTGAGTCGGTACCAGGCTTAACCTGCCCAAAATAATTGGGTTGGGAAAACGCATGCCGGTTTCGACCGGCACTTACGGGAGATCGCTATGACTGATATTACGCAGTTGCTTGGCAAAGATGCCGACACGCTTTTACAGCACCGCTGTATGACGATTCCAGCCGACCAGCTCTATTTGCCGGGGTCGGATTACGTCGATCGGGTGATGGTTGATAACAACCGTCCGCCGGCGGTGCTGCGTAATATGCAAACCCTGTATAACACCGGCCGCCTGGCGGGAACCGGCTATCTGTCGATCCTGCCGGTCGACCAGGGCGTAGAGCATTCTGCTGGCGCCTCTTTTGCCGCCAACCCACTGTACTTTGATCCGAAAAATATCGTCGAACTGGCCATTGAGGCCGGTTGTAACTGCGTGGCCTCCACCTATGGCGTGCTGGCCTCGGTGTCGCGCCGCTATGCGCACCGCATCCCCTTCCTGGTCAAGCTGAACCATAACGAAACGCTGAGCTACCCGACCGAATACGATCAGACGCTGTACGCCAGCGTTGAGCAGGCGTTCAATATGGGGGCCGTGGCGGTCGGGGCGACGATCTATTTCGGTTCCGAACAGTCTCGTCGTCAAATCGAAGAAATCTCCGCTGCGTTTGAGCGCGCGCACGAACTGGGCCTGGTGACCGTACTGTGGGCCTATCTGCGTAATTCGGCGTTTAAGAAAGATGGCGTCGACTACCACGTTTCCGCTGACTTAACCGGCCAGGCTAACCATCTGGCGGCGACCATCGGCGCGGATATCGTGAAGCAGAAAATGGCGGAAAATAACGGCGGCTATAAAGCGGTGAACTTCGGCTATACTGATGACCGGGTTTACAGCAAGCTCACCAGCGATAATCCGATCGATCTGGTGCGTTACCAGCTGGCGAACTGCTATATGGGTCGCGCCGGGCTGATTAACTCCGGCGGCGCCGCGGGCGGGGAAACCGATCTCTCCGACGCCGTGCGCACCGCGGTTATCAATAAGCGCGCGGGCGGCATGGGGCTGATTCTGGGCCGTAAGGCGTTTAAAAAATCGATGGCCGACGGCGTGAAGCTGATCAATGCCGTGCAGGATGTCTATCTGGACGGCAAAGTCACCATCGCTTAAGCACTCGCGTGGCGGCGCTACGCCTGGCCGGGCTACGGTTTCGTGCGGTCTGGTAGCCCGGGTAAGGCGTTTACGCCGCAGCCCGGGATCTTGCTTACTCGCGAATCAGCCGCGCCGTGTGCTGTAGCGTTTTATACGCTTCATAGCGCCGCTGATGATCGGCGCTATACTGGGCAACGCAGCGGTAGGTTTTATCCACCCGGGTAAACTGCTTCATCGCTTCCGGCAGGGACGGAGCAATCTGGCCGGCCACCGCGCCGAGAATCGCCGAACCTAACAGCACCGGTTCGCTGGATTCGGTACTCACCACGCTCACTCCGCAGGCGTCCGCCAGCAGCTGGCGCACCAGCGGATGCTGCCCGGCTCCGCCGCTGATGACGATATTCTCGCTGTGGATGCCGCACGCCTTCTGGGCGTCAATAATCTGCCGCAGGCCGTAGCCGATGCCGCACAATCCGGCGACGTAGAGCGCCATCAGGTTGTCCAGATCCCGCTCCATCCCCAGCCCGGCGATAATCGCTTTCGCATGCGGGTCGGCCAGCGGCGCACGATTACCTAAAAATTCAGGCACCACGTGCAGCCCGGCGGCGAGTTTAACCGCGGCAGAAGGACGTTCCACTTTCGCCAGCACGCTATCGGCAAGATAAACCGGCAGCGGGACGCCGCTCGCCCTGGCCAGCGCCTTAGCCTCGGCGGCGGCGGGATGGAAGCTCAGCAGCTGGTCGATGGCCGCTCCAGCCGCGCTCTGACCACCCTCACTCAGCCAGAACCCTGGCACCATCGCCGAGTAATACGGCCCCCAGACGCCAGGCACGAATACCGCTTCCTGAGTAGTGGTCATAGTGCAGGAGGAGGTGCCGAAGACGTAGGCCATATTGCTAACCGCGCCGTTAAGCACGCCGACGGTGCCGATGCCGCCCGCGTGGGCGTCAATCATACCGACCGCCACCGGCGTACCGATCGGCAGCCCCATCTCCTCTGCCGCCGTGGCGCAAAGGCCTTCGCCGCAGGGGGTTCCCGGATCGACAATCCGCTGGCCGATACGGACAAAATCTTCATCCGCCAGCTCTTCAAGGCCAATCTGGCGGAAGTAGTCGGCATCCCAGCGTTGTTCATGCGCCAGGTAGGTCCATTTACAGGTCACGGTACAGACCGAGCGGGCTAAATCGCCGGTCGAGCGCCAGGTGAGATAATCGGCGAGGTCGAAGAAGTGGCGCGCCTGCTGGTAAATGTGCGGGCGGTTCTCCTTCAGCCAGAGAATTTTCGGCGTTTCCATCTCCGGCGAGATTTTACCGCCGACGTACTGCAGCACGGCGTGGCCCGTGGCGTTGATCTTTTCCGCCTGCCCGGTGGCGCGGTGATCCATCCAGACGATAATGTTGCGCTCCGCATCTTCCGAAGGCCCGACCGCCAGCGGGGCGTCGTTATCGCCAATCACCACCAGCGAGCAGGTGGCATCGAAGCCGATCCCGGCAATCGATGACGGCGCGACCCCGGCGCTGGCCACCGCCGTTTTAATGCAGTAGCACACCGCCTGCCAGATCTCGCGGCTCGACTGTTCGACCACGCTTCCGGCGCTGCGAAACAGGGTAATTTCCCGCGTCGCGTGGGCGAGAAGCTCGCCCCGCAGATTGAACACCCCGGCGCGAACGCTGCCCGAACCGACATCGACGCCAATAATATGTTGCGTATCGATTTGCATAACATCCTCTCACACAGTCTGGTTGAACGGTCAGAGATCCACGCTGTTCGGCAGGATCACAATGTCGCGCACGGTGACGTTTTTCGAGCGCGTCACCATAAACAGCACCGACTCGGCCACCTCAATCGGCTGCATCAGGCTGCCGTTGGCCAGCGCTTCGTCCATTTTGGCTTTCGGCCAGTCGTCCAGCAGGGCGGTGACCACCGGGCCCGGCAGCACGGCGCCAACGCGCACGCCGTACTGGGAAACCTGGCGACGGGTAGTATGCACAAATGCCTGGACGGCAAATTTCGATGCGGTATAGATAGGCTCCCAGATAACCGGCACCACCCCCGCGATAGAGCTGGTGAAGATAATGTCCCCGGACTTTTGCGCGATAAGATGCGGCAGCACGCTGCGCACGCAGCGGAAGGCGGCGTTAGTGTTGAGGTGCAGCACGCGGTCCCACACGTCCGGATCGCCCTCGGCCACCGGCCCGCCGATGTACGCTCCGGCGTTGGCGTGGAAAATATCGAGACGCCCGGTGAGCTGCAAAATACCCTGCAGAATATTATCGACCTGATCCGCCTGCATCAGGTCAACCTGCAGGGCGAAGGCGTTTTCGCCGAGTTCGGCGATAAGTTTGTTGAGCTTCTCGCCTTCACGGTCGATAAGCACCACTTTTGCGCCAGCGTCCAGCAGGGTCCTGGCGCATTCGAGGCCGATACCGGACGCCGCGCCGGTAATGGCGGCGACTTTACCGCTAAGGGAAGTATTCATAGAGGAGACAGAGTGGTTCATTTTATAATCCTTTACAGAGTCTGGTTGGAACTATCGAACGAGAGGGCATCGCGTTCGACGCTGGAGACGAAAACTTGTTAAGGTATTGAATATGAGCGTCATTTCTTTGATGTTCGCTGGCGTATTCACGCTGAATGCGTTAATACTTCGGGAAGTAAAATGGAAGCTCAATCGATGAAGCTCATGTTGCGCTAGCTTCATCGATTGAGCAAGTGGGGAAATTAACAGCGAAATGATTTTGTGACGCAAGTTGGGAAAATGAAGAAAATCACGATTTACGACCTGGCTGAACTGTCCGGCGTTTCGGCGAGCGCGGTGAGCGCTATCCTCAACGGCAACTGGAAAAAGCGCCGCATCAGCGCGAAGCTTGCCGAAAAGGTGACGCGGATTGCCGAGGAGCAGGGCTATGCGATTAACCGCCAGGCCAGCATGCTGCGCAGCAAAAAATCGCGCGTCATCGGTATGATTATCCCCAAATACGATAACCGCTATTTCGGGTCGGTGGCGGAGCGCTTTGAGGAGATGGCCCGAGCGCGCGGCCTGCTGCCGATTATCACCTGTACGCGCCGGAGGCCGGAGCTGGAGATCGAAGCGGTAAAAGCGATGCTCTCCTGGCAGGTTGACTGGGTGGTGGCCACAGGGGCAACCAATCCGGACACAATTACCGCCCTGTGCCAGCAGGCAGGCGTGCCCACGGTCAATCTCGACCTGCCGGGCTCTGTCGCCCCGTCGGTGATATCGGATAACTACGGCGGCGCGAAGGCGCTGACCCACAAAATCCTCGCCAACAGCGCTCGCCGCCGGGGAGCGCTGGCGCCGCTGACCTTTATCGGCGGGCGCAGCAGCGACCATAACACCCGCGAGCGTTTACGCGGCTTCCACGATGCGCATCGGGAGCAGGGGCTGGTCGTGCCGCAGGAAAATATCCTGGCGCCCGGCTATTCAAAAGGCAAAGTTGAGGCCTGCCTGCAGGAGCGGTTTGCTACCGCGAAGACCCCATTGCCGGGGCTATTTGTCAACTCGACAATATCGCTGGAAGGGGTGGTGCGTTGGCTGTCGCAGGCGGGACTTACCGGCAGCGAGCAGCCGCCGATGGGCTGCTTCGACTGGGACCCGTTTGTCTATCTGCTGGGGCACGATATCGACATGGTGCAGCAGGACGTGCCGGCGATGCTGGAAGCGGTGTTTCAGATTATCGATTCCGGCGATGCCAGCCAGCAGCGGATTGAAATCCCGCCGCTGTTGATGAGCAGCCGCTGAGCCGCTTTCTGGCGGTTGACGTTAGCGCGTCAGCAGCCAGCGGGCGGTATGTTCATCGGTCACCAGGCCATTGATCCAGCCACCTTTAAGCGCCGCCAGAATCGCCGGACGTTTGTACTCGCCGCACGCTACCGCGATGCGCGGGCACTGGTTCTGGCGAATGTCATAGCTTGTAATCATTCTGTTGATTTCGCTGTCAACCACGCCGCCTTCGGCATCAATAAAGCGCCCCATGATCTCGCCGATACCGCCGCGGGCGGTCAGCTCATCCATCTGTGCCTGATTGATAAAGCCGTCTTTGAAGATGGGGCTTTGGGTACCTAATGGCCCAATGCCGACAAAAATAACGTCCGCCCGGCGGGCGACGGCGGAAACGCTGCGAAACAGCCGGCTGGTGCACCACATGTCGTACTCGTCCTGGGTCTGCGCGTAGCGCGGCGCGGGCCACTGATAGTACTTGGCTTTAATTTTGCTGGTTAGCAGCAGCGGGACGTCATCGTAATAGTTACATTGGCCGTCGGCGTCCATGGCGCTGATCAGGGCGACGCAGCGGGTGTTCAGACTATCGAAGTCGATGCGCTGCAGCGCTTTTTTCAGGGTCAGGCCGGAACCCAGGCCGATGATTTTCTCTTTATCATCCTGCAGATAGCGGGCCATCAGCTGATAGCAGCCGAAGGAGACGCTATCGAGGGTGCTTTCTTCGTTAAAGGCGGGCACGATATTGCACTCGATAAGCCGGTACTTCTCCTGCAGCAGCTGCGCATAGTTGAGGCAGTTCGCCACCGGGTGGTGCAGGCTAATCGACACAATTCCTTCTTCTTTCGCGGCGGCGATCAGCCGCTGTACCACCGGCCGCGACGTGCCAAGCTGGCTGGCGATCTCGCTCTGATTCTGCCCGGCGATGTAGTACATCCACGCGGCGCGGACCTTTTGATCCAGCCGGATATCATCTTCTTTGCTCATGCTGTCCTGCCCTAAGTGTCGGGCCGCGGCGATAATTTCGCCCGGCGAATACCCGCATTCTCGCCGTGGTCGGGAAAACTGGCAAGCTTTTGCTCTTTTCTGGTCATTTGTAATTTTATTGGGTAATTGTTCTTTTGTGATCCGTGGATCTTATTTTGGTCAATTGATCATTTACAGTGAGGCCATCAACTCAAGGAGAGCGGAACATGAACAATCAATTCACATGGCTTCACATTGGTCTGGGTTCTTTTCATCGCGCGCATCAGGCGTGGTATCTGCATCGTCTGATCGCTTCCGGAGATAAACGCTGGCACATCGCGGCGGGGAATATCCGCAACGACGCCGAACAGGTGGTTCAGGCGCTGGCGGCGCAGGGCGGGCGCTATGTGCTGGAAACCGTCAGCCCGGAAGGGGAACGTGAATATGAAGAGATCACCTCCATTCAGAAACTGCTGCCGTGGCAGGCCGGGCTGCAGCCGCTGATTAACGAAGGGGCAAACCCGCAGACCAAAGTCATCGCCTTCACCGTGACGGAAGGTGGCTACTACCTGAATACCCGCTATAAGCTGGAAACCAGCAACCCCGATTTGCAGGCCGATCTGGCAGGGGAGTGCAAAACGATTTACGGCACTATCGCGCGGATTCTGGAAAAACGTATGGCGGACAACGCCGGGCCGCTGACTCTGTTGAACTGCGATAACGTGCGCCATAACGGCGAACGCTTCCACGACGGTATGGTTGAGTTCCTGCAGCTAACCGGCAAGCAGGTGGTGATTGACTGGATGGCCGCCAACACCACCTGTCCGAATACCATGGTAGACCGCATCACCCCGCGCCCGGCGGCGGACCTGCCCGCGCGCATCAAAGCGCAGACCGGCATTGACGATAAAGCGCCGGTGATGGGCGAGACCTTTATCCAGTGGGTGGTGGAAAACAACTTCCGCGATGAACGCCCGAACCTGGAAGCGGTCGGGGTTGAGATGGTGGCGTCGGTTATTCCTTACGAAGAGGCGAAAATTCGCATTCTGAACTCGTCGCACAGCTGCATTGCGTGGGCGGGAACGTTAATCGGCCAGCAGTTCATTCATGAAAGCACGCTAACGGATTTCATCTACGCCATTGCCGACCGCTACGTTACGGAAGATGTGATCCCATGCCTCGGCGATAACGGCATTGACCTACCGGCCTATCGCGACGTGGTGCTCAAACGCTTTACCAACCCATATATCCAGGACACCAACCAGCGCGTCGCCGCCGATGGCTTCTCGAAAATTCCGGCGATGATCGCCCCAACCCTGCAGGAGTGCTACCAGCGCGGCGTCCGCCCGGAAGCCACCGCCATGCTGCCCGCGCTGTTCTTCGTCTTTATGGAACAGTGGCATAAAGGAACCCTGCCGTATCAGTACCAGGACGGCATCCTCGACGCTCAGGCGGTACATGAAATGTTTGAAGCTCAGGATCCGGTGGCCCTGTACGCCCGTAATACAGCGCTGTTTGGCGAACTGGCCGAAAACGCCGATTTCCTCGCGCTGATGCGCGAAAAAGTGGCGGCCGTTTTTACGCTGATTAACTAAGAGGTGGCTATGTATCTGGGTATCGATCTCGGCACATCGGAAGTCAAAGCGCTGGTCATTGATGAGAACAATGAGGTTATCGCCAGCCATAGCGCGCCGCTGAGCATTCAGCGGCCCCATCCGCACTGGTCAGAACAGTCCCCGCAGTCATGGTGGGAGGCGACGGAGTATCTGATGACCACGCTGCGGGAAAAATGCGCCCAGCACTGGCCGGCCATTAAGGCCATTGGCCTTTCCGGGCAGATGCACGGCGCGGTCCTGTTGGATGCCGAGGGGGAGGTGATTCGCCCGGCCATTCTGTGGAACGACACCCGCTGCGCCGCGGAGTGCGCGGAGCTGGAAGAGATGGCGCCGGAGCTGCATCAGGTGGCGGGAAACCTGGCGATGCCGGGCTTTACCGCGCCGAAGCTGCTGTGGGTGCGTCGCCATGAGCCGGAAAACTTTCAGCGCACCGCCACGGTGCTGCTGCCGAAGGATTATCTGCGCTACCGGATGACCGGTAAAAAAGTCTCCGATATGTCCGACGCCGCCGGGACGCTGTGGCTGGACGTGGCGAAGCGCGACTGGTCCGACGCTCTGCTGGATAAATGCGGCCTGGCGCGCAGCCAGATGCCGACCCTGGTCGAAGGCTGCGAGGTTTCCGCCACCCTTGACCCGCAGGTGGCCGAACGCTGGGGGCTGAACGCCTCGGTAGCGGTAGCCGGAGGCGGCGGCGATAACGCGGTCAGCGCCATAGGCGTCGGCGCGGTTTCGCCCGGGGATGCGTTCATTTCGCTTGGCACCTCCGGGGTGCTGTTTGTGGTGACCGACGCCTATCGTCCGGCTCCGCAGTCGGCGGTCCATGCGTTTTGTCACGTGCTGCCGAATCTGTGGCATCAGATGAGCGTGATGCTCAGCGCCGCCAGCTGTTTGCAGTGGTTCTGCCGCCTGACCGGCACCACGGAAGTGGCGCTGCTGGAGGAGATTGCCGAACTTAGCGTAGAGGAGAAGTCCCACGCGCCGTTCTTCTTACCCTATCTCTCCGGCGAACGTACCCCGCACAACGATCCTGACGCGCGCGGCATGTTCTGGGGCATGACCCACTCCAGCCTGCGCGCCCAACTCGGCTACGCGGTGCTGGAAGGGGTGAGCTTCGGCATCAACGACGGTCTGCAGGTGCTAAAAGAGAGCGGTACGCAGATCGAACAATGTTCGCTGGTTGGCGGCGGCGCCCGCAGCCCGTTCTGGGCGCAGCTGTTGGCCGATATTCTCGATATGCCGGTGGTGACCCACAAAGGCGGAGAGACCGGCGGCGCGCTGGGCGCGGCGCGGCTGGCCTGCCTGGCGGTGGGCAAACCGATTGCCGAAGTCTGTGAAAAACCGGAGATCTGGCAGACCTGGCGCGCGGACCCGGTACGCCATCAAACCCTGATGCGGCGCTATGCGCAGTTTAAGGCCCTGTATTTAAACGATCTGAACTATCGGCAGCATTAATTTTTATCACCATAACCGCTCCGGTGAACTGACCGGAGCGGCCTCCTGTACCCTAAAAACGAGGTCATTATGTCCATCAATAATAAACAGTGGCTCGGTTTACCCCTGAACCTGCTCTGGGGATACATCGCCATTGCCGTATTCATGACCGGTGACGGTTTTGAACTGGCATTCCTGTCGCACTATATCAAAGAGCTCGGCTTCTCCCCGGCGCAGGCATCGTTCGCCTTTACCCTCTACGGCCTGGCCGCCGCGCTGTCGGCGTGGATCTCCGGGGTGGTAGCGGAAATCATTACCCCGCTGAAAACCATGATGATTGGCTTCGTGTTGTGGTGCGTGTTCCACGTGCTGTTTCTCGTCTTCGGCCTCGGCCACGCGAACTATGCCCTGATCCTGGTTTTCTACGGCATCCGCGGCTTCGCCTATCCGCTGTTCCTTTACTCGTTTATCGTCGCCATTATCCACAACGTGAAAAGCGATAACGCCAGTTCGGCGATCGGCTGGTTCTGGGCGGTTTACTCGATCGGCATCGGCGTGTTCGGCAGCTATATTCCGAGCTTTACCATTCCGCATATCGGCGAGCTGGGAACCTTGTGGCTGGCGCTGGCTTTCTGCGTCACCGGCGGCATCATTGCGCTGGCTTCCCTGCGCCATATTAAAACGCCGCACCATATGCAGAACCTGACCACCCGCGAGAAGTTTGCCGAACTGGGCCGCGCGGCGACGCTGCTCTATACCAACCGCAATATTCTGCTGTCGAGCATGGTGAGAATTATCAACACCCTGTCGCTGTTCGGCTTTGCGGTGATTATGCCGATGATGTTCGTCGATGAGCTGGGCTTTACTACCTCCGAGTGGCTGCAGGTATGGGCGGTTTTCTTCTTCACCACCATTTTCTCTAACGTGCTGTGGGGCATTCTGGGCGAAAAACTGGGCTGGATGAAGGTGGTGCGCTGGTTCGGCTGCATCGGCATGGCGCTCTCCAGCCTGGCGTTTTATTACATTCCGCAGCACTTCGGACATAACTTCGCGATGGCGCTGCTTCCGGCCATTGCCCTGGGGATCTTTGTCGCCGCGTTCGTACCGCTGGCGGCCGTTTTCCCGGCGCTGGAGCCGCAGCACAAAGGGGCGGCCATTTCGGTATATAACCTGTCGGCGGGGATGTCGAACTTTCTTGCGCCAGCCATTGCGGTGATTTTGCTACCGTTCTTCAGCACCATTGGGGTGGTGATCGCCTATACCGCGCTGTACGTGGCGGCTTTTTTCCTCTGTGCGTTTATCCGCGTCGAGCAGCCGGGTTTTTCCCACAAGGAAGCACCGGCCAGCGAGCAGGTGGAGTTCTCTTAAGGTGATGCGGCTGGCATACAAGGCATGCCAGCCTTAATGAGGTGGATGATGAGTATTCAGGCAGTGATTTTTGACATGGATGGCGTAATTATTGATTCCGAAGCCCTGTGGCGGCAGGCGCAAATCGACGCCCTCGCGCAGTGGGGGGCAACGGCGAGCGTCGAGGAGTGCGAAACCCTGACCAAAGGCAAACGCCTCGACGATATTGCCCGCACCTGGTGCCGCTATTGCCAGCTTGAGCTTGCCCCGCAGCGGCTTGAGGCCGCGATATTGCAGCGTATTACCGGCCTGATCGCCGCCGAAGGCGAGCCGATGCGCGGCGTGCATGAGGCATTACGTTATTTTCGCCATACCGGTTATAACATTGCCCTCGCCACCTCCTCGTCCCGGCAGGTTATCGCCGCCGTACTGAACAAGCTCTCGCTCTGGCACTATTTTGATGTGATTTGCAGCGCGGACGATGAAGCGCAGGGCAAGCCGCATCCGGCGGTGTATCTGACGACGTTGGATAAGCTGAATCTCGACGCCAGCCGGTGCCTGGTGATCGAAGACAGCTTCAACGGCTACAGCGCCGCCCAGGCGGCGGGGATTGCCACGATAGTGATTGCTGAAGATAGCCACCACGCGCGTTTTCAGGGCGCCGCTGGCCGCTACCGGGCGCTGCCTGAACTGCTGGAAGCCCTCACCGCCGAGGCGGAGACGGTCGAATAACTCACCCTTTCGTGAGCGCAGAAAATCCCGGGATGTACACGGTCGGTTACTCTCTTTTCTGCGCTCACGCCCCCTTTTTCACCATGCCGATCCGCCTCACATTTCGCTTATCTTTTGTGAAAACAGTCACGCCTTGTTGTGCCAATGCCCAAATTTATTGCCTTGCTTAGCGGTGTTTGTCCGAGGCGCTGCTACGTAATTGTGCTTAGATTAGATATTGAAACGTATTTTCAATAATGTGAAACCACTTTACCGATTTGCTTCTATCGATCGGATTTGGCCGTGATAAGGACCGAGCATGAAAATTGAATCTGTAAATGTCACCGTTTTCCAGTATCCCACGCGTCGGGTTTCCGACAGCGCCGGGCACTCCCATCCGGGGGCGGAAAGCATGGCCAAAATGGCGATGCTGAGCATCACCGCCGATGATGGCGCGCAGGGCTTTTCGTTTGCGCCTCCGGAAGTGGTGCGCCCGTTCGTGGTGAATACCTTTTTCCGCAAGGTGCTGGTGGGGCAGGACCCGTTTAACCGCGAGCGTATCTGGCAGGATCTTAACCACTGGCAGCGCGGTAGCGCACATCAGCTAACGGAGCGCGCGCTGTCGTTTGTTGAACAGGCGCTGTGGGACCTGATAGGCCGTAGCCTCAAGATGCCGGTTTACAAGCTGCTCGGCGGCTATCGCGACACCGTCCCGGCCTACGGCAGCACCATGTGCGGCGACGATCTGCCTGGCGGTCTGTCGACCCCGGAAGAGTATGCTGCTTTTGCCGAAAAGCTGGTCACCCGCGGCTATAAGGCCATCAAGCTGCACACCTGGATGCCGCCGATTGCGTTTGCGCCCAATCCGAAGATGGACATTAAAGCCTGCGCGGCGGTGCGCGAAGCGGTAGGGCCGGATATCGACCTGATGATTGACGGTTATCACTGGTACAGCCGCGCCGAGGCGCTGTGGATCGGCAAAGAGCTGGAAAAACTCAACTTCGCGTGGTTTGAGGAGCCGATGGAGGAGGATTCGATGTCTTCCTACGCCTGGCTGGCGGAAAACCTGTCAATTCCCATCGTCGGACCGGAGAGCTTCGGCGGCAAGCATCATATGCGCGCCGAGTGGGTGAAAGCCGGAGCCTGCGACATCCTGCGCGCCGGGGCCAACGGCGTGGGCGGCATCACGCCAACCATGAAGGTGGCGGCGCTGGCGGAATCCTTCGGTATGGACTGCGAAGTCCACGGCAACGGCGCGGCAAGCCTGGCGGTAGTCGGTGCGATCCGCAATTGCCGCTGGTACGAGCGCGGCCTGCTGCATCCGTTCCTCGACTACGATGAACCGGCGGCTTATCTCAACAGCCTTGTCGACCCGATGGATGACCAGGGCTTTGTGCATCTGTCACAACGTCCGGGTCTCGGCGAAGACATTAATTTTGCGTATATCGAAGCCAATACCGTTAGCCACGACTGATTAATAAAAATTCCAAAGGCTAAAGGTTTATTGGATTAGGGCTAATGGATAAAAAAATAAACCAGGCCCTAAATCAGTCGTGTTGCAGCAAGGCGGCAAATCAACGAATCCCCGGGAGCTTACATCAGGTAAGTGACTGGGGTGAGGAGATGAAGCCAACGTAGCTGCGGCGCGAATGATGACGGGCGTGTACCCTACAGGCGATAGATATGAAAAAAACCTCCCGACTGGCAGCGTGTTTGCTCGCGCTCGCCGTGTCGATGGGGAGCGGGGTGGCGATGGCGAAAACGCCGCCCGACCAGCTCATCATCGGTATGAATATGAATAACCTGCTCACCCTGGACCCGGCGGCGATGACCGGTAATGAAGTGGTGGGGATCGTGGTCAACCTCTACGATTCGCTGGTGGAGCTTGACCCTGAGCAGCTCACCAACGTTAAGCCCGCGCTGGCGAAGTCCTGGGACATCAGCCCCGACGGCAAAACCCTGACCTTTCATCTGCGCGACGACGTGAAATTTCACTCCGGCAACCCGCTGACCGCCGCTGATGTGGTGTGGTCGATGCGGCGTATTTTACATCTCAACCTCGCCCAGGCATCAGTGTGGAAATCCTACGGCTTCAGTCAGAAAAATATTGATAACCAGGTGAGCGCCCCGGACGACGTGACGGTACAAATCGTGTTACCGAAAGATAATGACCCGCAGCTGGTGATCTACTCGCTGGCGGCGCTGGGCAACCTCGGGGTCCTCGATAGCAAAACGGTGCAGAGCCACGAACAGGATAACGACTGGGGCAACCGCTGGCTGACCACTCATGAAGCCGGTTCCGGGCCGTTCACGCTGGAAACCTGGCAGGCGAAAGACGTGCTGCGCATGAAGCGCAATCCCGACTACTGGCGCGGCGAGGCGAAAATGAGCCGCGTGGTGCTGCGCCATTTCCAGGAGTCGCAAACCCTGCGCCTGATGATCGAAAAAGGCGACCTCGATATTGCCAACAATATGGCGGTTTCCGACATTAACGCCCTGCGCAGCGACCCGCAGCTGACCGTCGATGCGGTGCAGCGCGGCACCATGTACTACGTGGCGATGAGCATGAAAGAGGCGCACTTCGCCCAGCCGAAAGTGCGCGAAGCGGTGCGCTATCTGATTGACTACCAGGGCATCAATAAAGCGCTGATGCCGGGCTACGGGGTGCTGCACCAGCGACCGATTAAGGCGGGCATGCCGTCTACGCTGCCTGACCCTGGCTATAAGCTGGACGTGGCGCGGGCGAAAAAGCTGCTGGCGGAAGCGGGCTATCCCAACGGCTTTGATACCACGCTGCGGGTCCTCTCGGATCAGCCGTTCCTGAACATCGCTATCGCCGTGCAGTCGACGCTGATGCAGGCGGGGATTAACGCCAAAATCATCACCGGCACCGGTAACCAGATCTACGGCGCGATGCGCGAGCGTAAATTTGACCTGCTGGTGGGACGCGGCGGCAGCGGAATGGAGCCGCACCCGCACTCCAGCCTGCGCGCGCTGGTCTATAACCCGGATAACAGCGATGAGGCGCGCCTGACCAACTTTCAGGGCTGGCGTACCGGTTTTTACGACCCGCAGCTCAATACGATGATTGACCGCGCCCTGCTGGAACGCGATCCGCAAAAACAGGTGGCTGACTACCAGTCCATTCAGACGCGTTACGACCAGCTGGTTCCGGCCCTTATTCCGCTTTCACAGATGGTTGACTCGGTCGTCGTGCGCAACGAGGTACGGGAGTATCAGCCGCACCCTTCCGCCACCACTTTTCTGCGTGACGTCTATAAAGTCCGCGAAGGAGAGAAAGGATGAGTACTGCAATCCTTGCGCCCGGCTCACGAGGCCGGCGCTTATCCAAACGGCTGCTGCAGGTGGTGATTACGCTGTTCGGCCTGCTGCTGCTGACCTTTACCATTGGCCGCGTCATGCCTATCGACCCGGTGCTGGCGATCGTCGGCCCGGATGCTGACCAGAGTACTTATCAGCAGGTTTACCAGCAGCTGGGGTTTGATAAATCGCTGACCACCCAGTTTGGCATCTATTTCGTCAACCTGTTGCACGGCGATCTTGGCAATGCGCTGCTGACCGGGAAACCGGTGGTGGACGATATTATCCGCGTCTTCCCGGCCACCATGGAGCTGGCGACGATGGCGATTCTCGTCGGCGCGGGTTTCGGAATTCCGCTGGGCGTGCTGGCGGCGGCGCGGCGCAATAGCGTCTCCGATTATGTGGTACGCATTATCAGCCTGGCGGGCTACTCGACGCCGATTTTCTGGGTCGGAATGATGGGGCTGCTGGTGTTCTATGCCTGGCTCGGCTGGGTGGGCGGCGCCGGGCGGGTAGACCTCGGTCTGGACGGCATTGTGCCGCGCCGTACCGGCCTGATGACCGTTGATGCGCTGCTGGCCGGCAACGGACAGGTGTTCTGGAACGCCATTAATCATCTGATTCTTCCCGCCTCGCTGCTGGGTTTTCACTCGCTGGCTTATATAAGCCGTATGACCCGCAGCTTTATGCTGGCCCAGCTGTCGCAGGAGTTCATTATTACCGCGCGGGTGAAAGGGCTGACCGAGCGTCAGGTTATCTGGAACCATGCGTTTCGTAATATCCTCGTGCAGCTGCTGACGGTGGTGGCGCTGGCCTACGGCGCGCTGCTGGAAGGCGCGGTGCTGATTGAAACCGTCTTCTCATGGCCGGGTTTCGGCTCCTATCTTACCGGTAGCCTGCTGCTGGGCGATATGAATGCGGTGATGGGCTGCGTGCTGCTGGTGGGGGCAATCTTCGTGATGCTCAACCTGCTCTCCGACATGCTGTATCAATTCTTTGACCCGAGGACAAAATCATGACCGTTTCTCTGGATTCGCCGCTTTCGGGCGGTGCGGGCGAAGGCCGTCAGCGGCTGCAACGCGCGGCGGCGCGGGCCGTCGGGTTTATCGGTAAAATGGCGCGCAACCCGCTAACGGCCATCGGCGGCGGAATTATCTTTCTGCTGCTGGTGGTGGCGATTTTCGCGCCGCTGATTGCGCCGTATAACCCGCTGGTGCAGGACCTGAACAGCGCGCTGGTCGCGCCGAACGCACAGCACTGGTTCGGCACCGATGAGTTTGGCCGGGATATCTTTAGCCGCCTGGTGTACGGCTCGCGTATCACGCTTTATATCGTGCTGCTGGTCTCGGTGACCGTCGGTCCGCTCGGGCTGCTGCTCGGCGTCAGCGCCGGCTATTTTGGCGGTAAAGTCGATATGGTGCTGATGCGCGTCACCGATATTTTCATCTCCTTCCCGAGTCTGGTCCTGGCGCTGGCGTTTGTCGCCGCTTTAGGTCCGGGGCTGGAGCACGTGGTTATCGCCATCACGCTTACCGCCTGGCCGCCGATAGCCCGCCTGGCGCGCGCCGAAACGCTCTCTCTGCGCCAGGCCGATTTTATCTCCGCCGTGCGTTTGCAGGGCGCATCATCGGCCCGCGTCCTCTGGCGCCATATCGTGCCGCTGTGTCTGCCCTCGGTCATTATCCGTATCACCATGAATATGGCCGGGATCATTCTGACCGCGGCCGGTCTGGGCTTTCTCGGGCTCGGCGCGCAGCCGCCGGAGCCGGAGTGGGGGGCGATGATCTCCAGCGGGCGCACTTACATGATGGAGTGCTGGTGGGTGGTTACGATTCCGGGGCTGGCGATTCTGATCAACAGCTTAGCGTTTAACTTCTTAGGAGATGGCCTACGTGACATCCTCGATCCCCGCAGCGAATAATGCTCCGCTGCTCGACGTGCGCGATCTGTGCGTCGACTTTGTTAACGGCAGCGCGGTGACCCATGCCGTGCGCGGCGTCTCCTTCCAGCTGGGGCGCGAAAAGCTGGCCATTGTCGGCGAGTCCGGTTCAGGTAAATCCACCGTTGGGCGCGCGCTGCTGCAGCTGCATTCGAAAAAGGCCCGCGTCAGCGCCAGCCGGATGCAGTTTGCCAACCTCAATCTGCTGCATCTTACTGAAAGGCAGATGCGCGGCGTGCGCGGCAAACGTATCTCCATGATTATGCAGGACCCGAAGTATTCGCTTAATCCGGTGGTCTGCGTCGGTAAGCAAATCGCCGAGGCCTGGCTGACCCATCATCCCGGGCGCAAAGATGAGGCGAAGGCTAAGGCGCTGGAGATGCTGGAGGTGGTGCGTATTCGCCAGCCGGAGCGCGTTTATCAGCTTTATCCGCATGAGATATCCGGCGGGCAGGGGCAGCGCATCATGATTGCCATGATGCTGATTACCGACCCGGAGCTGGTGATTGCCGATGAGCCGACCTCCGCGCTGGACGTGTCGGTGCGCCTGCAGGTGCTGGGCCTGCTGGATGATCTGGTTCAGTCGCGCGGGCTGGGGCTGATTTTTATCAGCCACGATATCAATCTGGTGCGCAGCTTCTGCGACCGCGTGCTGGTGATGTACGCCGGACGGGTGGTTGAGTCTATTGCCGCCTGCGATCTCGATAACGCCCGCCATCCCTATACTCAGGGGCTGATTAACTCGCTGCCGGATATGCAGCATCGTCGCCCGATACTGCCGGTGCTGCAGCGCCAGGCCAGCTGGTTAACGGAATAAGGAGTGGATGATGATTGAAGTTCAATGTCTCAACCTCGCGTTCGGCGAAGGGGAGAAGCGTAACCAGGTGCTGTACGACGTTAATTTCCACGTTAAGCCCGGTGAGATCTACGGTCTGGTGGGGGAGTCCGGCTCCGGCAAAACCACGGTGCTGAAGTGCCTGGCGGGGCTGTTTACCCACTGGCAGGGGGAGTTAACCATTAACGGGCAGCGCTTAGGGCATGAGATTAGCCGCGAGCGCTGCCGTCAGGTGCAGATGGTATTTCAGGACCCGTACGGTTCGCTGCATCCCCGTCACACCATTGGCGATATCCTTGAGGAGCCGCTGCAGATTCATCGCATTCACGATCGCGACCGGCGGATTAATGCGCTGCTGGACAAAGTGGGCCTCAATCGTGCGTTTCGCGAACGCTATCCGCATCAGCTTTCCGGTGGCCAGCGGCAGCGCGTGGCGATTGCCAGAGCGCTGATCCTTGAGCCGCAGGTGCTGCTGCTGGATGAGCCGACGTCGGCGCTGGATGTGTCGGTGCTGGCGGAGATCCTCAACCTGCTGGCAGAATTGCAGCAGGAGGCTAAACTCACTTACCTGATGGTGACCCACGATTTGGGCGTCATTGCCCATTTATGCCAGAAGGTGGCGGTAATGCAGTACGGGAAAATCCTTGAAACCCTAACCGTCGATGCGCTGGTCAACGGCGAGGCGCAAACGGCCTATACGCAGATGCTGGTTAACGCCAGCCGGCAATATACGCGCGAAATGGCGCGCGAGGTGGCGGCATACTAAGCTTTCTGGGCGCATTATCTCTCGGGAAATACGCCCATTTTCATATATAAAACTTTGAAATGATATGTATTTATAGTTATAAGTATCGTCTATTAATGTAAATGTGGTGTTTAGATCTAAAATGAAAGTATCTGTTGTGTGAATGAAAATATTTGGAATCATGACTCGTATTTATTATTTATTTTGAAATAAATGACCACATTGGCTTTAAACTTCAAAATATTCCATGCTGTAAATTCATTTAAACCTTGCTAAGGATAAGGAAAAACTGCGTATTACGCCTCCAGATCCGCTGAGTAATAGAGTAAACTCGCCTGCGAATAATCTTAAGTTATCAGCTGCGTCATAAAGGATTACCGTATTTAGAGTAGGGTATCCATGCCGCTTATCCACTTGAATACTATTCTCAGGGACCAGGATGGAAAAAAAATATACGATTAATGGAAGAATTACATTTATCCCTCAACGAGGCGCTTTAATACTCATTGCTGACGAGACGAAAACGGTTTCATTAAATATGCCAGCCAGCCGCTGTTTATTGCTGCTTATTCAGCAGGATGGCAACACCGTTGCCCGCGAAACCTTTTTTGAAGAGGTGTGGATAAAGCATGGTTCACAGGTGACCAGCAACGGTTTTTACCAGAATATTTCCCTTTTGCGCCGGGCATTTAAGGAGCTGGGCATGGAGGGCGATATTATTATTACGCAGCCGAGGGTCGGCGTCAGGCTGGATGCGACAATATCGGTGATGGAAGCTGAGCCGTGCGAGATGGAGCAGGCGTTGGCAGCTGAGAAGCCACGGATGCCCGTTGACGGGCCGGTGCACGAGGAGGTCGCGGCTGCGAGTTTGCCTGAAAAAAAGCGGTTAAGGCCGCGATGCTCTCTGTTATGGGGGCTTGCGGCGCTGCTGAGCTGTCTGATCGGCGGTTTTGTTGCGTGGCAAACAGAATTCGAATCTTATTTGCAAAGTTATTCACCCATAATTGCTAAACTTTCGCAACAATGTCATTTCTTTGCCAATAATGACGTGGTTGATCACGTTCGTCATGTCAATTTTATCAAACGCAGCAAATTTGAATGTGACGAATATTCGTGGGTTTATTTGACGCTTTATCCCGGGCAGGCGCGGGTGTCGGTGATTCGCTGCCGTCAGCCATTTAGTCAATGGCGTGATAATCAATGCCTCACCAAATATTACATTAAGGAGGTAGCCAATGCGCCCGCGTGAAATTAAATGGTTAATCGCTATCGTATTTATCGGGATATCAAGCGGAATAATGATAAAATCCTGGCAATACTGGCAGCGCAATCATTTCCAGTGCAGCGGCGAGATGCAGCTATTAAATGCAGGTTACCAGGGTGATATTTCCTTAAGTTACGTATTTGATAGTAATCGCGGTCTGGCGATTATCCGGGGAGAAATTACGCCGCCGCAGGGTGAAACCTTTACTATCAACCAGAACATCTGGTTTAGCTTTACCCGCGATGGCCAGCACTACTTCCTGCGTTCGGAAACCGTCTCTGCCAGTATCGGCGAGACCGAGCAGGAGGAGCATATAAAACGCATCCTGCCAGCTTTTTTCCTCCAGCCGCAGGTGCCGTTTTACCTCAACATCCAGCGGCTCAACGGGCGTACCCGGCTGCTGTATACCAGCCGGGCGCCATCTTTACTTTGCGAAACCTGATTAACGTAGCAGCGGGCAGTCCGGCGGCAGCCGGCAGCGTAGCGCGGCCGGTAACAGCTCCATACGGAAGGTTTTGCCGGTTAGCGGTTCACCATCGAGATTAAACGTCATCTCGTGGGGGGCGGTGATCTCGAACCACGATGAGACGCCGTCGATAATATTCGGCGAGGTTTCCGGATTGGCCAGGGTGCTGAACAGCGCGGGGATTAGCTCTTCGCCGGTGAAAATGCGCAGATGCAGCAGGCCGTCGTTGATTAACGCTTCCGGGCACAGCTGCTGGCCGCCGCCGGCCTGGCGCCCGTTGCCAATGCCGATGACCAGCGCGTCGCCATGCCAGTGAAAGTTCTCGCCGCGGATTTCGCAGCGGTCAGGCTTAAGCGTATCCATGCGCATCAGGCCGTGGATTAAATAAGAGACGCCGCCCAACGCGGCCTTGAGCTTCTCCGGGGTTTCGGTCGTGATTCGGGTGCCAAAACCGCCGGTGGCCATATTAATAAAACCGGTCTTATCGTTAACCCGTGCAACATCTATCGCCACATCGCGGCCAACGATGGCCAGCTTCAGGGCGCTGGCCAGATCCTGGGGGATGCCGACGCTGGTGGCGAAGTCGTTCGCCGTGCCCAGCGGTAAAATCCCCAGCGCCAGATTGCCGTCGCGCTCCACCAGCGCCGTCGCCACCTCATTGATGGTGCCATCGCCGCCGCCGGCAATCACCGTTTCGACATTCAGCGTCAGGGCTTCATCGATAAACCGAACGGCATCGCCCTTTTCCCAGGTGACGCGGACGTGAATATCGATACCTTCGTCGCGTAACAGTTTAACCGCCTCTCGCAGGGACGGTTCATTGGCGCCTTTACCATTCAGAATCAGTAAGCTGGCTGGAAACGTGGACATTATCAGGGGACCTTTGTTGCTCAATGATGCATAAAGTGTACCGCATGCGGAAAGGGAAGGCCGGGTGAGAGATAAAAAAATAAGCCCGCGTAAGGGAGATTACGCAGGCTAAGGAGGTGGTTCCTGGTACAGCTAGCATTTATGGGTTATGTTTTTCAGCGAAATGGATGATATCTGCTTTGAACGAACCGGTATGTGATCCGTTTCTAATATCTTTACATCGTGAAAAAATAACCCAAATTAACTAGTTACCGTGCGGGTTTCTGGTCGTCTGGCCAGTAAAATTACGCATCAGCAGCGCATACTGCAGCGCCATATCTTCCGGAACAGGCAACCATACCGTGTGGCCATCGCCCGGCGCGACCGGCATGCGTTCGCCTTTGCCGTTTTCCATATGCTCGAGGGTAAAGTTAACGTTGCCCTGCGGGGTCATCAGCTCAAGGCTGTCGCCGACGGAAAATTTGTTTTTCACCGCCACCGCCGCCAGCTGGCCGTTGCGCTCGCCGGTAAATTCGCCGACAAACTGCTGGCGTTCGGAAACGGAGTAGCCGTGCTCGTAGTTCTGGTAGTCATCGTGCGTATGGCGACGCAGGAAGCCTTCGGTATAGCCACGGTGCGCGAGGTTTTCCAGGGTATCCAGCAGGGAGGTGTCGAACGGTTTGCCAGCGGCAGCATCGTCAATGGCCTTGCGGTAGACCTGAGCGGTACGGGCGCAATAGTAATGTGATTTGGTGCGGCCTTCGATTTTCAGCGAGTGGACGCCCATCTGGGTCAGGCGCTCAACGTGGGCAATCGCGCGCAGATCTTTCGAGTTCATGATGTAGGTGCCGTGTTCGTCTTCGAAAGCGGTCATGTATTCGCCCGGACGTTTGGCCTCTTCAATCATAAACACCTGGTCAGTCGGCGCGCCGATACCCAGCGTTGGCTCGACGTTCTGCACCGGGATCGGTTCGTGCTTATGCACGATATTACCGACGTCGTCTTCTTTGCCTTCCTGGACGTTATACTCCCAGCGGCAGGCGTTGGTGCAGGTCCCCTGGTTTGGGTCGCGTTTGTTGATATAGCCTGAGAGCAGGCAGCGGCCGGAGTAGGCCATGCACAGCGCGCCGTGAACGAAAATTTCGATCTCCATTTCCGGCACCTGGCTGCGAATTTCGGCGATTTCATCCAGCGACAGCTCGCGGGAGAGAATAACGCGGGTGAGCCCCATTTGCTGCCAGAACTTGACCGTCGCCCAGTTGACGGCGTTGGCCTGTACCGACAGGTGAATATCCATATGCGGGAAATTTTCGCGCACCAGCATGATCAACCCCGGGTCGGACATGATCAGCGCGTCCGGCCCCATTTCCACCACCGGCTTCAGATCGCGAATAAACGTTTTCAGCTTGGCGTTATGCGGGGCAATGTTAACCACCACATAGAATTTTTTACCCAGCGCGTGGGCTTCGTTGATGCCGAGCTGCAGATTTTCGTGATTGAATTCGTTGTTACGCACGCGCAGGGAGTAGCGCGGTTGGCCCGCGTAAACGGCGTCTGCGCCATAAGCGAAAGCGTAACGCATATTTTTCAGCGTTCCCGCCGGGGAAAGGAGTTCCGGTTTAAACATGATTTTCTCGTTCTGATGACAGGTCAGATTCGCCGCACCCGGTACGGCGAGTTGGGGAGTGCCCCCACATTAAGGGCGGGCATTGTAGCGCCGTGGGGGAGGGGAGTAAATATCAGTCGGGTATCTTTGGTGATAAGCGGGCGGCAAATCTTTACAGGGCATGAATCGCGCGGTCGCTAACTGCCGGTTTCAGCCGCTGCTTTTCCCCGGAGGCGGCGCTTGACGCGCCTGTCCGGGCTACCTGCCCCGCAGACGGCGGTGAGCCTGTAGCCCGGCTAAGCGCAGCGCGAGCCGGGGAAAAGTCGGGCAGGGGCTAACTATGCCAGCCGGCAGGCGTCGGCTTCCCAGCGGTACCCTACGCCGTAAACGGCGCGGATAAACGATTGCTCGGCGTCCAGCGACTCCAGCTTACGCCGCAGGTTTTTGATATGGCTATCGATCGTTCGGTCGGTCACCACCCGGTAATCATCGTACAGATGATTCAGCAGCTGTTCGCGCGAGAAGACTTTACCCGGTTCCTGGGAGAGGGTTTTCAGCAGGCGGAACTCGGCGGGCGTAAGGTCCAGCAGCTTGTCGCGCCAGGAAGCCTGAAAACGACCTTCGTCGACAATCAGCGGGCTTTCCGCATCCAGCGCCTGCAGATCGCGCTGCGGTTTGCAGCGGCGAAGAATGGTCTTGACCCTGGCCACCACCTCACGCGGGCTGTAGGGCTTGCAGATATAGTCATCGGCGCCGATTTCTAACCCCAGCAGGCGGTCGATCTCCTCGATTTTGGCGGTGACCATGACCACCGGAACCTCAGAGAAACGGCGGATTTCCCGGCACAGGGTGAGCCCGTCGGTGCCGGGTAGCATCAGATCCAGCAGGATTAGGTGCGGCGGCGTCTGGCGAACGTACGGCAGAACCCGATCGCCGTGATCAATCAGCGTCGGGGCATAGCCCGCCGCCTGAAGATAATCGATCAGCAGCTGACCCAGCTTGGGCTCATCTTCCACGATAAGAATGCGTGGCGTGTTTTCATCAACAGGTAATTCAGTCATACGTCTCTCGATAAATTACGTTCCAGAGGTAGTTCTACTTTAATGCTAACCCCGCCCAAAGGCGAATGGCCGGCACGCAAAGTGCCGCCGTGGGCCGCGACAATGTTAAGGCAAATCGCCAGCCCTAAACCAGATCCGCCGCTGGCACGATTGCGCGACCCCTCAGTACGATAAAAACGCTCAACCAACCGCTCCAGCTGTTCATCGGTGACGCCGGGGGCGCTATCGGCAAAATCGAGAACCAGCATATCCCCGCTCTGGCTGGCGTTAATCTGCAGGCCGCCGCCGCTATCGGTATAGCGCAGGCTGTTTTCCAGCAGGTTATTAAACAGCTGCATCAGGCGATCCCGGTCGCCGAAAATCGTCGCGCTTTCCGGCAGCGAAACGCCGATCGACAGCCCGCGGCTGGCGAAGCGCTCGCGAAACGCGCCGGCGGCGACCTCCAGCAGATTGATGATATTCACCGGGGTTTTCCGGTAGGAGAGGGCGCCTTCATCGGACATCGACAGCTGGTGTAAGTCATCAACCAGTTTGGTGAGGGTGGCGACTTCCGCCTGCAGGGAGGCGATGGAGTCCGGGGTAAATTTGCGGATCCCATCCTGAATCGCCTCCAGCTCGCCGCGCAGCACCGCCAGCGGCGTGCGTAGCTCGTGGGAAATATCGGCCATCAGGTCCCGGCGCATCTGCTGGTTGCGTTCCAGGGTGCTGGCCAGCTGGTTAAAATCTTTGGCCAGACGCCCCAGCTCATCGCTGCTGGTGGCGGCGACGCGGGTGGAGAAATCGCCGGCCGCCAAACGGTGCGTCCCCTCAACCAGGCGTTTAACCGGCGCGAGCAGACCGCGCGCCAGCGGGAAGGTGGCCAGCGCCGCCAGCAGCGTGGCGAGGGCGACAATCAGCCAGCTGGTACGTTTCTGCTGGCGGTCAAAGTTGATATCGGTGTTGCGCGTCAGGCGTTCAACCGGCGAGGCGATGACCGCGCCAACCTCGACGCCGTCGACCATAATACTGCGCCGGGTACCGTCCTTCGGCACGCGTTCGCGCGGGCCCACCAGTACGCGTCCTTTTTGATCGACCACCCAGAACATCGTGCGCCAGCCGTGCGGAGGCATATCGGGGCCGGGACCGCGGTCGCCACGATCGCCGCGTGGACCGTCGAGCGGCCGGTCCGGCGCGGCGTCCGGCGGCATCTCTTCCGGGCCGGGACCACCGTGCGGCTCATCCATCGGACCGCGGCTCATACCGCGGCCCGGCGGCGAGCGGTCATCGTTGTCGCGTTCAAAGGTTTTCAGCAGCTGGAAAATAAAGCGGTCGTTGTTGCGCAGAAACGTCCAGCTGCCGTGCTGGGCATACTGCTCGCTCAGGGCATCGCCGAGCATGGTCAGGCGCTGTTCGTTGCCGCGCTTGATATAGTCAATAAAGCCGCGTTCAAAGCTGATACGCACCGCCCAGTGCATGCTGATCAGCAGCACGATGCAGGTGGCGAGGATCGCGATAAACAGCTTGCCGGTAATGCCGGGACGCCAGAACTTCAAGACTCACTCCTTTTACGGCGACGAATCACGGTATTGGTCGTGGTGTCGTCCGGTACGCGGGAAAAAATCAGCGCCGGCAGCGCGATAATCACCGCCATGCTTAAGTAGGTATAGAGAAAGACCTGATGAGCGATCGCCGCATCGGCGCTGATATGCTGCTGACCGTAGAGACCGAGCAGCATCCCGGCGATAGTGACGCCGATACTCATCGACAGCTGCATGACCATCGACAGCAGGCTATTGCCGCTGCTGGCCAGATCGTCGGGCAGATCTTTCAGGGTCAGCGTATTCATTGAAGAAAAGCGGCTGGCGTTGATCATCCCCTGCAGGAACAGCACCACCGGCAGCAGCCAGTACCAGCCAGCGAGGGCGACGGCCATGAACAGCAGACTGACCAGCGCGAGGCCGATAGTTGAGGTTACCAGCACCCGACGGTAGCCGAAGCGGTTGACCACCTGGACCACAATGCGCTTCATTCCCATGCTGCCGAGCACCATCGGGATCATCATCAGCCCGGCGTGGAACGGCGTAAAGCCGAGGCCGATCTGTAAAAACACCGGCGTCATAAATGGCAGCATGCCGCTGCCGATACGCCCGGCGAAGCTGCCGCCAAGGCCGAGAGAAAAGGTGCGGTTGGTAAACAGCTTCAGGCTAAACAGCGCGTTGCGGTTGCCGCGCGCGTGCCACAGATAGCACAGCATTGACCCCGCGCCGATGGCCACCAGCGCAGTCAGCCACAGGGGGGAGAGCCCGAGTCCTTTTTTACCGTCGAGCGCCAGGGTCAGCGTCGCCATGCCGGCGGCCAGCAGAATAAAGCCGAAGATATCAAAGCGCCGGGTTTGCAGAGTGTAGTTGGGCATCAGGCACAGCGTGGCGATGGCGCCGACGATGCCGACCGGAATGTTGATCAGGAAGATCCAGTGCCAGGAGGCGTACTCCACCAGCATCCCGCCGAGCGCCGGGCCGAGTAGCGGACCCACCTGGCCGGGCAGGGTGACGAAGGTCATCGCCGCCATATATTGACTGCGCGGGACGATTTTCATCACCGTCAGGCGGCCAACCGGCACCATCATCGCGCCGCCGACGCCCTGCAGCACGCGGGCGAGTATCAGCTGATCGAGCGTGGCGGCCTGCGCGCAGAACAGGGAGCCGGCGGTAAACAGCACGATGGCGCTAAAAAAGATATTCCGCACCCCAACCCGGTCCGCCAGCCAGCCGCTGGCGGGCAGCATCACCGCCACCGTTAGCACATAGGAGACGATAACCATATGCATATGCAGCGGGCTCTCCCCGAGGCTCTGCGCCATGGAGGGGAGGGCGGTGTTAACGATAGTGGTATCCAGCGCCTGCATAAAAAAGCCGAAGGCCACTATCCACAGCTGCCAGCGCACGCTGGAGGGAAGATCTGTCATGTTATTCGCTTACCGGTTGAGGGACTTTTCGCGAAAAACGCAGCCGCAGACGGTCGAAGAACAGATAGACCACCGGCGTGGTGTACAGGGTCAACAGCTGACTCATCACCAGGCCGCCGACAATGGTAATCCCCAGCGGCTGGCGCAGTTCGGAGCCGTCGCCGCCGGAGATAACCAGCGGCAGCGCGCCGAACAGCGCCGCCAGGGTGGTCATCATTATCGGCCGGAAGCGCAGCAGACAGGCCTGGAAGATCGCCTCTTCCGGCGGCAGGTTGCCGTTGCGCTGCGCCTCAAGGGCGAAATCGACCATCATGATGGCGTTTTTCTTCACGATGCCAATTAATAGCATAATCCCGATAAGCGCGATTAGGCTGAACGGGGCATCGAAAAGCTCCAGCGCCAGCAGCGCGCCGACGCCCGCGGACGGAATGGTCGACAGAATGGTCAGCGGATGAACGTAGCTCTCATAGAGGATCCCCAGCACAATATAGACCGTGGCGATGGCCGCCAGTATCAGGATCACCTGCGAGTTCATGGTTTGCTGAAACACCTGCGCGGTCCCGGCGAACGACCCGCGGACGCTGGACGGCACGCCAATCTGGGTCATCGCCCGGTTGATGGCATCGCTGGCTTCCGACAGCGACTTGCCGGTAGGCAGGTTAAAGGAGATGGTCGATGCCGCCGACAGCCCCTGGTGGTTCACCGACAGCGGCGCGTTGGCCGGCTGCCATTTAGCGAAATAGGCAAGCGGAATCGGCTTGTCTTCGCTGTTGATCACAAACATCTTATCGAGGGCGCTGACGTCCTGGGTGTAGGCCGGGTCGACCTGCATCACCACTTTATACTGGTTCAGCGGCTGGTAGATGGTGGAGATCTGCCGTTGGCCGAAGGCGTTGTTCAGCAGATTGTTGGCGTCCTGCACGCTGATGCCGAGCCGCGACATGGTATCGCGATCGTAGATCAGGTCCATCTCCGCGCCGTTATTCTGACTGTCGGAGTTAACGTCCGCCAGCTCCGGCAGCGCCGCCAGCGTTTTGCGGATTTTCGGCTCCCATTCCCGCAGCGCAGCAAGGTCGTCCGACAGCAGCGTATACTGGTAGCTGGCGTTGGCCTGACGGCCGCCGACGCGGATATCCTGTACCGCCATCAGAAACAGGTTGGCCCCCGGCTCTTTGGCCAGCTTCTTGCGCAGCCGATCGATAATCTGCTGCGCCGTCTCATGGCGCTCATCGCGCGGCTTCAGGGTGATAAACATCATCCCGCTGTTGACCCGCGAGCCGCCGGTAAAACCGGTGACGTTGTCTACTGCCGGATCTTCACGAATGATCTTCATAAAGTCCTCCAGCTTGCCGCGCATCGCCTGGAACGAGATGCTCTGGTCCGCCTGGATACCGCCCATCAGCACCCCGGTGTCCTGCTCGGGGAAGAAGGTTTTGGGTATCGAGATATAGAGCCAGACGCTTAGCGCGATGGTGCCGAGCAGCACCAGGCCGGTTAAGCGGCTGTGCTTCAGCACCCACTTCAGCGACTTACCGTAACCGCCCTGAATCGCCACCAGCAGGCGGCCAAAACCACGCTTGCGCGTCGGCTCGTGGGGCTTGCCGCTTTTCAGCAGCCAGCCGCACATCATCGGCGTCAGGGTCAGGGAGACCGCCAGCGAGATGCCGATCGCCACCGACAAAGTGACGGCGAACTCGCGCAGCAGCCTTCCCGGCAGGCCGCCCATCAGCAGCAGCGGCAGGAACACCGCCACCAGCGACAGGCTCATCGACAGCACGGTAAAACCGACTTCCCGGCTCCCCTGCAGCGCGGCCTGCAGCGGCTTCATGCCGGCTTCGAGATGACGGGAAATATTCTCCAGCACCACGATGGCGTCATCGACCACGAAGCCGGTGGCGATAGTCAGCGCCATCAGCGACAGGTTATTGAGGCTGAAGCCGCACAGGTACATGGCGGCGAAGGTGCCGATCAGCGATACCGGAACGGCCACCGCCGGGATCAGCGTCGCGCGGCCCGAGCGCAGGAACAGGAAGACCACGAGGATGACCAGCGCCACCGAAATCACCAGCGTTTGCTCCACTTCCTCCAGCGAGGCTCGGATGGTCGGCGAACGGTCCTGGGCGATTTGCAGATCGACAGAGGCCGGGATGGTGCGCTGCAGCTCCGGCAGGCGGGCGCGAATGCTGTCCACCGTCTCAATGATATTGGCTTCCGGCAGCTTGCGGATCATCAGCAAAATCGCCGGTTTGGCGTTGGTCATCCCGGCGTTGCGCACGTCCTGTACCGAGTCGGTGACGTTGGCGACGTCGCCGAGCCGCACCGCCGCGCCGTTATTGTAGTGTACGATCAGCGGCTGGTATTCGGCGGCGGTCTTCAGCTCGTCGTTGGTCGCTACCTGCCAGCGGTGGGTCGCGTCCTCCAGCGCTCCCTGCGGTCTACGCACGTTGGCGTTGCTGATGGCGGTGCGCACCGCGTCCAGCGACACGCCCTGGTTAAACAGCGCCTGCGGGTTGAGGTCGACGCGTACCGCGGGCAGCGAACTGCCGCCGACGTCCACGTCGCCGACGCCGTCAATCTGGGCAATGGTCTGCGCCAGCTGGGTAGAGGCGAAGTCGTACAGCTCACCCTGGGACCAGGTATCCGAGGTGAGGGTGAGGATCATGATCGGCGCGTCGGACGGGTTGGCTTTGCGGTAGGTCGGACGGCTCGGCATCCCGCTCGGCAGCAGGCTTTGCGCGGCGTTAATCGCCGCCTGCACGTCGCGGGCCGCGCCGTTGATGTCGCGGTCAAAGTTGAACTCGAGAATGATTCGCGTACTGCCGAGCGAGCTGGAAGAGGTCATCTCATTGACCCCGGCAATCCGCCCCAAAGAGCGCTCCAGCGGCGTCGCCACCGAAGAGGCCATGGTCTCCGGCGACGCGCCGGGCAGCGAGGCGCTGATCATGATCACCGGGAAATCCACCTGCGGCAGCGGCGCCACCGGCAGCAGGCGGAAGCCGAGGATGCCGCACAGGGTAATGGCGAGCGAAAGCAGAATCGTCGCCACCGGACGGTAAATGAAGAGGGCGAAAAACTTCACCTACGCCTCCTCCTCACGCCGCGGGAAGCGGCTCTTCATATACAGCGACAGCCGGTCGAACAGCAGATAGATAACCGGAGTCGTGAACAGCGTCAGCACCTGGCTGAGCATCAGACCGCCGACCATGCCAATCCCCAGCGGACGCCGCAGCTCCGCGCCGACGCCGGTACTGAGCATCAGCGGCAGCGCGCCGAGCAGGGCGGCGAGGGTGGTCATCAGGATCGGGCGGAAGCGCAGCAGGCAGGCCTGGTAGATTGCCTCGCGCGGCGGCATACCCTGTTCGCGTTCGGCGGCCAGCGCGAAGTCGATCATCATGATGGCGTTTTTCTTGACGATGCCGATCAGCAGAATGATGCCGATAATGGCGATAACGTCCAGCTCGCTCCCGGCCAGCCATAGCGCCAGCAGCGCGCCGACGCCCGCCGTCGGCAGGGTGGAGAGAATGGTGATCGGGTGAATAAAGCTCTCATACAGCACGCCGAGGACGATATACATCGCCACCACCGCGGCAACCACCAGCCAGACGGTGCTGCCGAGCGCCGACTGGAAAGCCAGAGAGCTGCCCTGGAACTGGGTACGGATATCGCTCGGGAATTCCAGCGCCTGCTCGGCGCTAAGAATCGCATCGACCGCATCGCCCAGCGAATAGTTGTCCGGCACGTTAAACGAAATGGTGGTGACCGGGAACTGATCGAGGTGGTTAATCGACAGCGGAGCAAAGCGCTGTTCGACTTTGGCGATCGTGGTGAGCGGCACGATCCCGCCGTCTCTGCTGGTGAGGCGGATATTGTCCAGCGCCGCCAGCCCCGGCGTGGCCTGGGTATCATGCTCCAGCACTACGCGGTACTGGTTCGCCTGGGTATAGATGGTGGAAATCAGACGCTGCCCAAAGGCGTTATACAGGGCGTTATCGACGTCCGCCATGCTGATGCCGAGACGGCTGGCGCTATCGCGATCAACGTTGATATACGCCGCCAGGCCCTTATCCTGCCAGTCGCTGCTGACGTCGGAGAGCTGCGGCAGCGCCTGCAGCCGGGCCAGCAGCTGCGGGACCCAGTTGCTGAGCGCGTCCAGCGAGTTGGCCTGCAGGGTGAACTGGTACTGGGTGCGGCTGACGGTGGTGTCAATGGTCAGATCCTGGGTCGGCTGGAGGTAAAGCTCAATCCCGGGAATGCCGCTCACCGCGTTCTGCAGGCGGCCAATCACCGTCTGCACCCGATCGTCGCGTTCATCGAGCGGCTTAAGGTTGATTTGCAGGCGGGCGCTGTTCAGCGCCGGGTTGGTGCCGTCGACGCCGACGTAGGAGGTCAGGCTTTCCACCGCCGGATCTTGAAGTATTGCCGCCGACACCTGCTGCTGGCGCTCGGCCATATTGGCGAACGACGCCGACTGCGGCGCCTGTAGCGTGCCCTGGATAATGCCGTTGTCCTGAATCGGGAAAAAGCCCTTCGGAATAAACACCCACAGCATAATCGACAGCACCAGGGTACCGAGGGCCACGCTCAGGGTCAGCCACGGATGATTCAGCACCCGGCTCAGCCAGCGGCCATAGACGGCGATCACCCGCTCAAAAAAGCGTTCGCTGGCGCGTGAGAAGCGATTCTGCTTGCGCAGCGATTCATGGCTCAGCATGCGGGCGCACATCATCGGCGTCAGGGTCAGCGACACCACCGCGGAAATCAGGATCGCCACCGCCAGAGTAATGGCGAACTCGCGGAACAGACGGCCCACGATATCGCCCATAAACAGCAGCGGGATCAGCACCGCAATCAGCGAGAAGGTCAGCGAGATAATGGTAAAGCCAATCTCTCCGGCCCCTTTCAGGGCGGCGGCCAGCGGCTTTTCGCCTTTCTCGATATAGCGCGAGATGTTTTCAATCACCACGATGGCGTCATCGACCACAAAACCGGTGGCGATGGTCAGGGCCATCAGCGTCAGGTTGTTAATCGAAAAATCAAGAAACACCATCACTGCAAAGGTGCCGACCAGCGATAGCGGTACGGCGATGCCGGGAATAATCGTCGCCGGGACGTTGCGCAGAAAGACGTAGATAATCATCACCACCAGGGCGATGGCCAGCATCAGCTCGAACTGGGTGTCGCTGACCGAGGCGCGGATATTGGTGGTACGGTCGGAAAGTACCTGCACTTTAACCGATTTCGGCAGGCTTTCGGTGAGCTGCGGCAGCATCTGGCGGATGCTGTCGGCGGTCGAGATGATGTTGGCCCCCGGCTGGCGCTGGACGTTCATGACGATCGCCCGCTGATTGTTCGCCCATGCCCCAAGCCAGCTGTTTTCCGCGCCCTGTTCCACGGTGGCGACGTCGCCGAGGCGAATCGGCGCGCCGTTCTGCCAGGCGATAATCAGCCGGCGGTAATCTTCCGCCGACTGCATTTGATCGTTGGCGGAGAGGGTGACCGCCCGCGACGGGCCGTCAAGACTCCCCTTCGCCGAGTTGACGTTGGCGCTGGTTATCGCGGTGCGCACCGTTTCGCTGGTCAGCCCGAGGGCGGCGATGGCCTGGGCGTTGAGCTTGACGCGTACCGCCGGGCGCTGGCCGCCCGCGAGGGTGACCAGCCCGACGCCGGAAACCTGGGAGATTTTCTGCGCCACGCGGGTCTCGACCATATCCTCTACCTGGGTCATCGGCACGGCGGAAGAGGTGACCGCGAGGGTCATAATCGGTGGATCGGCGGGGTTAACTTTGCTGTAGACCGGCGGGTTAGGCAGGTCCGAAGGCAGCAGGTTGGTGGCGGCGTTGATGGCCGCCTGCACTTCCTGCTCCGCGACGTCCAGCGGCAGCGTGAGCTGGAACTGGAGCGTCACCACCGACGCGCCGCCGGAGCTCTGGGAGGACATCTGCTTGAGGCCGGACATCTGGCCAAACTGGCGCTCCAGCGGGGCGGTCACCGACGAGGTCATCACGTCCGGGCTGGCGCCGGGATAGAGGGTTACCACCTGAATCGTCGGGTAGTCCACTTCCGGCAGCGCCGAAACCGGCAGGAAACGATAGCCGATAATCCCGGCCAGCATAATAGCCACCATTAACAGCGTGGTGGCGACCGGGCGCATGATAAACAGACGGGAAGGGCCACCCGTGCTGCTCGGCGGTAACACTTGCATCAGGAGCGCGCTCCTTTTTTACCGTACTCGCGGCTGGTGGCTTTTTCCGGCTCGGCGACGGTAGCCGCATCCTGGGCTTCGACGACCTCAACTTTTGCGCCTTCGGTCAGACGATCGATCCCGTCGGTTACGACGCGATCGCCGGCGGAAAGCCCGGCGTTAATCACCACTTTCAGACTGTCCTGGATACCCGGCGTGACGGTGTGCTTGCTGACCTTGTTCTCATCGTTCAGTACCCAGACGAAATGGCCTTCGTTACCCATTTGCAGCGCGGCGGTTGGGATCACCACTGCGTTCTGCTCGGTATCGACCAGCATACGGGCGTTGACGAACTGATTCGGGAACAGGGCATCGTCCTGGTTAGTAAAGCGCGCTTTCAGCTTGATGGTACCGGTGGTGACGTCAATCTGATTATCGAGGCTCAGCAGTGAACCTTCGCTGATTTTCTGTTTATTGGTGCGGTCCCAGGCTTCGACGACCAGCTTTTTCCCCGCCTTTTGCGCCTGTACTACGGTGGCGATTTGGTTTTCCGGCAGCGTAAAGACCACGTCGATAGGGTGAGTTTGCGTTAGCACCACGATCCCGGTGGTATCTCCGCTGGCGATCTGGTTGCCGATATCCACCTGCTTTAAGCCGACCCGGCCGTCGATCGGCGCGGTAATGCGGCTCCAGTTGAGCTGCAGCTGGGCGCTGGCGACGGCGGCTTCGTCCGCTTTGATCGTACCCTGGGTTTCGCTGACCAGCGACTGCTGGGTGTCCAGCTCCTGCCGGGAAACCAGATTGGTTTTGACCAGCTGCTGGTAGCGCGCCAGATCGCGACGGGCGTTGGCCAGGGTGGCCCGATCTTTCGCCAGCTGGCCTTCGGCCTGGGCGAGGGCCACTTTAAACTGGCTGGGATCGATTTCCGCGAGCAGGTCGCCCGCCTTGACCTGCTGGCCTTCGGTAAAGTGGATGGCCAGCAGTTGGCCGTCGACGCGGCTGCGGACGGTGACGGTATTCGCCGCCGTCACGGTGCCGAGGCCGGAAAGGTAGCGCGGTACCGCTTCGCTGGTGGCGGTGGCCGCCTGTACCGGCGCGAGGGCGGCGCCAAAACGACCGGGGCGTCCGCCTCCGGGCCCCTGCTGGCGCGCGCCTGTTGCCGTCGGCGCGCCGCTGTTTGCCGCTTCGCGACCCTGCCAGAACCAGTACGCGGCGCCCGCGACGATCGCGACCACCAGCACCGCAGCCCAACGGCTTTTATTGCTACCTTTCATTAATTTGCTATCTCATCCTGAAACGTTTCACGGAATGATACTAGTTTAGCCAGCGAACGCCGCTTAAAAATGGAGGAATTATGAAAAGACTGTCCAGATATGTCTGTAAAAAACGCTTTTCGCAGAGCCGGTTACGATGAATAGTTAGGCGTAAAATTCGCTTAACGATTTTGCTTAGCCGGGAGATGACTCCGGTTAGTTATTGCCCGTCATCCGCTGATTCTTAAGGGTCACAGCGGAATACGTCGAATCTGAACTGATATACAGCGTGAATAAGCGGCCCGGGGAAGTGATTCAGCCTGATTGGCGGCGGCATCTGTTTGATAATCAAATTCACTCACCGTTTTGCCTTAACAATGCGACCACTACCAGAGGGTTCTTTATGCATTTTACCCAGGCTATCGCCCGTCTCCCGGCCGCCACCTGCGGCGCAGGACAAACTACCGCCCGGCTGGGCGCGCCGGATATCGCCGCCACCACCCGCCAGTTTCTCGCCTATGTAGAAACCCTGCTGCAGCTTGGCCTGAAGGTCACGGTGCTGCCCGCGGCGGCGGATTATCCTGATGCGCACTTTGTTGAAGATACCGCGGTGGTGATGCCGGAACTGGCGGTGATTACCCATCCGGGCGCGCCGAGCCGTCAGGGCGAGGTCGATACCATTGCGCCGGTGCTGGCGGGGTTCCGTCCGCTGGCGCGGATGAGCGAGCGCGGGCATATGGACGGTGGCGACGTGCTGTTAGTGGATAAGCAGTTTTTTATCGGCCTGACGGCGCGCACCGATGAGCAGGGGATCCGCGAGTTTGCCGCCGCCGTTGAGCCACACGGCTATCAGGTCGCGGCGATTGAAGTGAGCGCCGGTCTGCATCTGAAATCGATCGTCAACTATGTGGGCCGCAATACGCTGCTGCTGACGGAAGGCTACGTTAACCATCCGGCTTTTAGCGGCTTCAACAGCATCGTGATCCCGGAAGAGGAGGCCTACGCCGGAAATACCCTGTGGATCAACGATACCTTAATTACACCGCAGGGCTATCCCCATACCCTCGGTGAAATCAGCAAGCTGGGAATGCCTATCGTGCAGCTCGACACCAGCGAATTTAAGAAAATGGATGGCGGCCTGACCTGCCTCTCACTGCGTTTTTAATCATCGCGCCAACACCGGGGAGATCGAAATGAAAATACGCCTTGCCGCATTACTGGCCTGTATGGCGCTCAGCGCGCCGCTGGCCGCCCAGCAGTTTGACACCATCAGCTTTGGCGTCGATGGCGGCTATCCGCCGTTTGACGTGCTGGCGCCCAGCGGTGAAATTACCGGCTTTGATATTGATATCGCCAATGCGCTGTGCACCCAGCTAAAAGCCAAATGCGTTTTCGTGAAGCAGCCGTTCGAAAGCATGATCGCCGCCCTCAACGCGCATAAGTTCGATGCCATTATCGCTTCGCTCAATATTACCGATGAGCGTAAAAAGGAAGTGGATTTCACCGACCGCTACTACCGCAGCGCGGCGCAGCTGGTGGCGCGCAAAGGCAGCCCGCTGTTGCCGGATGCCGACAGCCTGAAAGGCAAAACCGTCGGCGTCCAGACCGGCTCCACCCATGAAGCGTTTGCGAAGGCCAACTGGGCCAACCACGGCGTGAAAATTGTCGGTTACGCTAACCAGGATAACGTCTATCTCGACCTGCTCTCCGGGCGCATCGACGCTGCATTGCAGGATAATATCCAGGCGGCGACCGGCTTTATCGATACGCCGCGCGGGCAGAAATTCGCCTTTGCCGGCCCGGTTATCCAGGATGGCGGGATCTCCTCGGACGTCGGGATTGCGGTCAATAAAGACAATCCGGCGCTACGCGATGCGCTGAACGGGGCCATTAAGGCAATCCGCGCCGACGGGACCTATGACGCGATCCAGAAAAAATACTTTAGCTTTGATATTTATGGCAAATAAGTTGTAAAGGCGCGGGCGATGGCCTGCGCCCCTTTACGACCTCCGCGGAAGGCTGAATATGGTCGCAGACTATTTACCCCTGTTGTTACGCGGCGCGGCGCTTTCGCTGTGCGTGATGCTCTCTTCATTACTGGTCGCTCTGCTGCTGGGGCTGATTAACTCGCTGATTAAGCTCTTCGGCCCGCCGTGGCTGCGCCTGTTTTCCACCGCCTACACCACGCTGGTACGCGGGATCCCGGAGCTGGTAATTATGCTGCTGCTGTTTTTCGGCGGCGAGATGCTGGTTAACCTGCTGCTGGGTCTGGTGGGGTTGGGGCCGGTACGCTTCAATACTTTTATCTCCGGCGTGCTGGCGATTGGTTTTGTTTTCGGCGCCTATTACACCGAGACTTTTCGCGGCGCCTTTCTGACTGTCGATCGCGGGCAAACCGAAGCCGCGCAGGCCTACGGGATGCGACCCTGGACGGTGTTCCGCCGGGTGATGCTGCCGCAGATGCTGAGCTTCGCGATCCCGGGCATCAACAACAACTGGCTGGGGCTGATGAAAGCGTCGGCGCTGGTGTCGATCCTGGGCCTCGAGGATATGGTCTGGCTGGCCGAACAGGCCGGGCGCGCCACGCAAAAGCCGTTCCTCTTCTACTTTCTGGTCTCGCTGATTTACATGGTGATTACCGCGCTCTCCAGCTGGCTGTTCAGCCGCCTGGCAAAGCGTTACGCGCTGCGCTCTTCCACGGCGGGGGCGGCCTTATGAATCTGCAAACCTTTATCGATGCGATCCCGAGCTTTTTGTGGAGCGACGGCAACGGCGCCGCCAGCGGGCTGGCGGTAACGGCGGAGCTGTTTTTACTCTCCATCGTTCCCGGGATGGCGCTGGCGATAGCGATGGCGGTGGGGCAGGTGTACGGCCCGCGCGGGCTGGCGCTACCCATTCGCGCGTTTACATATTTTTTTCGCAGCACGCCGCTCTATCTCCAGCTGATGCTGATTTACTACGGCCTGTCGCAGTTCGATATCGTACAGACGGGCTGGATGAACGACCAGCCGTTCTGGCTGCTGTTTCGCGATGCGACCTTCTGCGCCACCCTGGCGCTGGTGCTCAACACTGCCGCGTACGTCGCGGAGCTGCTGGCGGGGATGATGGTGACTTTCCCTCGCCAGGAGTGGGTCGCCGGAGAAGCCTACGGGATGGGGAAATGGCAGATTATTCGCCGTCTGGTTCTGCCCGCGACCTTGAGGCGCGGGATCCCGGCGCTGAATAATGAAATGGTCTTTTTGCTGCACGCCACGTCGCTGGCCAGTACCGTGACCCTGCTGGATATTACCGGCGTGGCCCGCGCGTTCTACGCCATGACCTATTCGCCGTTTATTCCGTTTCTGATGGCCGCGGCGCTGTATCTGCTCTGCACCTTTTTGCTGATTTTCACCTTCGCGCGCGCCGAGCGGCGCTGGCTGGCGTTTATCCGTCGCGGCTAGTCAGGAGCGCTTAATGGCCTGCAGTTCGGTGAGGGTGACGATTTTATCAACGTGAAACTTTTTACTGGTCAGCCAGCTATCCGCCAGCTGGCAGTAGTGCGCCATGCTGCGGCAGCCGATACGCACCAGAAAGTCGAAGCTGCCGCTGACCAGCCAGCAGTCCAGCACTTCGGGCGTCTGGCGCATCTCCTGTTCAAACACCGGCTGCGATCGCCCGTGGTCGGCCAGCGCGATTTGCGCCTGCACCACAAACGCGTGCTCCGGCTCGGGCAGTTCTACAATGGCGCTGTAGCCGCGAATAATGCCGTCGCGCTCGAGGCTGCGCACCCGTTCCAGGCACGGACGGGCGGTAAGGTTTACCTGCTCCGAGAGCTTTTGATAAGAAATGCGGCCATCCCGGCGCAGGATTTCAAGGATCTTGTGATCGATACGGTCAAGCCGGATTTTCTTTTCCACAACCAGGACGTCCAATGAAAATTAAACACTATACATTACCTGAACATGCACTCGGTGGGCAGCGGCAATTAAGCCATTTTCATTTCGGCGCGCCCGGCACGGGAGAGAAGGTCTATCTGCAGGCGGGGCTGCACGCCGATGAAATTCCGGGCATGCTGGTTCTGCATTATCTTAAAAGATTACTCAGCCAGGCGGAACGGCGCGGCGAACTGCGCGGCGAAATCATTCTCGTACCGGTGGCCAACCCGCCGGGGCTGGCCCAGGTGCTGCTCAGCGGCGGCGTAGGTCGTTTCGATCTGGCGAGCGGGCGTAATTTTAACCGCGACTTCCCCGATCTGGCTGCCCTGGCGCAGTCCTGTCTGCGTCCGCCATCTCCCGGCTCGCGCCGCGATTATCTGCAGCAGGTGCGCGCGGCGATGCGGGATGCGCTGGCGGCGCTGCCCGTCGTCAGCGAAGTTCAGGCCCTGCGCCACCATCTGCTGAGTCTCGCCTGCGATGCCGATCTGGTGCTCGATCTGCACTGCGATGACCAGGCGATTTTACATCTCTACGCTGACCCGGTCTGGCAACGCGAGGCGAAGGTTCTGGCGGCTTTTCTCGGTATTGGCGCCGTGCTGCTGTCGCAGGAGAGCGGGGGCAACTCGTTTGATGAAGCCTGCGGCCTGCCGTGGCAGCGTCTTTGCGCGAGGAATCCGTCGTGGCGCCAGCAGCAGCCCGGCTGCATGGCGGTGACCGTCGAGCTGCGCGGCCAGCAGGAGGTGAATCACGCCACCGCCTGCGACGACGCCGAACGCATTTACCGTTACCTGCAGTACCGCGGCGTACTGGCCGGCGCGAAGCCCGAAATTCCACTGCAGGAAACGGTGATGCTGCCGTTTGCCGCCGGGGAGATTGTTACCGCCCCGGCCACCGGCATCCTGGTGCTGCTAAAACAGCCCGGCGAGTGGGTCAGCGCGGACGATGTGGTCGCGGAAATCATCGATCCGCTGACCGATATGGTCAAAGCGGTGCGCCCGACATCGGGCGGGCTGATTTATGCCAGCCGTCGGGCGCCGTTTGTCACTTTAGGGGCTGAAGTGATGAAAATCGCCGGCGAGCGGCCGTTCAGCGGCGGAGGCGGGCTGGCGCTGTAAGCGGTTTTTATGGTATCGCGCGGCTTAAAAAATCGTTCACCGTTTTCATGCACAGCTCGCGCTCTTCGACGTGCGGCATATGGCTTGAGGCTTCGAAAATGACCCACCGCGCGTCGGGGATGTGGTCCATAAAGGGCTGTACCACCTCCGGAGTGGCTTCATCGTAGCGCCCGGAAATCAGCAGGACCGGAACGTGAATGTGCGCAAGGCGGTCGATAATCGTCCACGCTTTCATGCTGCCGATAACGTGGAATTCGGTGGGGCCATTCATAGCGTGATAAACCGTCGGGTCGGCATCCATGGCATCGAAGGTGCGCCGCACTTCCGCCGGCCAGGGATCGAGCCGACAGACGTGGCGTTGATAAAATACAGCGCTTGCCGCCTTATATTCCGCGCTGTCCAGCGTTCCCGCCGCCTCATGGTCCAGCAGCGTCTGCTGGACATCGGCGGGCAGCTGCGCCCGTAGCTTTGCCGCACCCTGCAGCCACAGGGCCATCGATGCCGGGGAGTTGGCGATAATCAGCGCCTTTAACCCCTTTGGCTGCGTCACGGCGTGTTCCGCGCCGAGCATACCTCCCCACGATTGACCGAGGAGGACGTAATTATCGGCAATATTGAGATGCAGCAGCAGGTTAGCCAGTTCGTCGAGGAACAGCGCCGGTTGCCAGAAGTCGGGGGGCTGCTGCGGTAAATGGGTTGAGCGCCCGTTGCCTAACTGATCGTAGTGGATCACCGCCCGCCCGCTGAGGGCGATATCGCGGAACGCATCGACGTAATCATGCGTGCACCCCGGCCCGCCGTGGGCGACGACCAGCGGCGTGAGTCCGCTGTCGATATCGCCGCAAACGCGAAACCAGGTTTGATAGTGCCGAAACGGGGCGTAACCTTCGCGGATGGTATACATGAATCATCTTTACCCTGCTAAGTGGACCGGCTTTCAGGGTAAAGGCTGGCAACCGCGGCTGAACACTAGCAAAAATGCTAGTTCTTAGCTGTCGAGCAGGCGGTAGTGCAGGGCGCGGACCACCGCCTGCACGCGGTTGCTGGCGCCGAGCTTTTTGGCCGCGGTATTGAGATGCAGCGTCACCGTCGCCACCGAGCGGTGCAGCTTGCGGGCGATCTCTTTGGCGGTAAGTCCTTCGGCGGACCACGCCAGACATTCGCGCTCGCGGTTGCTTAGCTTCACATGACGGCAGGTAAGCAGGGTGCTGTCGAACAGCGGAAACGCCGACTCCTGAAACTGGTGGGCGAGCAGCATCAGCTGCGCCAGGGTGGCGCTGATTTCCCGTTCCTGACGCTGGCCGGTATGGATGCCGGTGAGGGTCACGAATCCTCCGTTGGGGAGATGCAGGGGAACCGTCGCGCCGCAGGGCATATTGTGTTCGCGCATATAGTCGGTGACCGCGGTGGGATGATTGTCCAGCCTCCCGCGTAGCATGCTGCTGTCCGGCCGTTGATAGGACCAGACAAAAGGCGCGCAGCTTTCTAGCGCGCAGTGCTGCACCGGATCAACCTGGTAATATCCGCGCTCGCACCATAGCTGGCGCATATCTTCCGGAACATTGCACGTTTTCAGCAGCGAAGGCGTAATCAGCTCCCCTTCCAGAGAACGCGGAACCGGCGTGTAGTCGTAAATGACCGCGTCAAATCCTAACTTCCGGGTTGCCTGAAAAAGTCCGCTGAATGCCTCTTCCAGGCTGCTCGCCCGCGCGCTGCCGGGGCGTTCAAATTCCAGTCGCATATAACCCCCTTCATCTAAAACGAGACCTGCGACGGGCACGATTTGTGCAAATCCGTCAATAGTTAGCGCAAAAGGCATGCAATTCCGGTGCCGTCCCGGCGCGGCGCAAAACTAGTATTTTTGCTAACTGTTCAGCGTCCGGGGTTGCCGTTAGCGTTAAGACAGACCCAACCCGCTTACCATCGACGATGAGGAATAGACCATGTGGAGCGAAATAGCGCCCGATCGGTGCCATAACATTGCGGTGGAAGGCTATAACGTCGTGGCCTATCAGTTTGGCGACGGCGATGAGACCGTTCTCTGCCTCAACGGCGGACCGGGGCTGCCCTGCGACTATCTGCGCGAAGCCCACGCCTGCCTGAAACAGCACGGCTATCGGGTGATCGCCTTTGACCAGTTGGGGACCGGAAAGTCCGACCGGCCGGATGACGCCAGCCTGTGGACGATGGCGCGCTATGTGCGTGAAGTGGAGACCGTCCGCCGGACTTTGGGCCTTGGTCAGGTGCATCTGCTTGGTCACTCGTGGGGCGGATGGCTGGCGATTGAAGTGGCATTGCACCATCCTGGCGCAATTCGCTCGCTGATTCTGGAAAATACCGTCGCCGATATGCCGCATCTGGTGCAGGAGCTGAACCGTCTGCGCGGGGCGCTGGGGCCAGAAACCGTCGCGATGATGCAGCGCTACGAAGCGCTCGGCTGGCTAGACCATCCGGCCTATCAGGCGGCGATTACGCTGCTGAATTACCGCCACGTGTGCCGTCTTGACGTCTGGCCAGAACCGGTTACCCGCTCGCTTGGGGACTGGAATATGGGCCCGTATATCACCATGCAGGGACCGAACGAATTCCTCTATAGCGGTAATTTAAAAAACTGGAACCGCAGCGCTGAGCTGGCGTCAATTCGCGTGCCCTGTTTGATCACCAGCGGCCAGCACGATGAACTGACGCCCGCCTGCGCCCTGAAAATGAAGCAGGGGCTGGCGAACGCTGAAATAGCCATTTTTGCCAACAGCAGCCACATGCCGTTTTACGAAGAGCCGCAGGCTTACTACCCGGTGCTACTCGATTTTCTGGCGCGCCAGCGCGACGCGGGAGGCTGTTAATGCATCGTTACCGCTTTCTGCTTTTTCGCCCGCTACAGCTGCTGCCGGTTCTGCTGGGTATCAGCCTGATCACCTTCATGATGGTGCGCGCGATCCCCGGCGATCCGGCGCGTATTCTACTGGGAGTGCGCAGCACGCCGGCAGCGCTGGCCCGCATCCGCGCGCAGTTTGCCCTCGATGAACCGCTGTGGGTTCAGTACGGCTATTTTCTGCGCAACCTGCTGCAGGGCGAGCTGGGGAAGTCAATTGTATACCGGGTGGATACCCTGAAGCTGATTGCCTCGCGGCTGGAACCGACGCTGTGGCTGGTGCTCGGCAGCGTTCTGCTGGCGGTAGCGTTAACGGTGCCGCTGGCGGCGATAGCCGCACGCCAGCGCGGACGCCTCGCCGATCGGTTGATTCGTCTGTTTACGACCGCCGGGCTCGGATTCCCGGCGTTCTGGCTCGGCATCATGCTGATTCTGCTGTTCAGTATCGTGCTCGGCTGGTTTCCGGTCTCCGGCTACGGCAGCGATTTTTTAGACCAGCTGCACCATATGGTTCTGCCGTGCCTGACCGTGGCGCTGGCGCTGTCGGCGGTATTGATTCGCAACCTGCGCGCCAGCCTGCTGATGGAGATGAATAGCGACTATGTGGTGGCGGCCCGGGCGCGCGGGCAGCAGGAAAGACGTATCTTCTGGCGGCACGTGCTGCCTAACTCGCTGGTGCCGACCATCAATCTGCTGGCGGTGAATATTGGCTGGCTTATAGGTAGTACGGTGGTGATTGAAAGCGTGTTTGCCATCCCCGGCCTCGGACAGCTGCTGGTTAAGGCGATTTTTAGCCGCGACTACATGGTGGTGCAGGGCGTGGTGATGGTCTTTGCCCTTGCCACCGTGGCGGTCAGCCTGCTGGCGGATATTCTGACCGTGGCCCTCGACCCGAGGATAAAACTATGAAGGCGATAGCGACCTTTTCCCGCCTGCGTCAGCGGGCGATCCCGCGTCAGCAGGCGCTCTTCGCCGGGCTGGCGATAGTCGGACTATGGCTAGTGGTCGCCTGTCTGGCGCCGTGGATAGCGCCGTTCGATCCGTTTGCCCAGGACGCTTCTTCCAGCCTGCTGCCGCCGGGCGGCGCGCATCTCTTCGGTACCGACAACTTTGGCCGCGACGTCTTTTCCCGCGTGCTGTGGGGAGCGCGGGTCGATCTGCAAATCTGCCTGCTGGGGGTCCTGTTCCCCTTTATGCTCGGCACCACCCTGGGGGCGCTGGCGGGCTATCTCGGCGGCGTGGCCGACGCGCTGGTGATGCGGGTTATTGATATCGTACTGGCCTTTCCGTTTCTGGTGCTGATGCTGGCGATTATCGCCATCCTCGGGCCGGGGCTGAGCAGCTTTTATATGGCGATGGCGATGGTGGGCTGGGTCTCCTACGCCCGGCTGGTACGCGCTCAGGTACTGACGCTGAAACAGCGCGATTTTATTCTGGCGGCCCGCAGTCTGGGCTACGGCCATCTGCGGATTTTGTTCCGCCATCTGCTGCCCAATGCGCTAACCGGAGCCATCATTTTTTCGATGTCCGACTGCGTTCTGGTGCTGCTGAACGGGGCCTCGGTGAGCTATCTCGGGCTCGGCGTGCAGCCTCCTACCGCCGAATGGGGGATTATGGTGGCCGAAGGGCAGAGTTTTATCACCACCGCATGGTGGATAACCACCTTCCCGGGGCTTGCCATCGTGCTGCTGGCGATGGGCTTCAGCCTGCTGGCCGATGGGCTGGGCGATAAGCTAGGGGAACGCGTATGAGCTTGCTGAAGGTAAATCAGCTGACGGTCATGCGCGGCGAGGATGTCGCGCTGGTGGATAACGTCTCGTTAACGCTTGAAGCCGGGGAGATGCTGGGGCTGGTTGGCGAAAGCGGGTCGGGAAAAACCGTGACCTGCCGGGCGCTGATGCGCCTGCTGCCGGGGGCCGGACTGCGGATTACCGGCGGTGAGGTTCTGCTGGATGGCCGGGATATCTTGTCCCTCAGCGAAGGGCAAATGTCGGCGGTGCGCGGCCGGGAAATCGGCATGATTTTCCAGAACCCGACCAGCCATCTCAATCCGGTGATGACCATTGGAGAACAGATTGCAGAAAGCCGCCGCCTTCACTTTGCGGCAAACCGCCGTCAGGCGCGGGAGGATGCGCTGGCCTTGCTGCGCCAGGTCGGTATCCCGGACCCGCAGAATCGGCTCAATAACTATCCGCACGAATTTTCCGGCGGCATGCGCCAGCGGGCGATGATCGCCGTTGCCCTCGCGCCGGAACCGCGGCTGCTGATTGCCGACGAACCGACCACCGCGCTGGATGTCACCGTGCAGATGCAGATTCTGCGCCTGCTCAGCGATCTGCGCGCCGAGCTGGGGCTGGCGGTCATTATGATCACCCACGATCTCGGAGTGGTGGCGCAAACCTGCGACCGGATTGCGGTGATGTACGGCGGCAGGCTGTGCGAAGTGGGCGGCAAACGTGAAGTGCTTGGCGGGCCCCTGCATCCCTATACCCGCGGGCTCATTGATTGTCAGCCGGCGAGCGAAGGCGGGCAGGGGAGGTTGACGATCATCGACGGCCAGCCGCCCAGCGCCGACCACTTCCCATCAGGGTGTCGCTTTCACCCGCGCTGCCGCCGCGCCGATGAGGCGTGTCAGAGCCAGCCATTGCTGCGTTACGGGCAGGGTTGCCATAGCCATGCGGTGGCCTGCCATCACATTTTGCCAGCACGGCAGGAGGGATAATGGTTAACGCTCGCTGGCCGCTGCTTGAGGCCGATAATCTTTGCGTCACCTTCCCGGTATCGGGCGGTCTTTGGCAGCCGAAGCGGGTGGTGCACGCGGTGAACCAGGTCACGATGCAGATCTTTCCCGGCGAAACGCTCGGTCTGGTCGGCGAATCCGGCAGCGGTAAGAGCACGCTTGGCCGAGCGCTGTTACAGCTTGAACGGGTTGCCGATGGCGAGGTGCGGTTCGCCGGACAGCGCATTACCCATGGCTTAACCAGCGATATCGCCCGTCTGCGCCAGCAAAGCGCGATGATTTTCCAGGATCCCTATGCCTCGTTGAATCCCCGGCAGACCGTAGGAGAAAGCATCTCCGAGGTGCTGCGCGTGCATCAGAAAGTCCCGCGCGGGCAGGAAGCGCTGCGGGTTGCGGAACTGCTCACCCTGGTCGGCCTGCGTCCGCAGCAGGCCAGCGCGAAACCGGCTCAGCTTAGCGGCGGCCAGTGCCAGCGCGTCGGTATTGCCAGAGCGCTGGCCATGGAGCCGCGGCTGATCGTGGCCGATGAGTGCGTCGCGGCGCTGGACGTCTCTATTCAGGGACAGATCGTCAACCTGCTGATGGATCTGCGGGAAAAGATGGGGCTGGCGATTCTGTTTATCGCCCACGATCTGGCGATTGTGCGGCGGCTCTGCGATCGCGTTGCGGTGATGTATCTCGGGAGAATTGTGGAAGAGGGACCGGCAGAAGCGGTCTTCACTCGACCGCTGCATCCCTATACCGCCGCGCTGGTCTCGGCGATCCCGGAAATCGACCCGGATAAACCGCTGCCGAAAAATTTGCTGGGGGGCGAGCCGCCCAGTCCCGTAGCCGTTCCACAAGGTTGTGCATTTCATCCGCGCTGCCCTTATGCGCAGGTGCAGTGCCGCACCGGCGCACCACCACCAACCCGGCAGATTGCCGATCGCGCTTATGCCTGCGTGCTCAACCTCGCGGGTGATGAGACCGTTTTTCCTTTAACTGGGGGATCTTTTGATGAAGCACAGGCAGATTAAGTTACTGGCGGCGAGCGTTTTTCTGGCGCTCAGCGCGGTGAGCGAAATGGCCCAGGCGGCGGGGGTATTGACCATTGGCCGCCGGGAGGACAGCACCACGTTTGACCCGATAAAATCGGCGCAAAATGCGGATAACTGGGTCTTTTCCAACGTCTTTGACCCGCTGGTGCGGGTGGATAAAAGCGGGACGAAGCTGGAGCCGGGCGTGGCTGAAAGCTGGACGATTTCTCCGGATGGCAAGGTCTACACTTTTAAAATTCGCGACACGACCTTCTCTGACGGCACACCGCTAACCGCCAGCGATGCGGCGTTTAGCCTGATTCGTATCCGCGATGATGAAGGCTCGCTGTGGCGCGACTCCTATAGCATTATTGCCAAAGCGGAAGCCCCGGACCCGCGCACGCTGGTGGTGACGCTGAAATCGCCTTCAGCGCCGTTCTTGTCGCAGCTGGCCCTGCCGAACGCCTCGGTGATTTCGCAGAAGGCGATGAAAGCGGAAGGCGAAGAGGCGTTTGCCGAAAAGCCCGTGGGCTCCGGCGCGTTTAGCGTGAAAGAGTGGCTGCGCGGAGAAAAGATCGTGCTGGTGAAGAACCCGAACTTCTGGCAGGCGAAAAACGTCAGCCTCGATGGCGTGGAGTGGTTAACCATTCCGGACGACAATACCCGCATGCTGAAAGTGCAGGCCGGCGAACTTGACGCCGCGCTGACCGTGCCTTTCTCGCGTATTGCATCGTTACAAAAGGATGCCAATCTGAAGGTGGAGCTGGATCCTTCTACTCGCGAGGACCATCTGCTGATCAACCATTCTCACGGCGCGCTGGGCAAGGTAGAGGTGCGCCAGGCGCTGGACTTCGCGATTGATAAAGACGCGATCGTGAAGACCGTGACCTTTGGCTACGGCCAGGTGGCCAACTCCTATATTCCCGCCGGAGCGCTTTACCACTATCAGGATAATCTTCGCCGGCCGTACGATCCGCAAAAGGCCAAAGCGATGCTGAAAGCGGCGGGCGCTGCCGATCTGAAGCTGAACTACGTGGTCAACGCCGGGGATGAAGTCGATGAGCAGATTGCCATTTTGCTGCAACAGCAGCTGGCGAAAGCCGGGGTGACGGTGAATTTGCAAAAAGTCGACCCGAGCCAGAGCTGGGATATGCTGGTGGCCGGGGAGTACGATATCTCGGTGATGTACTGGACCAACGATATTCTCGACCCCGATCAGAAAACCACCTTCGTGCTCGGTCACGATGCCAATATGAACTATATGACCCGCTATCATAACGACCAGGTTAAAGCGCTGGTGGCCGCCGCGCGCGTTGAAATGGACGGTAAAAAGCGCGAGCAGATGTATATCGACCTGCAAAAAATGGCCAAGGCCGATGTGAACTGGGTCGATCTGTATTACAGCCCGTACCGCAACGTCAGCCGCAAAAATATCGACGGTTTTTATCAGAATCCGCTGGGACGTTTCTTCCTGGAGGATACCGTAAAACGCTAATGCCTCTTTGCGCCGGTTGTTCTCTGACGCCGGCGCCTTTTTCATCTTACCGGCGGCGCGACACGGTTTGATGCATATCAACCAGCACATTAACTTTTACTATAAAAACTAAAAAAGAGTTGTAACCCCGCCTGCTTTTATTCAATTTATGTGGTGAATGTTTAATGTATTCCAATAAATAAAACATATATACATTAAAAAACAACACGTTAAATAAATCAGGGGTTAATTTTTGTGGCAAGTGCAAACAAACTCACGCTGTTCATCGTCATCTTCATGCTGTTGGGGATCCTCTCCGGCGCGGCCATCCACGCTTACGCCGGGCAAACGACCATTACCGCATGGTCGGAAAACATTACGCTGCTTACCGACGTGTTTCTGCGCCTGATTAAGATGGTCATTGCGCCGTTGGTGTTCAGTACCCTGACGGTGGGTATTATGCGGCTGGGCGAAACGGCGACCATTGGGCGGGTCGGCGGTAAAGCCATGGTGTGGTTTATTACCTCGTCCATTCTCTCCATTCTGGTCGGGCTGGTGATTGTTACCCTCGAGCATCCTGGCGCCGGTTTGAACCTGGCGATCCCGAAAGAGTCCGTGGATACCGGGCTGGCGGTGAGCGGGATGAGCCTGAAAGGCTTTCTGACCCATACCATCCCCACCAGCATTACCGAGGCGATGTCCAACAACGAGATTCTGCAAATCGTGGTCTTCTCGATGTTCTTCGGTATTGCCGGGGCATCGCTGGGGGAGAAATTCAACGCCCCGCTGGTGGCGGCGCTGAACGTGGTTTCCCATATTATGCTGAAGGTGACCGGGTACGTGATGTACGTTGCGCCGCTGGCGATTTTCGCCGCGATCTCTTCGGTTATCGCCTCCCAGGGGCTGGGGATCCTGCTTAATTACGCCTCGTTTATCGGCGGATACTATGTCGCGATTCTGCTGACCAGCGCGGTGCTGCTGGCGGTGGGGTATATGGTGCTAAAAAAAGAGGTTTTTCGCCTGCTGAACATGCTCAAAGATCCGGTGCTGGTGGCGTTCACCACCAGCAGTTCCGAGACGGCCTATCCGAAGACTCTGGAGCGTCTGGTGGAATTTGGCTGCTCGCGTAATATCGCGTCGTTTGTGCTGCCAATTGGCTACTCCTTTAACCTGGTCGGCTCAATGGTGTACTGCTCTTTTGCCGCCATGTTTATCGCCCAGGCTTACAATATTCAGCTGAGCTTTAGCGAAATTACCGTGATGATGCTGACGCTGATGCTGGCCTCGAAAGGCATTGCCGGGGTACCGCGTTCGGCGCTGGTGGTGCTGGCGGCGACCATCCCGAGCTTCAATATTCCGGTGGCGGGTATTTTGCTGCTGATGGGCATTGACCATTTCCTCGATATGGGGCGCTCAGCGATTAACGTGCTGGGTAACGGGATTGCGACGGCGATGCTGTCAAAAAATGAAGGTCTGTCGCAGAATGAGGTACCGGAGGCTGAAGTCGCGCCTCAGCAGGCGCAAGCCTGATCGTCGCGCGGCCTCTCTGACGGGGTCGCTTTTTGCGCAGAAAAAGAGGCCCCTGACAGGCACGCCAGGGGCAATGTGACGAAGTAACAGATTCCCTGGTAGAGGCATTTTTTATTGTATAAAAATACGCTCCGGTATTTTCATACCAGGGAACCGGGTCATGTTACCCGCTGCCCGTAACGCCTGAGTAGATGTTTTTCATTTTACCGATCTTTTTCGGAATCTCGTTCCTCGCAAGCCAGCAAATTCTTAATTTTACGGTACATAATGCGATCGTTGATGGCGCGTGCGCGCGTTTACCAGCGCTCTTTTAATAAGTTAATAAACTGGAAAAAGTCATAATTGTTATTAAGGCTGTATTTTTCCATAATTTTGCTTTTGTGCCAGGTGATGGTTTTAGGGGTGACTTTGTTGAGAGCAGAAATTTTACCGATATCAAAGCCATGAATAATGCCGGTGGCGACGGCCACCTGAGATTTGGACAACATCTTATGCGGGCAGTTCGTGCAAATTAGCGGCGAGTCGATCCCCTGCGTCAGAGGAAGAAGTTCATTTTTTTTCAGCTCGTGGCCAATGATTTCAAACATCTTATCGATATTAACAGCTTTGATTGAGACAAAGATAACGCCCTTAAGGCAGTTGACGATCAGCTCCTTTTCCGGAAGTTTGTCATAGCTGTGCAATATAATCACCGAACTGTTTTTTTTACGGTTCTTTATACTGGTATTGCACAGGTAGATCTCGCCGGGAAGAACTTCAGCGATGATGATATCCTTATCTAAAAAATCATTATGCTTATAAGAAAAAGCGGCTTTAAGGTTACCGCTGCGGCTGATGAGCTCATTGACTATGGCAACCAACGATTCTCGCAGAAAGGTATTCCTGGTGTTGATGGCGATGTTTATTTTTTTCATGGCGTTATTTCCCTGATAAATCAACATAACGCCATGTTGTGATCAATCCTCCGGGCGTATGCGGTGATTGTTGCTATACAGATTTGGTTATTATTAATGTGGCTTTAGTTATTTTCTGCGCGTAGAGTTCTTTGCTGAAAACGGAAATTTCTGTTTTCGCCTGTCGCGGATATACGACACAAGACTATAAACAGAAACGCAAAGGCAAAATACGCACAGCAATAAGGCTAACCATGTTTGCATGGCCATAATAGAGATCCTTTATCTTGATTTTTGGTGTTAAAAATGTATCTCGCAGGCACGTGAATATTTTTATACTCTTTGTTAAACCGTGCTCGCGATATGCGGACGAAATGCGCCTGACAAGCGGCCTGCATTCGGCTCGTGCTGAATACAGCAACAACCTGTTAGCTCAGGCCGCTTTGTGTCGAAACGCTCACGACGCCATTTCAATGTAAGAAAATTCTTAATGTGCTGTCAGTCTCATTTCTCTCATTCCTCTCAAAAACTGAAAAAAATTAACAAGAGGAGCGAAACTGAAAACATATTCGCAATGACGCCGCGCGGATGGCGGAATACTGACCGGCAGCGCTGCCGCTGCCGGCTGGGGAAAGGTCAGGACAGAAACGCCAGCCCTTTGCCAAAAATCGCGCGAATCGGCAGGGTGATACCGTGAAGGCGGGCCTTGTGGCGCAGGCGGCTGATCACGACGTCGATTCGATGCAGTTCCGGTTCGCCTTCATCGGTAAACAGAGAGGTATGCAGGTCAACCTTGCTGCAGACCTCATTGCGGTTACGCATTAACACTTCCAGCAGCCGGTACTCTTGCTGCGTGAGCGGCAGGGCCAGCCCAGACGGCGCCACAAGGTGCTCGCTCTGGAGTACCCAGTGAGACGGCGCTGGCCGCTCTGCTGATAGCGGCGGATTGACGCGTTCCGCCGGTTGTTGCTGGCGAAGCCGGGAGCCCAGCGCCTGGATGCTCTCCGCGAGGTCGGAAAAGTTGACCGGCTTGATGAGATAGAGATCGGCGCCGGCGTTTAAGGCCTGGAGCCGATCCTGCTCATGTCCTCTGGCGGTAATGACGACCAGGCCGAACTGGCCAATCTCGTGCAGATAATCCAGCACGCTCAATCCATCTTCGCCCGGCAGGCCAATATCGATCAGCACGATATCAACCGGATCGCGATGCAGCTGCCGCCAGAAGGCTTCGGCGCTGCCCACGGCCCAGGCATCGAAGCCGCGATGGCGCAGAAAAGCCAGCAGCTCGTCGAGTAGATCTGCGCTATCTTCGATGATAGCTACGCGTAATGTCATGGTTTGTCCTTCTGCTGTCCCGTCAGCGGGAGCGTGAGCGCAAATTCGCATCCGGCTGAGCTATTTTCTGCCAGCCACAGGTCCCCGCCGTGAGCCTGGATGATTTGTCGGGCGACATACAGCCCAAGACCGGTCCCGGCCGGCGTTGCGGTGTGCGTTTCGCCGCGCCGATAGCGCTCGTAGATATGCTCGACCTGTTCCGGCGGGATGCCGGGACCGCGATCGCCAATGCGTAATTCCACGTGCTTTTCCTGCTGATAAATCTCGACTCTTATCTCCCCGGCTGCGGCATATTTAACCGCGTTATCGAGCAGGTTGGCGATAGCGATACACAGCAGCCCGCTATCAATAAACAGCACCGGCGAAGGGGTGTCCGGACCCACAGTTTGCCCCTCAAGGGTGACATTCAAATAATGATTAAGCGAAAGATCCACGACCGTCGCGGCCATATGGATGACCGGCAGCAGTTCGGCTTCCTGCTTGTCGGCGTGCAGGTCTCGGGAGGAGAGGCGGGCGTCGGCCAGGCAATTATCGGTAAGCTGTACCAGACGGGTTGTCGCCCGCTGCATGCGGTCGAGGCGCGAGCTCTGCGTCACCGTTGAGGGGCACAGGCGCAGGTTTTCCAGCGCGGCCTGGAGGATCGCCAGCGGCGTTCTGAACTCATGCGCCACCATTCCCATAAACTGGCGCTGGTGGAAGCTGGCCTCGCGTTCAATCTGTAGCTCTCGCGCCAGCTGCTGCTTGCGCACCAGGGTACGGTTTTCCGCCCGCACCCGCAGTACGGCAATGATCAGGACGGTGACGATATGAATAATCAGCGCATACTGCCAGGTGGAATAAACCATGTTATGAAACGGAATGACGCCGTGGATAGAGAGCAGCGCCAGCCCGGCGGAGACGACGTATACCGGCGGCAGCAGCCCCAGCAGCAGGGTGTTGATATCAACCGCTTTGCGCCGCCACAGCATCCATGACGTGATCAACAGAATAGGGGCGGCGATAAAAAATATCCCGGCTTCAATCTGCATCGCCAGGCCGTAAAAGCCCAGCGGAATACTGATTTGCAGAACGATGTTTAAACCGATCGCCGCCAGCAGCAGTTGATGCAGCCGCGGCATATTTTTCTTGAGATCGAAAACTTCGCTATGTAGCCACAGCGCGGTGGCGTAGCTCACCAGCGACAGGCAGCTGATCATGTAATCCTGAACCGGCAGCAGGGCGCTGCCAAATAACCACTCCGGGTAGCCATGCAGGGCCGCGACGAGCGGATAGTTTAGCGAGAACAGGCAGATCCCCCACAGCAGGCGCCGACGCAGCGCGACGGCAAGCCACAGGGCGATGCCGCTGGCAATCACCGCCAGGCCAAAATAGAAGCTCCAGAAAGCGGTATCCAGGGTGGCCGAACGCACGAACTCCTGCGGGGAGGAGAGCGTCGCCAGCAGAATCAGGGTGCTGCTGCTCTGGAGACGGAATACCATCTCGTAGCCAGCCGCCGTGGGCGGGGGCGGTAGAATCAGCACGCTTTCGCGGTAGTCGAGATCGTTATCCCTGGCAGACGCATGGTCGCCAAACTCTTTCTGTCGCCACGGACTGTCGCTGCCGTAGGGGCGATAAAACACGGTCAAACGATCGACAAACGACGGACCGAGCTGCAGCCAGCGCTGTTCGCCAGCAAATAAGGCCGCCGGGAGCGAAGTGCGTAGCCAATAGGTCTTTGACGAATAGCCGAACGACGGGATAAGCGGCGCCGTTTTTAGCCCCTCTTCAGGGAGCGAAAGAAAGGCGTCGAGGGGCATCGTATCGCTGGCGTCGGCGTACCAGTAGACCGGGATATCGATACCCAGCTGGCGGACCTCCGCGCGGGCCGGCGCCCACCACAGCAGGGAAATGATGATGCCGCACATTGCCCAGAAATACGCGCTGTGGCTCCTGCGAATAAGATCAAAAAAAGCGCACAAACGATACAATCACGCCCCCTTATGGCATGGATTAATAAATCAGTACGGTAAAAATGAACAGGGACTCTGCTACTGGCACAGATAACCCTCCGCCATTCGGCAAATATACGTGTAGGGCTGGACAACGCAGCATTCTGCTGGTGCCGAAGATATTATTCCAGCGTTATCTACATGCCGGAGAACTGGCCAGACCTGCTGTAAGAAAATTCTTAATAAAAGTTAACGTATGGGGGAGTTGGATAATAAGCAAGCGGAAAGTTCAGTCGCGACATACGGTTTTATGATGTTATGCCATGAATTCACGTGATAGTTATATAAAAATTGACAATAAATTATTTAAGCAGCGCATATAAAACCAGATAGTTATATTAAACGTTAATACCGTTGTTATTGATGGCCGGATAAAGGCGGCGCATTGCCCGCATCGTCGAATGAGGTTAGGTACGGTTCGAAGGATTGCTGACGACAGGGGATAACAATGATTAGCATGGTGTTAACATTCCTGGCCGCTGTTTTAAAGCGATTGATTTTAACTAATTGAAATAAAAAGGATTGATTGTTTATTATTTGTCGTAAATGTTAACAGCAGATGCAAAAGTCAAAAATACCCGTATAATCATTGTCCCTTTTCCTGTCTTAAGTTTAAGCTGGAGGCACAATGGAGCTCAGTCGCAGGCAGTTCTTTCGCATCTGCGCGGGTGGTATGGCAGGGACGACCGTAGCATCGCTTGGTTTTCTTCCCTCGTTTTCCGCTCACGCAGAGACGCGTCAATATAAACTCTTAAAAGCTAAAGAAACCCGTAATAACTGCACCTACTGTTCAGTCGGCTGCGGGATCCTCATGTACAGCTTCGGAGATAACGCCAAAAACGTGCGTGAACGCATTTATCACGTCGAAGGCGACCCCGATCATCCCGTGAGCCGCGGGTCGCTGTGCCCAAAAGGCGCAGGCGTACTGGACTATATTCACAGCGATAACCGATTACGCTATCCGGAGTACCGCGCGCCGGGCTCGGATAAGTGGACGCGTATAAGCTGGGATGAGGCCATCGATCGTATCGCGCGATTGATGAAAGATGACCGCGACGCCAACTTTATCGAAAAGAATGCCCAGGGCGTCACCGTCAACCGCTGGACCTCAACCAGCATGCTGTGCTCTTCGGCGGCGAGTAATGAAACCGGGATCCTTGACGGTAAATTTACCCGCGCGCTGGGGATGGTATCGATTGACTGCCAGGCGCGCCTTTGCCACGGCCCGACGGTATCGGCGCTGGCGCCAACCTTTGGTCGTGGGGCGATGACCAACAACTGGGTGGATATTAAAAACGCCAATGTGGTGCTGATTATGGGCGGCAACGCGGCGGAAGCGCATCCGGTAGGGTTCAAATGGGTTATCGAAGCCAAAATTAAAAATAATGCGACCGTTATCGTCGTTGATCCGCGCTTTAACCGCAGCGCGGCGGTGGCTGACCTGTACGCGCCCATTCGCGCCGGCTCCGACAGCGCTTTCCTGCTCGGCGCGATCCGCTATCTGATCGAACACGATCGGATACAGCATGAGTACGTGCGTCACTACACCAACGCCAGCATGATCGTGCGGGAAGATTATGATTTCGACGAGGGGCTGTTTAGCGGCTTTGATCCGCAGAAGCGTCAGTACGATAAAGTCAGCTGGAACTATGAACTCGACGCTAACGGCTACGCCAGGCGCGATGATACGTGGAACCATCCGCGCTGCGTCTGGAATCTATTGAAACAGCACGTTGAGCGCTATACGCCGGAACTTGTCAACCGCCTGTGCGGCACCTCTTTACACGATTTTCAGCGCATTTGCGAACTGTTAGCCAGCACCAGCGCTGCGAATCGAACCGCGACAATCCTGTATGCCCTCGGTTGGACCCATCACACCACCGGAGCGCAAACTATCCGCGCGGCCGCGATGCTACAGCTGCTGTTGGGCAATATCGGCATGGCAGGCGGCGGCGTTAACGCGCTGCGCGGGCACTCCAATATTCAGGGCTATACCGACCTGGGACTGCTTTCGACCAATCTGCCGGGATATATGCCGCTACCGTCGGAAAAACAGGTTGATTATCAGAGCTATATTTCACAAATCACCCCCGCGGCGCTGGGCGTGAACGAAGTGAATTACTGGCAAAATACGCCGAAGTTTTTCGTCAGCATGATGAAAAGCTTCTGGGGCGATGCCGCTACCGCGGAAAACAGCTGGGGCTATGACTGGCTGCCGAAATGGGATCGTTTATACGATGTCATGACCCAGGCCGAGCTGATGGCCCAGGGCAAAATCAACGGCTACGTGGTGCAGGGATTTAACCCGCTGGCGGCGTTCCCGGATAAAAACAAATCCGCCCGCGCGCTGGCGAAGCTTAAATATCTGGTGGTGATCGATCCGCTGGTGACCGAGTCGTCGAATTTCTGGCAGAACCACGGCGAAATGAACGACGTGCGTCCTGCAGATATCCAGACCGAAGTCTTCCGCCTGCCGTCCTCCTGCTTCGCCGAAGAGAACGGTTCGATCGCTAATTCGGGCCGCTGGCTGCAGTGGCACTGGGCGGCGGCCGAACCGCCGGGCGAAGCGCTCCACGATGGCAAAATTCTCGGTCGCCTGTTTATGCGCCTGCGCGATCTGTATCGGCAAGAGGGCGGCGCAAACCCGGCGCCGGTGCTGAATATGTCCTGGGATTATCACGATCCCCTCGACCCGCAGCCGGAAGAGGTCGCCAGGGAGGCCAACGGCAAGGCGCTGCGCGATATCGTTGACGAGCAGGGCCGGGTGGTTATCAAAAAAGGCCAGCAGCTGAGCAGCTTCGCGCAGCTAAAAGATGACGGTTCAACCAGCAGCTACTGCTGGGTTTATTGCGGCTGCTGGACCGAGCAGGGCAATCAGATGGCGAACCGCGATAATAGCGACCCGTATGGTTTAGGCTGTACACCCGGCTGGGCATGGTCCTGGCCGGCGAACCGCCGCATCCTCTACAACCGCGCCTCCGCGGACCCGGCGGGTAAACCCTGGGATCCGCAGCGCTCGCTGCTGAACTGGGACGGCAAACGCTGGACCGGTATGGACGTCGCCGACTATAGCCAGGCGGCGCCGGGCACCAACGTCGGGCCGTTTATCATGAATCCGGAAGGCGTGGCGCGCCTGTTCTCGCTGGACAAACTAAACGATGGCCCGTTCCCGGAACACTATGAGCCTGTCGAATCGCCGATTGGCACTAACCCGCTGCACCCGAAAGTGGTCTCCAGCCCGGTAGCGCGCATCTTTCACGATGACCTGGCGAATATGGGCAAGGCGGATGAGTTCCCCTACGTGGCGACAACCTACTCGATCACAGAACTGTTCCGTCACTGGACCAAGCATGCGCAGCTGAACGCCATCGTTCAGCCCGAGCAGTTTGTTGAAATTGGCGAGGCGTTGGCGAAGGAAAAGGGCATCGTCGCGGGGGACACGGTAAAAGTGATGTCGAAGCGCGGGTTTATTAAAGCCAAAGCGGTAGTGACTAAGCGAATACAGGCGCTGACTATTGATGGCCGTACGGTGAATACCATCGGTATTCCGTGCCACTGGGGTTTTGAGGGGGCGACGCGGAAAGGATTCCTGGCCAATACGCTGACGCCATCGGTGGGGGACGCGAACTCGCAGACGCCTGAATATAAAGCTTTCCTCGTGAACGTGGAAAAGGCGTAACGGAGACGAATTATGGCTTATCAATCGCAAGACATTATCCGTCGTTCCGCGACTAACGGCTTCACCCCCGCGCCCCGCGCGCGGGACCACCAGGAAGAGGTGGCGAAGCTTATCGACGTCACCACCTGTATCGGCTGTAAAGCCTGCCAGGTGGCCTGTTCCGAGTGGAACGACATCCGGGATGAAGTCGGTCACAACGTCGGGGTGTACGATAACCCCGCCGACCTGACCGCCAAATCCTGGACCGTGATGCGCTTCTCGGAAGTGGAGCAGAACGACAAACTGGAGTGGCTCATCCGTAAGGATGGCTGTATGCACTGCGCCGACCCGGGTTGCCTGAAGGCCTGCCCGGCGGAAGGGGCGATCATTCAGTACGCCAACGGCATCGTCGACTTCCAGTCCGAGCAGTGCATCGGCTGCGG
>NZ_ALNJ01000107.1:0-2563 GCF_000293135.1 Klebsiella sp. OBRC7 | reverse complement strand
ATAAGATCGCGGTCCTGTGCTGAGCAAAATGAAGGCTTAGCGTACACGACGCGTGTGAATTGTGCTGAGACGACAATAACGCTTTGTGCTGACAATGTTTGTCAAGGCTCAATTGAAATGTCCGTTATCCAGCTCAATTAAAATGACCACTTTGATCTCTCATTCTCTTTACTGATAGACTTTCCTCCGACTGAAACAACAGGATGATTGAGCCCATGCTTCGATACGAGTTAACGCCGAACAATGCAGGTTTTATACTGTGGGGAGATTCAGAAGCCCTGAATGAATTACATGAACTCATTCATTACATCGTGGATGAAAGCCCACTGATTAAAGTTAAAGACGGATTTATGTTATCCCTTGCCTATGATATTCGTAAAGCACGGGAAGGTAATCGTCGTGTTGAGCAACATCAGTATGATCAACATGATACATATAAGCTTTATGGTGTTGAGCTTTTATGGCCTCTGGTCCTGGTACAGTCCTCAATACTCAGAAACTCAATGGGTTATATTCAGACAGACAAAAACCAGCTGTCTGTCATGTATGCCTTTGAATACCTGATAGAATCAGCATTAACAGAGTCTGAGAGAACAACGTCGAATGATATTATGCTAACAGTAAAATATGCATCAGACTCTGATTTTAATTTCATTGAGGATAATATTGACAGCAGGTGCTGCTATTTTATCAGCCTATCTCCGGAGCAAAGAAAAAAGCAGTTAATCAGTATTGTTCGTTCTTTTCATTCATTATGGGGTAAGTATGCCCGTGAAAAGCAGGACATAAAGATGCTGAACGAAATGAATAATACATCATGGGTCTGGCCGGACAATATCAACTGGTGAGCAACCACTGTCCGGCCAGTGAGTACCATCAGCGGGCTCTTTTACCAAAAATGTCCTCTGAACGTGACTGAAGCTGTTTGAGTGCTTCGAGCATGTCATCATTATCCAGTGAGCGCTGGGATTTCTTCCCTTCCTGCTTTGGCCGTCGTCGGGAAGGGCCATCTCCAGCGGGAATTGACTGAGAGCGCGTGTTATCCCGCTTGCTCTGCACCAGACTGATAAACTCCAGGGTTCGGCCAAGACGCTTGTTATCGACAATCGCGCCCTGGTCGATTTCTGACAGTCGGTCGTAGGTAGAGTAGGGAAGTAGCGTACCGTTCAGGCGCAGCTCTTTTCTGCCATCAGGATAGTGATACACATCGATATATTTACCTATTGCACGGCGACTCAGTTCGCTGTCTTCAATCAGGTACAACATTTTATCATATTGTATCGTCAACGATTTTGAGACTTTACGTTTTTCACGAACAGTGAAAATAAGCCCCAGGTCCTCATCATGTTCTACAGCACGGTGTACGTCAAAATCATGTCGCGGTACTTTGCCAAAACGGCGGTTATAGTCAGCCATATAGGCCTCAGCGAAGTCATTTGCAGCCTCCATTGAACAAATGCCCTGTAACCGCAGCTCTTTGACCAGACGATCCTGTAAAGTGAGGTGAGCTCGTTCTACACGCCCTTTGGCGGGACTGGTTTCTGCACAGATAGTCTGGATGTTCAGTTCATGCATGGCTCGCCCAAACTGAGTATGCCCGTCTCCGCCTGTGGCGTGTTTATTGTTAACACGAAAAACACCGGCTTTATCGCTGTACAGTGCCAGCGGTTTACCATGCTTATCGATATAGCGCCGCGTGGCTTCGAAGTAAGAAAACGTGGACTCCGATTTAACAAACAACAGTTCCATCAGTTTGCTGGTTGCATCATCAACATAGACCAGCGCGGTGCAGGCCGGGCCACGGCCTTCAAACCAGTCGTGATCACAGCCATCTATTTGTATCAGCTCACCAGTACACGGACGCCGGTACCGTGGTTGAGGGATCCTTGCGGCACGTTGTTTACGGGGAACCCATAAGCCAGCCCGCACCATGATGCGCCGGACAGTTTCTTTGCCAAGAAACAGTCCGTGGAGTTCTTCGAGCTTTTCACGCGCCAGAGTCGGACCGAAATCAGCATAACGCGTCTTGATCAGTTCCAGAGCCTGATCTGCGAGCCCGGGTGGCAACTGGCGGTTACCACGCATGCCACATCGTCTGCTGGCCATACCAAGCGGTCCGCCTTCACGGTAACGGGCAAGAAGTCTGCGGCATTGCCTGTCGCTGATACCGAGGTGCTCGGCCGCACGGCGCGTTGTGATGCGACGTTCAATGACGTCCTGTATAATCTTGATCCGGTTGATCTCTTTCAAAGTAAACACTCCTGAGCTTTCTGCGCTCATGATATGCCTCCCGGTAGTTTAAACGGACCAGTGAAGCTTACCATAGCGCGGACATCTGAATTGAGCCACAGTGGGGTGCGGACGAATTCCTGGACCTTCAGGAGTTAATTTATGCATTCATACGAGGATCGTATCCGGGCCGTCGAACTTTATTACCGGTACGGTAAAAAGACCTCTGCGGTTGTCAGAGAGCTGGGATATCCTTCCACAAAACAGTTGAGCCGTTGGGTGCGGATTTATGAACAGAAGGGCGATTTACCCAGAGATTTAAAGCCAAGGGAAC
>NZ_ALNJ01000106.1:0-23883 GCF_000293135.1 Klebsiella sp. OBRC7 | reverse complement strand
CCTCCCTGTTGAAAGTCGTCGTCAGGCAAAGGGAACCCGCTTCCTGTGGCAGTACAGCGATAAGTGGATGACCGAATCCAGGCAGGAAAAGCTGATATGGCTGCGTGCACAGATGAAGTTGACAAGCCAGTGCTGGGCGCTGAAAGAGCTGGCAAAGGATATCTGGAACAGGTCATGGAGCGAGGAAAGACGCGATGACTGGCAGAGATGGCTGGCGCTGGCGGCTAACAGTGATGTCCCCATGATGAAGAACGCGGCCAAAACGATAGGGAAAAGGCTGTACGGCATCCTGAACGCCATGCGCCACGGTGTATCAAACGGAAATGCGGAAGCACTAAACAGCAAGATCAGGCTGTTGAGGATAAAAGCGAGGGGATACCGAAACCGGGAGCGCTTTAAGCTGGGAGTGATGTTCCACTATGGGAAGCTGAATATGGCGTTCTGAGCCTTCCCACCATGATCGGGGAAGACCCACATACATACAGTATAGCAAAATACGGCGACATTTAATCTTTTTAAATCCACTATCCTGAAAAACGTGCCACAACATAAAAATGCAACAAATATAAGTTACTTTTCATATAGTTATATGAGCATATAAGGTGAATGCAATCATGAAATCAATACTTACTGCGCTTGGTTTGCTTATTGCCAGCAGCGCCTGCGCCGCGCCGCAGCTCATTGCGCATCGGGGAGGCACCGGCGATGCGCCGGAAAATACCCTTCCGGCGATAAAACTTGCGCTGGAGAATAAGGCCGAGGCGATTTGGATAACGGTACAATTAAGTCAGGATGGCGTTCCGGTCTTATATCGCCCGAACGATCTCTCCGCGCTGACTGACCATACGGGGAAAATCTCAAGCTTCAGCGCTGCCGAGCTGACCCGTATGGACGCGGGATGGACATGGGGCGGTGAAACTCACCCCTGGCGCGGTAAAAACGCAACCATTCCAACGCTGCAATCGGTACTGGAACAGTGGCCGCAGACCTTCTTTTACATCGATATCAAATCGCCTGATGCAGATCCGGCCATCATGGCGGCGCGTCTTAGCGAAGTACTGCAAAAGACCAATAGCCTCTCGCGCGTACGGGTGTATTCAACGGAAGACCGCTATATCGCGGCGCTGCCAGCATCTATCCCCCATTTCGTCAGCCGGGGCGAAACGCGAACGAAGCTGGCTAATATTTCACTTAGCCACCAGTGCCAGCCAACCACGGCGTCGGGCAATGAATACTGGTACGGTCTGGAGCTGAAACGCAAGGTAGAAATAGTGGAGAAGTTCACGCTGGGCGAAGGCGTATCGCCAGCCACGCTCACCTGGGATAAAGAAGCTATGGATTGTTTCCGCTCACAGGGCAAAGCCCATATTGTCTTCTTCGGCATTAATAGTGCCGATGATTTTCGTACCGCAAGCGAGCTTGGCGCCGACGGCGTGATGGTAGACTCGCCAGCGAAAGCGAAAACCTGGTAAATCAAAAAAGGCCGCACGGTGCGGCCTGCTGATTATAGGATGCGATCCTGCTTGCGCTGTGCTTCGCGAGCCAGGCGTTTTTTGCGCGCATCGCAGGGCTCAGGGCAGTCGCAGACCTTTTCCATACCCAGCGATGAGATCCCGCCGCAGCTGCCCTGAATACTTTTGCGCTTGATCAGATAACCAAGCGACATTCCCAGGATAACCAGCGCGAAAATCACGAAGGTCGCGACAAATACCGTCAGCATCATCAGCCTCCAAAATCGTCCAGCATGATGTTTTCATCCTCAACGCCGAGATCTTTAAGCATTTTAATGACCGCGGCGTTCATCACCGGCGGCCCGCACATGTAGAATTCACAATCTTCCGGCGCCGGATGATCGCGCAGATAGTTTTCATACAGAACGTTATGAATAAAGCCGGTATGGCCGGTCCAGTTATCTTCCGGCTGCGGATCGGAGAGCGCCACGTGGAAGGTAAAATTCGGGTTTTCCCGCGCCAGCTGCTCGAATTCGTCATCATAGAACATTTCTCGCAGAGAGCGCGCACCGTACCAGAAGCTGATTTTACGTTTGCTGTGCAGCCGCTTAAGCTGGTCGAAAATATGCGAGCGCATCGGCGCCATCCCCGCTCCGCCGCCGATAAAGACCATCTCAGCGTCCGTTTCTTTGGCAAAAAATTCCCCAAACGGCCCGGAAATCGTCACTTTATCGCCCGGCTTCAGCGACCAGATATAGGAGGACATAATCCCCGGAGGCGCATCAGGTACCTGCGGCGGCGGCGTTGCGATACGCACGTTGAGCATGATGATACCCTTCTCTTCCGGATAGTTAGCCATGGAGTAGGCGCGTAGCGTTGGCTCTTTCACGTCAGAGACGTAGCGGAAAAGGTTAAATTTATCCCAGTCGCCGCGATACTCGTCCGGAACGTCAAAGTCGGCATAGGCAACCTTGTGCGAGGGGCATTCGATCTGAATATACCCGCCGGCCCGGAACGGAACCGCGTCACCGTCCGGCACGCGCAGCTTCAGCTCCTTAATAAAAGTGGCTTTGTTATCGTTCGAGATAACTTCACACTCCCACTTCTTAACGCCAAAAATCTCCTCCGGCAGCTCAATTTTCATGTTCTGCTTCACCGCGACCTGGCAGGCCAGACGGCAGCCCTCTCTCGCCTCACGCTTGGTGATATGAGACAGTTCGGTAGGCAGAATATCACCGCCGCCCTCTTTCACCGTCACCCGGCACTGGCCGCAGGAGCCGCCGCCGCCGCAGGCGGATGAAACGAAGATACCGTTGCTGGAGAGCGTATTCAGCAGCTTGTCGCCGGCCGGAGTACGAATTTGTTTATCCGCTTCGTTATTGATTTCAATGACCACGTCGCCCGCATTCACTAATTTCGAACGCGCGGCCAGTATCAGCCCCGATAGTACCAGGACGATCAGCGTGAACATCACTACGCCAAGAATTATTTCCATACTTTCCGCCCTTATAGCTGCACACCGGAGAATGACATAAAGCCCAGCGCCATCAGACCCGTGGTAATAAAGGTGATCCCTAACCCGCGCAGACCCGCAGGCACGTTTGCGTATTTCATTTTTTCACGAATGCCCGCCATCGCCACAATTGCCAGCAGCCAGCCGATGCCGGAGCCAAAGCCGTAAACGATGGATTCGGTGAAGTTATAGTCACGCTGCACCATGAAGGAGACGCCGCCAAAGATCGCACAGTTGACGGCGATCAGCGGCAGGAAGATCCCCAGCGCGTTATAGAGCGTCGGGAAGTACTTATCGAGGATCATCTCCAGGATTTGCACCAGCGCGGCAATCACGCCAATAAAGGTAATAAAGTTCAGAAAGCTTAAGTCGACGCCTTCAACCAGCGCACCGTCGCGCAGCACCAGGTTATACACCAGATTATTGATCGGCACCGCCAGCCCAAGTACGACCGTTACCGCCACGCCGAGTCCGAAAGCGGTCGAGACCTTTTTCGATACCGCGAGGAAAGTACACATCCCAAGAAAGAAGGCCAGCGCCATATTTTCAACAAACACGGCGCGAACAAACAGGCTAATATAATGAGCCATAATCGGTTACTCCTTTTCCTGCTGTTCAGGCTTCCAGCTGCGCACCGCCCAAATCAACAAACCGATAATGAAGAACGCACTGGGCGCCAGAAGAAACAGACCATTTGGCTGGTACCAGCCGCCGTTCTGCACCGTTTCCAGCACGGTAATACCGAATAGCTTACCACTGCCGATCAGCTCTCTCAGGAAACCGACGATGATTAGGATCGCCCCGTATCCCAGACCGTTGCCAATACCGTCCATAAAGCTCGCCAACGGCGGCGACTTCATGGCATAGGCTTCGGCGCGCCCCATCACGATACAGTTAGTGATGATCAAACCGACGAAAACCGAAAGCTGTTTCGAGATCTCATAGGCAAACGCGCGTAGCACCTGATCGACGACGATAACCAACGAAGCGATAATCGCCATCTGTACAATGATGCGCACGCTATTCGGAATGTGGTGGCGAATCAAGGAGATAAACATGCTGGAGAATGCCGTAACCAGCGTCACCGCAATGGTCATTACAAAAGCGGTCTCCAGCTTGGTGGTCACCGCCAGCGCGGAGCAGACGCCCAGTACCTGCAGAGTGATAGGGTTATTAGCGATAAGCGGCCCCACCAGCACACGCTTCATTTCTTTCATGTCGCCCAAATCAGCCATTATTCAGCTCCCCTTCTCGCACCTTTTGCAGGAATGGGCCAAAGCCCAGTTTGCCCATCCAGAAATCAAAGCTATGCTGCACGCCGTTTGACGTCAGCGTTGCGCCCGACAGGCCATCAACGGCGTGCAGGTCGCCAGGACGCGCGCCGCCTTTGACGATCCTCAGCGCAGGCATCCCTTTATCATCAAGCACCTGTTTACCGACGAACTGCTGGCGCCAGTTGGGGTTTTCAATTTCTCCGCCCAGCCCCGGCGTTTCACCGTGATCGTAATAGGTGATCCCTTTGACCGTGCGGCCATCGGTTTCCAGCGCAACAAAAGCGTACATCACCGACCACAGGCCGTTACCGTAAATTGGCAGTACCACTTCCTGAATCTGCTGCTTTTCATCGCGCACCAGGTAAATTTCGGCAATATTACTGCGGCGTTTGATACCGGCAGGATCCTGGCTCGCCTCCAGCTGTAGGCTCTGCTGAGGGTCTTTCAGGGCCTGAGCCTGATTAAACTTGCCCGGATCTTTATCCAGCAGCTCACCGCTGGCTAAATCGACTAAACGCGGAGAGATATGGGCCTTAAAAATGTCAGCCACTTCATCTGCGCTCATTCCCTGCTTCATCAGACCGGCAACCGCCAGGATATTGCGCTGTTTATCGAGAGCGCGCTGCTCCTGCTGGCGTGATTTTAGCCCCACGGCAGAACCGGCGACCACAATTGAGCAGACCAGACAAAGCACCAGCACCACCAGCAGCGTTTTGCCGATGCTATCGTTACTTTTATTCTCAGCCACGCGATTTCCTCCGCTTAATATTGGCCCGCACCACCAGGTAATCAAACAGCGGCGCGAAGAGGTTGGCGAAGAGGATCGCCAGCATCATCCCTTCCGGATAGGCCGGGTTGACCACGCGAATCAGGACGCACATCACGCCGATCAGCAGGCCGTAGCTCCATTTACCTTTATCCGTAAACGACGCGGAAACCGGGTCCGTCGCCATAAACATCATGCCGAAGGCAAAACCGCCGAGCACCAGATGCCAGTACCACGGCATGGCAAACATCGGGTTGGTATCAGAGCCTATAAAGTTAAACAGCGTCGCGGTGGCCACCATGCCGATGAAAACCCCTGCGACAATGCGCCACGAGGCCACGCGACCAAAAATGATGATGGCGCCGCCGATGAGAATCATCAGCGTCGAGACTTCGCCAATCGACCCCGGGATATTGCCGAGGAAGGCGTCCATCCAGCTTACCGGCTGACCGGTAGAGACGTTAACCAGCGATTCACCGCCGCCGCTTGCCCACTGTGATAACGGCGTCGCGCCGGAGAAACCATCCGCCGCAGTCCACACCAGGTCGCCGGAAATTTGCGCCGGCCAGGCAAAGAATAAAAACGCGCGCCCCGCCAGGGCCGGGTTGAGAAAGTTACGCCCGGTTCCGCCAAAAATCTCCTTGGCCATGACGACGCCGAAGGTGATCCCGAACGCGGCCTGCCATAGCGGCAGCGATGGCGGCACAATCAGCGCGAACAGAATTGACGTCACGAAGAAGCCTTCGTTTATTTCGTGCTTGCGCACGATAGCAAACAAGACTTCCCAGAACCCGCCGACAAGAAACACGGTGATGTAGATAGGCAGGAAAAATACCGCCCCCAGGGTCATCATACTGAGCCAACCGGCGTCAGCGGTGAAGTTCACTCCCAACCACTGCGCGATGCTGTAGTGCCAGTTCCCGGCGATAACCTGCTGCAGCTGCTCAGCGCCGTATAATTTATGCAGTGCAGGAATGGTCTGCAGGCCAACGTTATACATTCCCCAGAACATCGCCGGGAAAACGGCGAACCACACCAGAATCATCATCCGCTTGAGATCGATGGCGTCTCTGACGTGCGCCGCGCCGCGCGTGACCTGCCCGGGGGTGTAGAACAGCGTCGCCGTCGCTTCAAACAGCGGATAGTATTTTTCCAGCTTGCCGCCGTGCGTAAAGTGCGGCTCAATTTTGTCAAACAGTTGCTTTAAGCCCATCACTTATCCTTCCTGCTCTATCTGGGTTAACACGCTGCGCAATGCCGGGCCATATTCGTACTTGCCGGGACATACGTAGGTGCAAAGCGCCAGGTCTTCTTCATCCAGTTCCAGACAGCCCAGCGCCTGCGCGCTGTCGGTATCCCCCGCCAGCAAATCACGCAGCAGCATGGTGGGCAGAATATCCAGCGGCATCACTCGCTCATAGTTGCCAATCGGCACCATAGCCCGCTCGCCGCCGTTGGTATCCGTCGAGAAATTAAATAGCTTACGCTTCATAAAATGGCCGAGCGTGGTGCGGGTGATGGAAAATTTATCTTTCCCCGGCATTACCCAGCCGAACAGCTCTTTCTCACGCCCCTCTTTTACGACGCTTATCTGTAAATGAAAGCGGCCAAGAAAAGCATGGGGCCCTTGAGCGTGCGTTCCGCTGAGGACTGAACCAGAAATAACGCGGTTTTCATCATCCAGAAGTTCATCTGCCAGCAGTTCATCAAGGCTGGCGCCAGAGCAGGTCTTTAATAAACGAGGCTCTTTCACCTGCGGGCCGCCGAGCGCAACGATACGTTCGCTAGACAACTCCCCTTCCAGGAACAATTTGCCAACGGCGATAACGTCCTGATAGTTAAGATGCCAGACCTGCTTTTTCAGGCTAACCGGCTCGAGAAAATGGATATGGGTCCCGACCAGCCCGGCCGGATGCGGCCCGGCAAACTGGTTGAAGGTCACCTGGCCCACGGGATGCCCGCCAAGCTTGCCACCGCTGGCCTGGCAGACGTGGACCTTACCGTCGGTCAACCGCGTCAACAGGGTTAAGCCCGCGTCAAAAGCCTCGCGCTGGGCCAGAATGATTGGCTGAGGGTCTGCCGCCAGTGGATTCGTATCTATGGCGGTGACAAATATGGCCGCTGGAACGCTGCCCGGCGCAGGTATTTTGCTGAAAGGGCGGGTGCGAAACGCCGTCCACATCCCCGACTCCACCAGCTGCTGCTGCACGGCCTCGCGCGTCAACGCAGCAAGATCGGCTAATTCATAGCGGGGAAAATGAACGGCATCATCGCCATCTACGTCAATAACGACCGATTGCAGTACCCGCCGTTCGCCGCGATGAATGGCGCTGATGGTTCCACTCGCAGGGGCAGTAAATCGCACGCCAGGATTTCTTTTATCTTCGAACAGAAGCTGACCTTTTTGTACCCGGTCTCCTTCACGCACCGCCATCGAGGGGCGCATACCGATGTACTCTTCACCCAACAGCGCAACGCGCTTGACCGCAGTCTTCGAAGAAATCTGCTGTGATGGCATGCCAGCTATGGGCAAATTCAGCCCTTTCGTGATTTTAATCATATCGTTAGCAGGTATCCGTTACGTAAACCCCGGCATCAGGCCGAGGCCAGCATAATTAATGGAAAATAAGAGGAAGAAAGGAACATCGTAGTCCTGATAATTCACAAGACGGGAGAGAAGCATCCTTTCTTACCCTGAGCATTTAGCGGAGCAAGTGTAACATTTCGTGAGCAGCGCCTGTAGACAAACTGCCATTAAGTCGTTCTAAAATGCGAGCTATTACGCAAAGTTCTGACTGCGCTTTACCTGAATATTCGCTATAACGGAAAACTAAAACGTAAACGTGGCACATCGTGCTTGCGAAAAAATGCCGTGATGCTAATGTGAGCGCTCTAAAACCAGAAAACTCTGATTTCGGGTCTCTCTTGCCGTCCTGGCAATGTGGTTATTTGTTTTATCAAGGAACAAGTAGTATGCGCAAAATCGCATTATTTATTGCGATGCTTCTGTTGCCGTGCGTTTCATTCGCAGGGCTACTTAGCAGTAACAGCTCGACAACGCCGATGAGCAAAGAGTATAAGCAGCAGCTCATGGGTTCGCCGGTCTACATTGAGATCTTCAAAGAAGAGCGCATGCTCGATCTTTACGTCAAGATGGGCGAAACCTGGCAACTTCTCGACAGCTACCGGATCTGTAACTACTCCGGCGGGCTAGGTCCAAAGCAGCGCCAGGGCGATTTCAAGAGCCCCGAAGGTTTCTATAACGTTTCCCGCAATCAGCTAAAACCCGACAGCCGTTTCTACAAGGCGATCAATATCGGATTCCCGAACGCTTACGATCGCGCGCATGGCTATGAAGGAAAGTATCTGATGATTCACGGTGCCTGCGTATCCGTTGGCTGTTACGCCATGACCGATACCGGCATTGATGAAATCTTCCAGTTCGTCACCGGCGCGTTAGTCTTCGGCCAGCCCAACGTTCAGGTGAGCATTTATCCTTTCCGCATGACCGACGCCAACATGGCGCGTCACAAATTTTCCTACTTCGCGGATTTCTGGCAGCAGCTGAAACCCGGGTACGACTACTTCCGGCAAACGCATAAGCCGCCGGTGGTTTCGGTAGCCAATGGCCGCTACGTGGTGAGCAAACCGCTCAGCCACGAAGTTGTGCAACCGCAGCTCGCGTCAAACTACTCGGTCCCCGAGGCAAAATAACGCCCACTCGCCTGGCATAATTTTATTCCAGGTTTCGTTGCCGGTAAGCGGTTGAGTGGCGATAACGGAGACCACATCATTCGGTGTGGTCTCGCGTTGAAAGTCAATTTCTACATCCTGATCCAGCAGCGTCGCTACGCCAAACGGCGCCCTTCGCGTAATCCAGTATAAATTCGTCGAGCAAAACGCCATCACGTAGCGCCCATCGGAGAGCAGCATGTTAAACACGCCTTTTTCACGCAGCGCTCCGGCAAGCGTGGCGATAAATCTGAATACCTCAACCATATCGCCCGGCATTTCCGGATAGCGCTCGGTGATGCTGTGCAGCAGCCAGCAGAAGGCCTTTTCGCTGTCGGTCTCCCCGATAGGATGCAGACTTCCCGTCTCGAGGCTCTCATACCCCTCCAGTTGACCGTTATGGGCGTAGGTCCAGTTGCGCCCCCATAGCTCCCGGGTAAAGGGGTGAGTGTTTTCCAGCGCAACGATACCTCGGTTGGCCTGGCGAATATGGGCGATGACCGAGCAGGACTTGATAGGATATTCCTGCACCAGCTTTGCTATGGGCGACTGGAAGCTAGGCTGCGGATCTTTAAATGTGCGACAGCCCTTACCTTCATAAAACGTAATGCCCCAGCCGTCTTTATGTGGCCCGGTTCCGCCACCGCGCTGCACCAGCCCGGTGAAACTGAAGCAAATATCTGTGGGCACATTCGCGCTCATCCCGAGCAATTCACACATAGATCACCTCATACCACTTACTGAAACATAAAAGGCGTTATTGGTGCAGCCAGTTTGGACACGGCCAGCGCGCAGAAACCGGCGCGTACTTCATGTACGTGAGGATGATTCGCTACGCTCCCCCTTCGGGCCGCCCTGAAGGGCGTTCAAAACTCGGTGAGTTTTGTCTGAGCACTGCCCGGGTTCAAAATGGCTAACAAAATAGCCTTTTAAGCTTTAACCATCTCTTTTTCGATCAGCATAATCAGGATATGAATCACTTTAATATGGATTTCCTGAATACGGTCGGCGTAGCCAAAATGCGGTACGCGAATTTCTACATCCGCTGACCCCGCCATTTTACCGCCATCTTTCCCGGTCAGAGTAATCACTTTCATCCCCTGGGCGCGGGCGGCTTCAATCGCTTTGATAACATTACCTGAGTTACCTGAAGTGGAGATCCCCAGTAATACGTCGCCTGCACGCCCCACTGATTCTACATAGCGAGAGAAAACATATTCATATCCGAAATCATTGCTGACGCAAGAGAGATGGCTCACGTCTGAAATCGCAATGGCCGGATAGCCAGGGCGATTTTCACGATAGCGCCCGGTCAGTTCTTCCGCAAAATGCATCGCATCGCAGTGCGAACCGCCGTTACCGCAGGAAAGGACTTTGCCGCCAGCTTTAAAGCTATCCGCCAGCAGCACCGCAGCGCGCTGAATCGCGTGAATGTTGGCTTCGTCCTGCAGAAAGTTAGCCAGCGTTTCAGCGGCTTCATTCAGTTCGTTACGAATAAGATCCTGGTACATGAGGATAATCCTTCAGTATTTGTGGGATAACCCAGGCAGTTTACCGGATAGCCGACGCAGCGAGAAGCAGCACGCAATGCAATCCCCTGTGCTTTTGATTTTATGTGCCGCATTTCCGTACAACAATGTGAGCAAGGTTGTAATTATTTTGTAAACACATTGCTAAAACAAATTACATCCACTACAACCATATCATCACAAGTGGTCAGACCTCCTACAAGACAGGGAGCATTTCTCTATGATGATTTTGAGTATTGTTGCAACCGTTGTTTTACTCGGTGCGCTCTTCTATCACCGAATCAATCTGCTGCTGAGCAGCGCGATTTTGCTTGTCTGGACCGCCGCGCTCGGCGCTGCGGGGCTCTGGAATATCTGGCTGCTGATTCCGCTGGCGATCGTTTTACTGCCGTTTAACCTTGCGCCGATGCGTAAATCCATGATTTCAGTCCCGGCGTTCCGCGCTTTCCGTAAGGTCATGCCGCCGATGTCGCGCACCGAGAAAGAAGCGATTGACGCTGGCACAACCTGGTGGGAAGGCGATCTGTTCCGCGGCAACCCCGACTGGCAGAAACTGCATAACTATCCGCAGCCGCGCCTCACCGCTGAAGAACAAGCCTTTATTGACGGTCCGGTCGAAGAAGCCTGCCGTATGGCGAACGACTTCGAAATTACCCACGAGATGGCCGATCTGCCGCCGGAGCTGTGGGCCTATCTGAAAGAGCATCGCTTCTTCGCGATGATCATTAAGAAAGAGTACGGCGGGCTGGAATTCTCCGCCTACGCGCAGGCTCGCGTCCTGCAAAAGCTATCGGGCGTCTCCGGGATCCTGGCGATTACCGTCGGCGTGCCGAACTCATTAGGCCCGGGCGAGCTGCTGCAGCATTACGGTACAGAAGAACAGAAAAACCACTATTTGCCGCGCCTGGCTCGCGGCCAGGAGATCCCGTGCTTCGCGCTGACCAGCCCGGAAGCGGGTTCAGATGCCGGCGCCATTCCGGATACCGGCGTCGTCTGCATGGGCGAATGGCAGGGCCAGCAGGTGCTGGGTATGCGCCTGACCTGGAACAAACGCTATATCACACTTGCGCCTATCGCCACCGTACTGGGGCTGGCGTTTAAACTCTCCGATCCAGACCGCCTGCTGGGTGGAGAAGAGGAGCTGGGCATCACCTGCGCGCTCATCCCCACCAGCACCCCCGGCGTTGAAATCGGGCGTCGCCATTTCCCGCTGAACGTTCCGTTCCAGAACGGCCCGACCCAGGGGAAAGATATTTTCGTTCCTATCGATTACATTATTGGCGGCCCGGCGATGGCCGGCCAGGGCTGGCGGATGCTGGTTGAGTGTTTATCCGTGGGACGCGGCATCACCCTGCCGTCAAATGCTACCGGCGGCCTGAAATCCGTCGCCATGGCTACAGGCGCCTACGCGCACATTCGCCGCCAGTTCAAAATCTCTATCGGTAAAATGGAAGGGATCGAAGAACCGCTGGCGCGTATCGCAGGCAACGCCTATGTAATGGATGCCGCTGCCTCGCTGATTACCTACGGTATTATGCTTGGCGAAAAACCAGCCGTACTGTCGGCAATTGTGAAGTATCACTGTACTCACCGTGGTCAGCGTTCCATTATTGACGCAATGGATATTACCGGCGGTAAGGGCATTATGCTCGGTACCGGAAACTTCCTGGCGCGGGCCTATCAGGGCGCGCCGATCGCCATCACCGTTGAAGGGGCGAATATTCTGACCCGCAGCATGATGATCTTCGGCCAGGGTGCGATTCGCTGCCATCCGTACGTACTGGATGAAATGGCGGCCGCGCAGAATAACGACGTTAACGCTTTCGATAAGCTGCTGTTTAAACACATCGGGCACGTGGGCAGCAATAAGGTACGCAGTTTCTGGCTGGGCCTGACCCGTGGTCTCACCAGCAGCTCGCCGACCCGCGATGCCACTCGTCGCTACTATCAACATATGAACCGACTGAGCGCCAACCTGGCTCTGCTGTCCGATGTCTCAATGGCGGTACTGGGCGGTAGTCTGAAGCGTCGTGAAAGAATTTCTGCGCGTCTGGGCGATGTGCTGAGCCAGCTCTACCTGGCGTCGGCGGTCCTGAAACGCTATGACGATGAGGGGCGTAACGAAGCGGACTTACCGCTGGTTCACTGGGGGGTGCAGGATGCGCTGTATCAGGCCGAGCAGGCGATTGACGATCTGTTGGTGAACTTCCCGAATCGTCTGGTCGCTGGGGCGCTTCGCGTGGCAATCTTCCCGACCGGACGTCATTACCTGGCGCCTTCAGACAAGCTGGATCATAAAGTAGCAAAAATCCTGCAGGTTCCGAGCGCGACGCGTTCGCGTATCGGCCGCGGTCAGTATCTGACGCCGAGCGAGCATAATCCGGTTGGCCTGCTGGAAGAAGCGCTGCTTGATGTTATGGCAGCAGACCCTATCCACCAGCGCCTGTGCAAAGAGCTGGGCAAGAATCTGTCGTTTACGCGTCTTGATGAACTGGCCCGCAACGCGCTGGCAAAAGGGTTAATCAATCAGGACGAGGCGGACATTCTGGTCCGTGCGGAAACCAGCCGGCTGCGCAGCATTAACGTCGACGATTTCGCCCCAGATGAACTGGCGACCCGCCCGGTAAAGCTACCGGAGAAAGTGCGCAAGATCGAAGCGGCTTAAAAACGAAAAAATAAACCCATCACGATCGAGGCGGGGACTTCCCCGCCTCTCTTTTTTTCTGACAATTCAGCGGAAGGTATTTCCAGGGCTGTCATTCTTTTACAAAATATTCCCTGAGCCGTCCATCGGCTGATATGGTGTTAAAGTCATTATAATTCCTCTCATCATACTGGAGTTCACCACCGTGCCCGGACTGAAAATTACCCTTTTACAACAACCGCTGGTGTGGATGGACGGTCCCGCCAACCTGCGCCATTTCGATCGTCAACTGGAAGGGATTACCGGGCGTGACCTCATTGTTTTACCAGAAATGTTCACCACCGGTTTCGCGATGGAAGCAGCAAAGCAGTCGCTGTCGCAAGAGGAAGTGGTAGCCTGGATGGAGGCTAAAGCCGACCAAACCAACGCGCTGATTGCCGGTAGCGCCGCGCTGCAAACGGACCGCGGTCCGGTTAACCGCTTCTTGCTGGTTGAGCCCGGCGGTAAAATCCATTTCTATGACAAACGCCACCTGTTTCGCATGGCGGATGAACATCATCATTACGCAGCGGGTAACGAGCGGGTCATTTTTGCCTGGCGCGGCTGGAGAATTCTGCCGCTGGTATGCTACGACCTGCGCTTCCCCGTGTGGTCACGCAACCATAACGACTACGATTTAGCGCTGTATGTTGCCAACTGGCCCGCCCCGCGCTCAATGCACTGGCAGTCGCTGCTGGTCGCCAGAGCAATTGAAAACCAGGCCTACGTTGCTGGCTGCAACCGCGTCGGCACCGATGGTAACGGCCACCACTATCGGGGCGATAGTCGGATAATCACGCCGCAGGGTGAGATTATCGCGACGGCGGAACCGCATCAGGCGACTCGCCTGGATGCTGAGCTTTCGCTGACGTCGCTAAAAGAGTATCGCGAGAAGTTTCCGGCCTGGCAGGACGCTGACCCCTTCACGCTCAACTAAAGCCAGCCTGGCAGGGAAGCCCTGGCTCCCTTTTTATGTCTCAAACCAGCGCTATCCCGCCAACTCGCCCCAGGTCCCTACAGGTAAACGCCCGCAGCGCGGAACAAGAATATGAATGCTGTTAACGCCAGGCTCGCGGGCAAACGTTGTCAGCCCGGCGCGACGGATGGCTGGCGAAGACAGGGAAGAGAATGTGTTCTGCAGGCTAAAACGACGAAAGCCTGAATCATTGCTGATTCAGGCTTTCTGAATAGTGGCGGAACGGACGGGACTCGAACCCGCGACCCCCTGCGTGACAGGCAGGTATTCTAACCGACTGAACTACCGCTCCACTTACTGTTCCCTTGGGAACGAGGCGAATATTACGGATTCCCCTCTACTCCGTCAACGCTTTTTCTTCATTTTTGAATCGCTTGCTGCAAAAATCACCCAACAGACTATTTTTAGCGCGTTTACGGGTAAATCAGGCCCGCCACAGGCAGCTTCCGCCTTTCTTTTGCACCAGATCGAGCCGCGACTCGTGGTTCATCAGCTCTTCATCAGAGGCGTAAACCACCCGTAATTTGCTGGCGGCGCGCACAACGCGTTGAATGCCCATTTCTCCGGCCTGCTGCTGCCCTTCCCCTTCCATTGAGAAAGCCATCGTCGTCTGGCCACCGGTCATCATCAGATAAACGTCGGCCAGAATCTGGGCATCGAGCAACGCCCCGTGCAGCGTTCGCTTGCTGTTGTCTATTTCATAACGTGAACAGAGGGCATCAAGGCTATTACGCTTGCCCGGGAACATTTTACGCGCCAGGGCCAGACTATCGGTCACCTTACAAAAAGTATCCGTCTTCGGAATGCCGCGATTCAGCTTAGCAAATTCATAGTCCATAAAGCCGATATCGAACGATGCGTTATGGATGACCAGCTCCGCGCCGCGGATATAGTCGAGAAACTCATCGACCACATCACCAAACGCGGGCTTATCCATCAGGAATTCGTCCGCAATACCGTGGACGCCAAACGCTTCAGGATCCACCAGCCGGTCCGGCTTTAAATAGACGTGGAAGTTGTTTCCGGTCAGGCGGCGGTTGATCACCTCCACCGCACCGATTTCAATTATCTTGTGCCCTTCATAGTGCGCACCAATCTGATTCATACCGGTGGTTTCGGTATCGAGAACGATCTGTCGCGTAATTGCAGTGCTCATAGCGGTCATTTATGTCAGACTTACCGTTTTACGTATCGATTTCAATTACAGGAAGTCTACCAGAGATGCTCAAACAGGTAGAAATTTTCACCGATGGTTCTTGCCTGGGAAACCCAGGTCCTGGCGGCTACGGTGCGATTTTACGCTATCGCGGGAAGGAAAAAACTTTTAGCGAAGGCTTTAACCTTACAACGAACAACCGCATGGAGATGATGGCCGCCATCGTCGCCCTGGAAGCGCTGAAAGAACATTGTGAAGTGATCCTCAGTACCGACAGCCAGTATGTGCGTCAGGGGATTACGCAGTGGATCCACAACTGGAAAAAACGCGGCTGGAAAACGGCCGACAAGAAACCGGTAAAAAATGTCGATCTCTGGCAGCGCCTGGATGCCGCGCTGGGTCAACACAAGATAAAATGGGAATGGGTTAAAGGCCATGCCGGACATCCGGAAAACGAACGTTGCGACGAACTGGCGCGCGCGGCGGCATCTAACCCAACCCGGGACGACATCGGTTATCAGGCAGAAAGTTAATTCTGCCCCTTGCGCCACTGACGCGTGGCGCCTACCGCCTGCGGTATTCGTTTTTTTGCTTTGCCCGATTTCATCGGGTTTAGCGTCAATGGGATAGTGCGTTTACGGGCAACAATAAGCTGCAGACATCCCAACGCCGGTAGATGCGTGCTGAGCATTTTTCCCCCGTGGCGCGACCAGGGAAGGACCTGATAGCCCCCGTAGTGCATAACTTCAAAATTCAGCAACCCCAGCCAGTCCATCTGACGCGTTAAGGTGAACATGCGGCTGTTATAGGGGGGCTTATTGCGTAACACCGGCACCAGTTTACGTAACCCCATCAGGCTTACAGGATTAAAACTGGTTAAAATTATCCAGCCATCGTCAATCAGCACCCGGTCCGCCTCCCGCAGCAGTCGATGCGGATCGCTGCACCACGGTAAGGTATGCGCCAGCAGGCAGGCATCTACCGACTTTTCGGCAAAAGGCAAATGCAGCGGATCGGCCTTTACCTGCACAGGATTCCCCTGCAAAGAGACATTCACCTGATGGGAAATCGCGCAGGCTTCGGTATTGATTTCCGCGCTCAGATTGCCAATCTTAAGTAAATGAAAGCCATATAATTTAGCGAGCCACGGTTTCATCTGCCGTTCCAGCGATTCGCGGTAGTATTCGCCCCACGGCATGCTGGACCAGTGCTCTGGCGCTGTAACTGTATGAGGTATCCTTGCCGGCTTCATCGCAACCTTCCGCTACGCATTAGAGGTAATTTATGAATCTTATCAGTATTCCCGCATTTCAGGACAACTACATCTGGGTTCTTAGTGAAGATAGCGGGCGCTGCCTGATAGTCGATCCCGGAGAAGCCGCGCCCGTGCTCGCCGCCGTCGAACAAAACCGCTGGCAGCCGGAAGCTATCTTGTTGACGCATCACCACCGCGACCACGTTGGCGGCGTTAAACAACTGCGGGAAAAATTTCCGAACCTGGTGGTTTACGGGCCGGCAGAAACCCAGGATAAGGGCGCAACCCACGTCGTGAAGGACGGAGATAGCCTCACCGTTTTGGGCCGCGAATTTTCTATTTTTGCCACGCCAGGTCACACTTTAGGACACATCTGTTTCTACAGCACACCTTATCTATTTTGTGGCGATACAATGTTTTCCGGCGGCTGCGGCAGACTATTCGAAGGGACCGCAGAGCAGATGTATCAATCATTTAAGAAGATTAGCGCCCTTCCTGATGAAACATTAATATGTTGCGCACATGAGTACACTTTAGCAAACATGAAGTTTGCAATGAGCATCCTCCCCCATGATAGGGAGATAAACGATTACTACCGCAAAGTTAATGAGTTACGTGCAAAAAACCAAAAAACACTCCCCGTAACTCTGAAAAATGAGCGTCTTATTAATTTATTTCTTCGAACGGATGATGATGATTTAATTAAAGAAATAGACAAAGAAACAAATTTGCAACACTCTATTCAGCGATTTGCCTGGTTAAGGTCAAAGAAAGACGACTTCTGATATTTAATTCTTGTCTTCAGACGACTTCACCGTTATCCTTGCTCGTCTTTTAAGCAACTATTGACACACACATGAAGGCACGAGCGATTTTACTCGCCTCTGTCCTGCTGGTGGGGTGCCAGGCGTCTAAGAACGATGGCACCGTACAACAGCACGCACAGAGCCTTTCTGCAGCGAGTCAAGGGGAAGCAAGCAAGTTCACAAGTCGAGCGCGCTGGTTAGATGATGGAACCTTCTACGCGCAAGACCAGGATCTGTGGACTTCAATAGGCGACGAGCTAAAGATGGGAATTCCGGAAAACGTCCGGATTCGCGAACAAAAACAGAAGTACTTAAGAAATAAGAGCTATCTCCACGATGTAACTTTACGGGCAGAGCCGTATATGTACTGGATAGCCGGGCAAGTTAAGAAACGTAACATGCCAATGGAACTGGTATTACTACCCATAGTGGAGAGCGCTTTTGACCCGCACGCAACGTCTGGCGCCAATGCCGCAGGCATTTGGCAGATCATTCCGAGCACCGGGCGCAATTATGGTTTGAAACAGACCCGCAGTTACGATGCGCGTCGTGACATCGTTGCCTCAACCACGGCGGCGTTAAACATGATGCAACGTCTGAACAAAATGTTCGACGGCGACTGGTTGTTAACCGTCGCTGCCTATAACAGCGGCGAAGGTCGGGTAATGAAGGCTATCAAAGCGAACAAATCGCGGGGTAAACCCACCGATTTCTGGTCGCTGTCATTACCACAAGAAACCAAAATATACGTACCAAAAATGCTGGCCCTGAGCGATATTCTCAAGAACAGCAAGCGGTATGGCGTAAGGCTGCCGACAGCAGACGAAAGCCGTGCCCTGGCGCGTGTACGTCTCGACAGTCCGGTTGAGATTTCACAGCTAGCGGATATGGCAGGAATGCCCGTCAGCAAGCTGAAAACGTTCAATGCAGGCGTTAAGGGGTCGACTCTGGGCGCGAACGGGCCGAATTACGTACTGGTACCGCAGAAGCATGCGGCGCAGCTGCGCGAGTCTTTGGCCTCCGGTGATATTGCCGCCGTGCAGCCGACGCTGCTGACGGATAACAAGCCGTTGACCAGCCGCAGCTACGAGGTGCGCTCCGGTGACACCATCTCCGGTATTGCATCGCGTCTCGGCGTATCAACGAAAGATCTGCAGCAGTGGAACGGTATTCGCGGTTCTAACCTGAAAGTCGGTCAGAATCTGGTGATTGGCGCGGGCAGCAGCGCTGAACGTCTGGCAAACAATAGCGATAGCATTACCTATCGCGTGCGTAAGGGCGACTCTTTGTCGAGCATTGCGAAACGCCATGGCGTGAACATTCGCGATGTGATGCGCTGGAACAGCGATACCGGCAACCTGAAGCCCGGCGATCAGCTGACGCTGTTTGTGAAAAACAGCGACAGACCAGAATCCTGATGATTCAGCAGGCATTAAAAAAGGCACCCATGCGGTGCCTTTTGTTTTATCTCTCCGTTAGATGGCCTTATGGGCCTCAAACATAATCGTATCGCTGGTGAAAGAACCATCCTGCTGCAATGCAAAATAGGCTTTGACCTCCGCCGATGCGCTCTCCTGGTATAAACGAATCGCTTCCGTCAGCGCCGCTGGCGTCCGCATCCGCGCGACCCAGGAGCTGAACTCCAGAGGCAGGCGATCGGTCAGCAGATGATTTATCACCAAACCGGCCTCACTCGCCATTGTCAGCCATTCGCCGCTGGAGTAGTTGCGAACATGGGAGGTATCGCGCAGCGCCTCAACCGTCTGCAGCCAGACGTCGCGAACAGGATGGCCGGGAGACATCACATCCATAATAATCATCACTCCGCCCGGTTTCAGCACCCGCTTCACTTCACGCAATGCCTGGCCGACATCATGCCAGTGATGCGCAGAATAACGGCTGATCGCGACATCAAAGCTGGCATCAGCGAAAGGCAAAGATTCGGCATAGCCCTGCTGCGTGACAATGTTAGCAAAACCTTTATCCCTTGCGGCCTGAGCCACCACCTCCAGCATCTGGCTGGATAAATCATATGCCGTTACCAGGGCAACCTGTCCTGCCGCCGCAAAGCTGGCGTGTCCGGCACCGCATCCCATATCCAGCACATGGGCCTGAGGGAAGTCCGCCAGCCGTTCGGCCAGGCGCTGCAGATCGCGCCCTGAAGCGTGTACGGCACTGCTCAGGTAGGCGCTGGCCTGTGAGCCAAACTGTTTTTCGACGTTGTCATGATGAGAGCGTGTTGTCATTGCATTGTCCTTCGGTTTTTTGAGTAATAAAGGCAGCACCATGCATACGCAGGCCTGCCCCATGGCAGGCCTGACATACCTTAATTAATCAGGCTTGCCGGGACTGAATTCAACTAGTAGCGGGTTGTGGTCGGACGCGCGGGTCACCAGCACGGAAGCATCGTGCACGCTTAACCCCCGGTAGAACACAAAATCAAGCGGGCGGCCAAAAGTACGGCGCCGCTGATCGTCAGAGAAGCGGACTTCGCGCAGCGACATTTCACGCGCAAAGCGATACAAAGCGTTCATTCGCGGACGACTCCAGGCGTTAAAGTCACCCGCCATTATCACCGGCCCGCTGTGATGGGCAATCTGGTCGCCAATCGGCAGCAGCTGCTTGCTGTAAACATCCACGCCAAGACTAAAGTTGACCGCGTGGATATTCACCACCATCAGCAGCCGGGTATCCGGTAACGGGTAAACGGTAACCAACGCTGACTTTGCCAGCCGCAGGATAGGCTCGCGCTCGCGCAGTGGGCAGCAGTAAATGGGATGGGCGGAAGCTAACGTCATCACGCCGGAAGGATGCTGCGGAAGTACCAGTGCCGGAACCTGGTCAGCGGCCAGATAATTGGAGGTGGCGAATTTCACTAACTCAGGCGTGGTTTGCGCTTCCTGTAATAACACCAGGTGCGCATCTTTACCGAAATTATTAAGCACGGATTTCCACTCTGCGCGCTGCTGTTTGAAGATGTTCCACACCAGCACGCGGATTTTCTCATCCGAACTTAACGGTACCCCGGCCGGAAAAGCCGGAGTCATGCCAGCAAACGACCCCGGAGGTAAAATTCTCTCCGCGGGTTGTCCGGCGACGTAGCGCATGGCATAGGTATTCTTTCGCAATTTAGGCATCAAACCTCGATAACAGGAAACCAGCCCGAGACTGCAGCTGGTCCTTCTGTTATAGGGATTTTTGTATACACTTTCAATGCAATTTGCCAGAAACCTTTATCCTTCTACGGAAAGAACCGTAGCACAGCGCTGAGGCTTATCGAGCCGGCCGCTAAGAACCACCAGCAACAGCGCGACCAGAACTATCAGCGCGCCAATCCAGGGCGTCTGATCCAGACCATAATGTTCTACCGTTTGCCCGCCAATCACCGATCCTAAGGCAATCCCGATGTTAAAGGCGGCAATATTCAGGCCTGAGGCAACGTCAACCGCGCCTGGAGTATACTGCTCCGCTTTCTGCACAACGTATACCTGCAGACCCGGAACGTTACCGAATGCGAAGATGCCCATCACCAGTACCGTCGCCAGCGCCGCATACTGAATGCTGGCCGTAAGCTGAAAGATCAGCAGTAAAGCAGCCAGGGCGGCAAAAATCAGCTTCAGCGCGGGCACGGCGCCATGCTTATCTGCTAACTTTCCGCCCCATACGTTGCCCACCGCTACAGAAACACCGTAGCCCAGGAGGATCCAGCTAACGGCCGCCGGGCTAAATCCGGCAAGATCCTGCATCATCGGCGCCAGGAAGGTAAAAGCGGTGAATACGCCGCCATATCCCAAAGCCGTAATGGCATAGATTATCAGTAAACGGGGATGAGTCAGAACCTGGAGCTGGGCGCGCAAACCGGCGCTGACACGACCGGGAATGTTATTCGGCACCAGGATAAGGCTGCTCATTAACGCGATTACGCCAAGGATCGACACGGCAAGGAACGTCTCGCGCCAGCCAAAGTGTTGGCCGATAAAGGTGCCCAATGGTACGCCGGTCACCAGCGCAACGGTCAGACCGCCAAACATAATCGCAATCGCCGAAGCCGCTTTCTCTTTCGGGACCAGGCTGGTCGCAATTGTCGATCCGATCGAAAAGAATACCCCGTGAGCCAGTCCCGTCAGCAGACGTGCCAGAACCAGAGTTTCATAACCCGGCGCCTGCCAGGCCAGCAGGTTACCGGCGGTAAACAGCGCCATTAACGCCAGCAGCAGTTGCTTACGTGGCATACGCCCGGTCAGCGCGGTGAGCACCGGGGCGCCAATCGCCACGCCGAGCGCGTAGATAGAAACCAACAGCCCCGCAGAGGGTAGCGAAATAGCGAGTTGTTCTGCAATGGTGGGCACCAGGCCCACAATGACAAATTCGGTCGTGCCAATAGCAAAGGCACCGATAGTTAAGGCAAGTAGCGCCAGCGGCATAATGTACTCCGTATCAACATGATTAAGATGACACGTAGTATGAAGAGATGCTTTAATAACAAAAATAGCCAAAGTATCAATAGAATTTTGCCACAGGTGCAATAATGAGAGCTACCTCAGAAGAAATCGCCATTTTTGTCGCCGTGGTCGAGAGCGGCAGCTTTAGCCGCGCAGCGGAACAGCTAGGTCAGGCCAATTCCGCCGTCAGCCGGGCGGTGAAAAAGCTGGAATCAAAGCTCGGCGTGAGCCTGCTTAACCGTACGACCCGTCAGCTAAGCCTGACCGAAGAAGGAGAGCGTTATTTCCGTCGCATGCAGGTTGTGCTTCAGGAGATGGCCGCTGCCGAAAATGAACTTCTGGAGAGTCGTACGACGCCAAGAGGACTATTACGGGTTGATGCCGCGACGCCGGTGATACTGCATTTTCTGATGCCGTTGATAAAACCCTTCCGCGAGCGTTATCCAGAGATGAGCCTTACGCTGGTCTCGTCCGAAACCTTTATCAATCTGATTGAGCGGAAAGTTGACGTCGCGATCCGCGCCGGCACGCTGACCGATTCCAGCCTGCGCGCCAGGCCATTGTTTAATAGCTACCGCAAAATAATCGCTTCACCGGACTATCTTGCTCGCCATGGAACGCCGCAAAGCGTCGCTGAGCTAAAAAATCATCAATGCCTCGGTTTTAGCGAACCTGTTTCATTGAATACCTGGCCAGTCTCCTGCTGCGATGGCCAGCTGCTGGAAATCGAAAGCGAGATATCTTCCAATAGCGGAGAAACGCTCAAGCAGCTGTGCCTGGCCGGTAACGGAATCGCCTGTCTGTCGGACTATATGGTGGATAAGGAAATTGCTGAAGGAGCGTTTGTCGAACTGCTGGCTGATAAACGGCTGCCGGTTGAAATGCCGTTTAGCGCGGTTTACTACAGCGACAGAGCCGTAAGCACGCGGATCAGAGCCTTTATCGACTTTCTTAGCGAACATGTAAAACAGCTCCCGAAGGAGCTGTAAGAGGGTTGTAGAGTACAGAGGGGGATTAGATTAGTCCCATTCAGGCGCCAGACCGTCCGGGCTAACCAGACGATCGTTGCAATCCAGCGCGGCGATCGCCTGGCGATCGTCTTCATCAAGCTGCAGATCCTGAGCTTTAAGATTGCTTGCCAGGTTTTCGCGCTTAGTCGAAGACGGAATTACCGCATAACCTTCCCCCATTGCCCAGGCCAGGATAACCTGTGCCGGCGTGGCATTATGTTTCATCGCAATACGTGCAATCACTTCATCTTTCAGCGCTTTACCGTAGGCCAGCGTCATGTAAGAGGTGATATGAATACCGTGTTCACGCGCCCAATCAACCACTTTACGGTTCTGCAGGTACGGAGAGAGTTCAACCTGGTTGGTCGCAATATTCTCTGCGCCAACGGCGGCAATTGCCCGCGCCATCAGCGGAATGGTGAAGTTAGAAATACCAATCTGACGGGTCAGCCCCTGCTTTTTCGCTTCCAGCAGCGCGGCCATAAACTCTTCGACGGCAACGGCATCGTTTGGCGACGGCCAGTGGATTAACGTCAGGTCGACATAGTCAGTCCGCAGCTTCAGCAGGCTCTCTTTCAGGCTGGCGATCAGCTTGTCTTTGCTGAGATTTTCAATCCAGATCTTGGTGGTGATGAACAGATCATCGCGCGCAACGCCGCTTTCAGCAATAGCCTGACCCACAGCAGCTTCATTATCATAGACTTGCGCGGTATCAATGGTGCGATAGCCCAGCTCAAGCGCCGTTTTTACAGATGCAATAACCACGTCATCTTTCAGACGGAAGGTCCCAAGACCAAATGCTGGGATTGTCATGATTTTCCTCTTTATTCATTTATATCGGTTAACGAGGGTAATTATGACCAACGAGAGGATTGAGAAAAAGAGCGCTAAACGCAGAGGATTTTTGCTAAAAAAGCAATAATAAAGCGGCAGGCAAAGAAAAAGCCCTGAGCAAATGCTCAGGGCTTTTAATAAGTGGCGGAACGGACGGGACTCGAACCCGCGACCCCCTGCGTGACAGGCAGGTATTCTAACCGACTGAACTACCGCTCCACCGAATACTTCTGTAACCACCGGATTTATGCACCGGCTTACTACTTAATTTGATGCCTGGCAGTTCCCTACTCTCACATGGGGAGACCCCACACTACCATCGGCGCTACGGCGTTTCACTTCTGAGTTCGGCATGGGGTCAGGTGGGACCACCGCGCTGTCGCCGCCAGGCAAATTCTGTTGTCAGAAACGAATCTTTTATCTTTCGTTCCCGAAAATCTGTAATCTAAGCTGAAA
>NZ_ALNJ01000105.1:0-1711 GCF_000293135.1 Klebsiella sp. OBRC7 | reverse complement strand
AACAACCTTGCAGTTGCGCTTCGTGAAGTTGGTCGTATTGAACGGACGCTTTTCATTATTGAGTGGATCCTGGATACGGACATGCAGCGGCGTGCTCAGATCGGTCTTAACAAGGGAGAGGCCCACCATGCGCTCAAAAATGCGCTCCGTATCGGGAGGCAGGGGGAAATTCGCGATCGCACGACAGAGGGGCAGCACTACCGAATCGCTGGGCTCAATTTATTGACTGCGGTGATCATTTACTGGAATACCGTCCATCTTGGTCATGCCGTCACGGAGCGGCGGAACGAAGGGTTGGATGTTCCCCCTGAATTTCTTCCCCACATATCCCCATTGGGCTGGGCGCACATTCTACTGACTGGCGAATATCTTTGGCCCAAGGAACCGAAAGCTTAGGGTGTCATTTCGCCCTCAGCCGGAACCGACCCCTTATCCGGTAACTATCGTCTTGAGTCCAACCCGGAAAGACACGACTTAACGCCACTGGCAGCAGCCATTGGTAACTGATGATGTGCGAGAGATTTAGAGAGTACTTGAAGTGGCGGCCTGACTGCGGCTACACTGAAAGGACAGTTTTGGTGACTAGTCTCGCACAAGACAGTTACCTGGTTAAGCAGCCTGCAAGCTGGCTTAACCTTCGATAAAACCGCCCTGCAAGGCGGTTTTTTTCGTTTACAGAGCAAGAGATTACTCGTAGGTAGAGAGGATCTCAAGAAGATCCTGAACCGCCCCGGTTTTCCGGGAGAGTTTTTAGTCCGCGAACTCAGGCTGCCATAGCTCCGTTTCCGATGGAAGCATAATACGCTCTTTCGGCTTCAGCCGGGGGGATGTGACCGAGCCGTTCCAGTAGTCGGCCGCTGTTGTACCAGTCCACCCACGTCAGCGTCGCCAACTCAACCTCTGCTCGGCTTTTCCAGCTCTGTCTGTGTATCACCTCCGCTTTGTACAGGCCGTTGATGCTTTCCGCCATCGCATTGTCGTAGGAGTCGCCTGAGCTGCCCGTCGAGGCCAGTAAGCCCGCGTCCTGCAGACGTTGCATGTACGCCAGCGACACGTACTGCGAGCCCTTATCCGAGTGATGGATGGTGCCGGAAGGGCGACGGGCCCACAGCGCCTGCTCCAGCGCATCCAGCACGAACGTGGTTTCCATCGATGACGACACTCGCCAACCCACGATGCCGCCGGCAAACACATCGATGATGAACGCTACATACGCGAACCCCTGCCAAGTACTCACGTACGTGAAGTCTGCTACCCACAGCTGATTGGGACGCTCTGCCACGAACTGACGGTTTACCCGGCCGCCTGCCGCAGCTTCTTTCCTGCTGACCATGGTTCGTACTTTTTTCCCGCCGCACGCCGGTAAGCCCCATGCTTTTCATCAGTCGCGCGATGGTGCATCTGACCACGCTGAAGCTTTCCCGTTGCAGCTGGTGCCAGACCTTACGAACTCCATAGACACTGTAGTTTTCGTCGTACACGCGCTGTACCTCCAGCTTCAGCTGGTCATCACGCCGGTCACGCTGACTGCGTTTTTCCGGATGCTGACGTTGGTTCTGGTACCGGTAGTATGTCGACGGGGCGATATCCAGCTCATGGCATACCGGTCCGACTCCGTGACTTACGCGGAGGGTATCGAGCAGCGGCATCATGTTCACATGTGCATCAGCATTCCACCAAAGTATTCGGTATCGACAATCGTCGGCTATCT
>NZ_ALNJ01000104.1:0-20433 GCF_000293135.1 Klebsiella sp. OBRC7 | reverse complement strand
CACCCGAGAGCAAGCTCTCTGTGCTACCGTTCGACTTGCATGTGTTAGGCCTGCCGCCAGCGTTCAATCTGAGCCATGATCAAACTCTTCAATTTAAGTTTGATGCTCGTAGAATTAAACTTCGTAATGAATTACGTGTTCACTCTTTGAGACTTGGTATTCATTTTTCGTCCGAGGACGTTAAGAATCCATGTCACTTTGAGTGCCCACACAGATTGTCTGATAAATTGTTAAAGAGCAGTGCAACGCGGCTTTCGCTCACCGTTGCGAGGTGGCGTATGTTACGCTTTCCTCTTTCAGAGTCAACCCGTTATTTCAGGATTTTTTCTCTTCAACCGACCGGGTTGTTTGTGAAGTGATTCACATCTGCCGTGTCAGTGGGAGCGCATTATAGGGATCCCATTTTTTTGCACAAGCCTTTTTTCGATCTTTTTTTCCAAATGATGATTTTTCAGCCGCCTCGCGGCGTTATTGCTCAATTCGCTCAATTTTTACCACAATAAGGGGTTGCAGACGGCCAGAAAAGCAACCAAAGTCTCTGCACTCCCTTCGTTTATTGAGGTAACCATGGCCACCAGCTTGCGTCGTTATAAAGATTTATTCCCTAAAACGGGCCTACGCGTGATGATCGACAGCAGCAGCGTGGTGATCGGCGATGTCAGAATAGCTGACGATGTCAGTATCTGGCCTCTGGTCGCCATTCGCGGTGATGTGAACTATGTGGAAATAGGCGCCCGCACTAACATTCAGGACGGTAGCGTCTTACATGTCACGCATAAGTCTTCATCTAATCCACAGGGCAATCCACTTATCATTGGCGATGATGTTACCGTCGGCCATAAGGTGATGCTACACGGCTGCACTATTGGTAACCGGGTCCTGGTCGGTATGGGTTCGATTTTGTTGGATGGCGTAATTGTTGAAGACGATATAATGATTGGGGCTGGCAGTCTGGTGCCTCAGAACAAACGTCTCAAGAGTGGCTATCTTTACTTTGGTAACCCGGTAAAACAGATACGCCCCCTGACAGAGGCGGAAATTGCCGGGCTACAATATTCAGCGAACAACTATGTAAAGTGGAAAGGTGATTACCTGGCTCAGGAAAACCAGATCCAACCTTGAGCATCTTCTTGATGGTTGAGAATGAGATCCTGGGCTTCATCTTCCAGATCCCAGCGATGTTCACGAAAAGCGGCCAGCCATTGCGCCGGCTCTTCACCGCCAAAACGCTTCTTGAGTACCGTTAGCGTTAAGGCGCAGGTAAGCTGCATGCCGTTAACTAATGCAGGAAAAGCGATACATTGACGCGCTTCATCCCATACCTCTCTGTCTGGAAACTGAATTGCCTGGTTCATGCATTCAGTTCCTTCTGCAAAGCCGCAATGACTGGCGTAATTTCTGGCAGAACGCCGTGCCACAACAGCACCGCATGAGCAGCCTGCGCCACCAGCATTCCCAACCCATCAGCGCATTTTGTCGCACCGTGTTGCTGGCATAAGGATAAAAATGGCGTACTACCTTTCTGGTAAAACATGTCATAACAACAGACATGGGGACTTATTAAGGTAACAGGGATCGCGGGAACACCGCCGTCAATACCGCTGGATGTCGCATTAATAATGAGATCAAATTCCTGACCGCCTAATGCTCCTATATCCAAAGCGCGGACGCTGCCGGTATGAGCAAAAAGCGTAGCCAGTTCATGGGCGCGAGAATAGGTACGATTAACAATAGTCACGGCACAATCCAGCGACAGGAGAGGAAGCAAAACGCCGCGTGAAGCCCCACCTGCGCCAATAAGCAATACCCGGAATCCTGGTTTAATAAAACCCAGCCGTTCCAGATCGCTCAGTAGTCCAATACCATCGGTATTGTCCCCCAGCAGGCGGCCATCCTCCAACCGTTTAAGCGTATTGACCGCACCAGCCAGCGCTGCGCGTTCGGTTAGCTCATCTGCTCGCGCGAAGGCCTCTTCTTTAAAAGGCACCGTGACGTTCGCTCCCTTGCCGCCCTCATTAAAGAAGGTATCGAGCGTCGTAACGAAATCATCGAGCGGAGCCAGGATACGGCCATAGGGATGCGTAATTTGCAACTGCTGAGCAAAAAGCCGATGAATTGATGGCGACTTGCTATGGGCAATAGGGTGTCCAAAGACGGCATAAGTTTCCATGAGTTACCCCTGGCGGAAGAGTTCGCCCGTCAAGGCATCACGTATTTCAGATGGGTTTTGACGCCCTCCCGTAGCCCCGTCAACGACCGGGAAATCAGCGCCAAACTGCGCATAAACTTCTGCCGTCGTGCGGCAAGGAGGCTGGCCAGACAAATTTGCGCTGGTTGAAACCAGCGGTTTTCCGTAAGCATTACACAGTTCGACCACCAGCGGATGATCCGTGACTCGCACAGCCAGTGAATTGAAGCGCCCCGTCAACCAACGCGGCGTTGAAGCGCAAGCGGGGAAGACAAATGTTACAGGCCCTGGCCAGCAAGAAAAAATCGTCTCCAGCTGCTCATCGCTAAGTTGCGTATCGTCAATATAGGGTTTGAGTTGCTCGAAGTTCGCCGCGATCAGGATCAGTCCTTTTTCAACGGGGCGCTGTTTAAGTGCAAGCAGGCTCATGACGGCCTTTTCGCTATCGGGATCGCAACCGACGCCAAAAACGGCTTCAGTTGGATAGGCGATGACATGTTCATTATTCAGAAGCGCCACAGCACGTACGATGGCTTCTGAGGGCAGGTTATTATTCACAGATTTATTCCGCCGGTATCGGCTTTCCACATTGTTTGCTGGCACAGAAACGTTTAACGCCCTGCGCCGTTTTCTTTTCGATTAGCAACGGGTAATGACACTCTGGGCACTCGCCCGCCACTGGCCTGAAGTTTATGACGAACTGGCAATCGGGGTAACGATCGCAGGAATGGAAGTTTTTTCCAAAACGTGAGCGGCGCTGAACCAAATGCCCTTGCCCGCACTGTGGGCAGGCTATTGCGGTTTCATCCGGCTTATCGATAAGTTCAGTATGTTCGCAATCTGGATAGCTGCTACAACCGATAAACATACCAAAACGCCCCTGGCGTAGTACCAGCACTGCGCCGCAAGACGGGCACGTTTGCCCCTCCAGAACTTTGACAATATGTCCGTCCGCCTGGTTTTTCAGGGGCCGGACATAGTCACAGTCAGGATAATGCGAGCAGCCGAGAAAAGACCCGTGTTTCCCGGAGCGTATTACCAGTTCAGCCCCACACTGCGGGCAGGGTTCGTTTTTACGCACCGAGAACAGCGCTGTTTTGGTCATAACAATTCTAATGTCGCAGCAAAAAAGTTAGTGCAGCATACCTTCATTTACTTCAAAGAGTAATTCTTCCATTTGCTGGTAGGCATTTTCGCAACCGGGAATATTGAACAGCACCATCAGGATCACCCATTTGAGATCTTCCAGATCGAACTCTGCCGTATCCAGCGCCAGTACACGCTCAATCACCATTTCCCGTGTTTCGAGGTTCAACACCTGAATTTGCTCAAGGAATAATAAGAATCCCCGGCAGCTTGCATCAAGACGCTGGCACTCCTCGTCGGTGTAGACTCGTAAAGAGAGTGGGTCAGAAGCAAGCTGCATTGGCGCAACAAGCCCCTCCTGGTAATCAGCCAGTTTCTCCAGCCACATCAGGGCGTTATAGATATCTTCTCGTTCAAAACCGGCATCGGTCAGATCCCGAGTCAGCTTGTCCTGATCCACGCGCATTTCTGCTTCGTTATGGATGTAAGTTTCAAACAGATACATCAGTACGTCGAACATGGCTTGCCCTCCTTAATCGGACATAGCCGCCGGGTACAGCTGCGATCCAGCCTGCTAACTCCAGTTCTAGTAGCTGGGCTACGGTTACTGGCACAGATTGGCCGGCACGTTCAGCGACAACGTCAACAGGTGTTACCTCATCTCCTACGTTAGCCAGGAGCTCTGGAAATGGCAATGCTACAGAAGGCCGATTACCGCAATTATTTGCATCATCTGGTTCAGGAAGAACATATGGCAGCTCATCCCGCCAGTATTCGACAATGTCTTCCGGGGCTGTCACGGGAATCGCGCCCTGTTTGATAAGCCAGTGGGGACCTTCTGAACCCGGGCTACCAATCGGCCCTGGCAGGGCAAACACATCCCTCCCCTGCTCCAGAGCATAACGAACCGTCACTAATGAGCCGCTTTTCAGGGCCGCCTCAATAACCAATACGCCGGCACTTAGCCCGCTGATAATCCGGTTACGGCGAGGAAAATTGCCCGGCAGGGGTGGGGTAAACAGCGGAAACTCCGAAATGATGGCTCCGCAGCTGTTAGTAATCTGCTCCGCTAACGCCTGATGACGGCGAGGATAGATCTCTCTTAAGCCATTCCCTAAAACAGCAACCGTTTTACCTTTCCCTTCCAGCGCACCACGATGAGCAATTCCATCAATGCCAAGGGCCAGGCCGCTCGTGATCGTAATACCATAACGTGCTAAAGCTTCGCTAAAGAGTTTCCCCCAACGAGCGCCATACCATGAATGCGCCCGGCTTCCAATGACGGACAGCTGCCTGCTGCTCAACAGCGCAGGGTCTCCACATACTAAAAGAGCGCAAGGAAAGTCGACAATCGCCCGCAGCTGGGGTGGATAGAGCGGATCTTCGGCAGTCAGTAAATAACAATTTGGTCGCTCCAGCCATTGCAGCGTGGCATCTATCTCGCATTGGTTAACGCTGAGGAAATGCTTCGATTGCGCCAGACTCAAGCCACAGGCTCGCAAATCTTCTCGACCTAACGTCGCAGATGAACATAGCTGACGGGCGGCACTGATAGCACTCTCGCCATACAGGCTGCTCACTCTCATCAAACGTAACCAAATTTCCCTGGGCGTCATCCCTATCCCCCTGCCACAAGCGACTTTAACAATCTTTGCGATTGGACAGCGAGACTGTCAATTGCAGGGGGTTTTGTCTAGAATAGAGGTAATAATCTTTCCAACTCCTGAACACAACTCTGGATAACTATGTCAGTTTTGCAAGTGTTACATATTCCGGACGAGCGCCTTCGCAAAGTCGCAAAGCCGGTAGAAGAAGTAAATGCAGAAATTCAGCGTATCGTCGATGATATGTTCGAGACGATGTATGCTGAAGAAGGTATCGGTCTGGCCGCAACGCAGGTGGATATTCACCAGCGTATTATTGTTATTGATGTATCAGAAAATCGTGAAGAGCAGCTGGTATTAATTAACCCTGAGCTGCTGGAAAAAAGCGGAGAAACAGGCATTGAAGAGGGCTGCCTCTCTATTCCTGAACAGCGTGCTTTAGTGCCGCGTGCAGAAAAAGTGAAAATCCGCGCGCTCGATCGCGAAGGCAAACCTTTTGAGCTTGAAGCCGACGGTCTGCTGGCCATCTGCATTCAGCACGAGATGGATCACCTCGTCGGTAAGCTGTTCATCGATTACCTGTCACCGCTCAAGCAACAACGCATTCGTCAAAAAGTTGAGAAACTTGACCGTCTGAATGCTCGAGCTTAAGGACGAGAATAAACGTGTCAGACTCACTACGTATTATTTTTGCCGGCACCCCTGACTTTGCAGCACGTCATCTCGACGCGCTGCTGTCCTCTGGACACAACGTTGTTGGCGTCTTCACCCAACCGGACCGTCCGGCAGGTCGTGGTAAAAAACTCATGCCCAGCCCGGTGAAAGTTCTTGCTGAAGAAAAAGGCATACCGGTATTCCAGCCAGCTTCACTACGTCCGCAGGAAAATCAGCAGCTCGTCTCCGATCTGCGTGCAGACGTCATGGTCGTCGTAGCCTATGGGCTCCTTCTACCAAAAGCCGTGCTGGATATGCCGCGCCTGGGCTGCATTAACGTTCACGGTTCGTTGCTTCCGCGCTGGCGCGGCGCGGCGCCCATTCAGCGTTCGCTGTGGGCTGGCGATACCGAGACCGGTGTCACCATCATGCAGATGGATGTCGGTCTCGATACGGGTGATATGCTGTATAAACTTGCGTGCCCAATCACGGCCGAAGACACCAGCGGAACGCTGTACGACAAGCTGGCTAACCTGGGGCCGCAGGGGCTGATCGAAACCCTTAAGCAGCTTGCTGCAGGTACCGCGAAACCGGTTGTACAGGATGAAGCGCAGGTTACCCATGCGCAAAAACTCAGCAAAGAAGAAGCGCGTATCGACTGGTCTCTTCCAGCCGCTCAGTTAGAACGCTGCATTCGCGCCTTTAACCCGTGGCCAATGAGCTGGATAGAAATTGATGGCCAGCCGGTAAAAGTCTGGCAGGCGTCGGTTATCGATGTGGCCACAACAGCCGAACCGGGGACCATCATTGAAGCGACAAAACAGGGGATTCAGGTGGCGACCAGCGACGGCGTGCTGAATTTACTCTCGCTACAGCCTGCCGGGAAAAAAGCAATGAGTGCTCAGGATCTATTAAACTCGCGGCGGGAATGGTTCGCTCCTGGCAACCGTCTGGTCTGACGCGCCCTTCTTAATACGCCCGGTGTTGCCGGGCATTTTTATTTTGTGCTTATGAAAAAACAACTCAATTTACGCAGCCTGGCAGCGCAGGCCGTTGAACAGGTTCTCGAACAAGGGCAATCCCTGAGCAACGTTCTGCCCCCGCTGCAACAAAAAGTATCCGATAAAGACAAAGCGCTGCTTCAGGAACTCTGCTTTGGCGTGCTACGTACCCTTTCCCAGTTAGATTGGCTGATCGGCAAGCTCATGTCCCGGCCGATGACGGGTAAACAGCGTGTTGTGCACTACCTCATTATGGTGGGCATTTACCAACTGCTGTACACACGGATTCCTCCTCATGCTGCATTGGCGGAAACGGTTGAAGGCGCAGTAGCGATTAAGCGCCCGCAGCTCAAAGGGTTGATTAACGGCGTATTGCGCCAGTTTCAGCGCCAGCAGGAAGAACTGTTATCTGAATTTTCTCGTAGCGAAATTCGCTTTTTACATCCGTCCTGGTTGTTGAAACGTCTGCAGAAAGCCTATCCAGCACAGTGGGAAGCGATCGTGGAAGCGAACAACCAGCGTCCGCCAATGTGGTTGCGCGTAAACCGTACCCACCATCCGCGCGACACCTGGCTGGCACTGCTGGAAGAGGCGGGAATGAAAGGTTTTACTCATCCTGCTTACCCTGACGCTGTACGCATGGAAACACCGGTGCCGGTCTACGCATTGCCGGGTTTCGAAGAGGGTTGGGTTACCGTTCAGGATGCCTCCGCTCAGGGCTGCATCACATTTCTTGATCCAAAAAACGGCGAGCAAATTCTGGATCTGTGCGCAGCCCCGGGTGGTAAAACCACGCATATTCTCGAAGCGGCGCCCGAAGCACAGGTGCTGGCCGTCGATGTTGATGAGCAGCGACTCTCCCGCGTCTATGACAACCTGAAGCGTCTGGGCATGAAGGCCACCGTTAAACAAGGTGATGGTCGTTATCCAGCCCAATGGTGTGGAGAGCAGCAGTTCGATCGTATTCTGCTGGACGCTCCCTGTTCCGCCACCGGCGTCATTCGCCGTCATCCGGATATCAAGTGGCTGCGACGGGATCGTGATATCGCGGAACTGGCCCAGCTGCAGTCTGAAATTCTCGATGCCGTATGGCCGCATTTGAAAACAGGCGGGACTCTGGTTTACGCAACGTGTTCGGTATTGCCGGAAGAGAACAGCCAGCAAATTAAAGCCTTCCTGCAGCGTACTGCGGATGCGGTTCTCAGCGAAACCGGCAGCGCAGATTTACCGGGCCAGCAAAATTTGCCAGGTGCTGAAGAAGGTGACGGCTTCTTTTACGCTAAGCTAATCAAAAAGTAATGAGATAACGAGTCGCGACTGATGAAAATTATCATATTGGGCGCAGGGCAGGTCGGCGGAACTCTGGCAGAAAACCTTGTCGGAGAGAACAACGATATTACGCTGGTAGATACGAATGGCGACCGCCTTCGCAGTCTTCAGGACAAATTTGATCTCAGAGTGGTTCAGGGCCACGGCTCGCATCCACGCGTGCTGCGTGAGGCGGGTGCGGATGACGCCGACATGCTTGTCGCAGTGACCAGCTCAGATGAAACGAATATGGTGGCCTGCCAGGTCGCCTATTCGCTGTTTAATACCCCAAATCGTATTGCTCGCATCCGCTCCCCGGATTATGTGCGTGATGCCGAGAAACTTTTTCACTCAGAAGCGGTTCCTATTGACCACCTCATCGCGCCAGAGCAGCTGGTCATTGACAGCATTTACCGCCTGATTGAGTATCCAGGCGCGCTGCAGGTTGTCAATTTTGCCGAAGGAAAAGTAAGCCTGGCTGTCGTTAAAGCCTATTATGGCGGTCCTTTAGTGGGAAACGCACTTTCAACTATGCGCGAACATATGCCGCATATTGACACACGCGTAGCCGCTATCTTCCGTCACGATCGCCCCATCAGGCCACAAGGTTCAACCATTGTTGAAGCCGGTGATGAAGTGTTTTTCATCGCCGCTTCGCAGCATATTCGCGCCGTCATGAGCGAACTTCAGCGCCTCGAAAAGCCATATAAGCGCATCATGCTGGTTGGCGGCGGAAACATTGGCGCCGGGCTCGCTCATAAGCTAGAGAAAGATTACAGCGTCAAACTGATTGAACGTAATCAGCAGCGTGCCGCAGAGCTTGCAGAAAAGCTGCAAAATACGATCGTCTTCTACGGCGATGCTTCAGATCAAGAATTGCTGGCTGAGGAACATATCGATCAAGTCGATCTTTTCATTGCCGTCACCAACGATGATGAAGCCAATATTATGTCTGCCATGCTCGCAAAGCGCATGGGGGCCAAAAAGGTGATGGTACTAATCCAGCGTCGTGCCTACGTGGATCTTGTCCAGGGGAGCGTGATCGACATTGCAATATCACCGCAGCAGGCAACCATCTCTGCGCTGCTCAGCCATGTGCGTAAAGCCGATATTGTCGGCGTTTCCTCCCTACGCCGCGGTGTCGCAGAGGCTATTGAAGCTGTCGCGCACGGAGATGAAAGTACTTCGCGGGTGGTTGGACGCGCTATCGATGAGATTAAGCTTCCCCCCGGAACAATTATTGGCGCCGTTGTACGCGGTAATGATGTCATGATAGCGAATAACAATCTGCGTATTGAGCAAGGGGATCATGTCGTTATGTTCCTGACTGACAAAAAATTCATCTCAGACGTCGAAAGACTATTCCAGCCAAGTCCTTTCTTTTTGTAGTTCGCAGGCGTCGACAAGACGCCTTTCTTTTATCCCTTGTATATCAAAGGGTAATATTTTTCTGCAATTATTTCGTGGTAATGGAAAATAGTAATACATTTGTTAAACTTATCAGTGTCAGCTGGCTCAAGGAGAATAAAATGAGTTTTTTAAAAGAATTTCGCGAATTTGCGATGCGCGGGAATGTGGTTGATTTGGCAGTCGGTGTCATCATTGGTGCAGCATTTGGTAAAATCGTATCGTCGTTAGTTGCCGATATTATTATGCCGCCGCTAGGCTTACTCATTGGCGGAATCGACTTTAAACAGTTTGCCGTGACGCTACGGGATGCCCAGGGCGACATCCCGGCGGTCGTTATGCATTACGGCGTATTCATTCAGAACGTGTTCGATTTTATTATCGTGGCGTTTGCTATTTTTATGGCAATCAAACTGATGAATAAACTGAACAGGAAAAAGGAAGAGGCCCCGGCGGCACCACCGGCGCCAACCAAAGAAGAAGTCCTGCTTAGCGAAATTCGTGACCTGCTGAAAGAACAAAACAATCGTTCTTAAGAAGCCTTAAAAGCAGAAGGCCAGTGGTAAAAAAGTCATTTACTTTCTTGCCACTGGCCTCCCGACCATTTTGTCCCGCATGTTTTCCTTTTCTTTGGTAGCTGCCTTTCCCTTTCTTGTTCTTTTCAACTCGCTGCCTGAATAACGGGTCATGAAGTAGTGCCTCAAGGGCGTTATCTTTTATTTGCCCTTTAGTATGCTGATAGCGGCTCATAAGCTCTCCAGATGTGTAATAGAAATCGGCGTGAGTGTAGACGCGTCTGATGAAAAAATCAACGTGCTGGATTTTGACTGCTGGCGCCCTGCTCGAGCGCTTCAAGAATTGAGCAATAGACGCTGCTGTGGGCTGTGCCACAGCAAGCATCATTGAGGCGCTGCAAAGAACGACGCATAGCTTGTAACTCTTTAATCCGGGATTCCACTTCACTTAAACGAGCCTGCACAATGCCTTTAGATTCCTGACAGGTATGATGTTCCGGATCGATGCGGATCGAGAGAAGTTCGCGGATCGATTCAAGCGTAAAACCAAGCTGCCTGGCATAGCGAATAAAACGCAGCCTCTGTAGATCGTTATCCGAATAGAGACGAAATCCACCTTCAGTGCGTACGTTATGATCCATCATCTGCTGTTTTTCATAATAGCGGATGGTATCGGGAGTAACGTCAGCCAATTTAGCCAGTTCACCTATACGGTACATGATTAATCCTCATTAATCTTTCGCAGCAACTTATCAGCGTAATCCCCACGCAGAAAGTCAGTGTTCAAGCCCGCCTGCCGCAGCTTTAGCTCGAGCAGCGCCAGACGACGGCTCAGCTCAGCATAGCGGGGATCGCTCTCCTGAACGCCTTTAAGCAAGTCATTGAGCATCACGGCTTCTTTACGATGTTCAAGTTCGGGAGGTAAACAACCCGCATTCTTGAGTAATCGATAGCCTGCGCGTAGCTCAGGCGGCACATGCGAGTCATCGTCCAGAGTCAGTGGCTCCCCACTTCCCGGCAGGTTATCAAACTCACCTTTGTGCTGTGCATCAAGAATATGGCGTTCTGCCCACTGATCCAGTAACCACATAATAAGGCTCCGGGGATGAACAAAAATAATGCAGATATTGTAAACAAGCAGGAATAGGGAGGATATAAAAAAACCCGCCGGAGCGGGTTTTTTTACGTTACTACAGATTACTCTGCAGCAGCTTCTGCTTTCGATTCAGAGCGATCAACCAGCTCGATGTATGCCATCGGCGCGTTGTCACCTGCACGGAAGCCACACTTCAGAATACGAGTGTAACCACCGGCGCGGCTCGCGAAACGCGGGCCCAGCTCGTTAAACAGTTTTGCCACGATCTCGTTATCACGAGTACGGGCGAATGCCAGACGACGATTAGCAACGCTATCAGTCTTGGCAAGAGTAATCAGCGGCTCAACTACGCGACGCAGTTCTTTCGCTTTCGGCAGGGTCGTCTTGATGATTTCATGACGAACCAGCGAACCAGCCATGTTACGGAACATAGCCTGGCGATGGCTGCTGTTGCGGTTCAGTTGACGACCACTCTTACGATGGCGCATGACCTTATCCTTCTCAGTAAAACCTTAACCTGTGATCCGGTTACTCGTCAGCAATGCTTGCCGGTGGCCAGTTTTCCAGGCGCATGCCCAGAGACAAACCACGCGAAGCCAGCACGTCTTTAATCTCAGTAAGAGATTTTTTACCCAGGTTCGGCGTTTTCAGCAACTCAACCTCGGTACGCTGTACCAGATCACCGATATAGTGGATAGCTTCTGCCTTAAGGCAGTTAGCAGAGCGGACAGTCAATTCGAGATCGTCAACAGGGCGCAGCAGGATCGGATCGAATTCTGGTTTCTCTTCTTTCACTTCCGGCTGACGTACATCACGTAAATCAACGAAAGCTTCCAGTTGTTCTGCCAGGATGGTTGCCGCACGACGAATCGCCTCTTCAGGATCGATTGTGCCGTTGGTTTCCATTTCGATGACCAGCTTGTCCAGGTCGGTACGCTGTTCTACACGCGCTGCTTCAACATTGTAGGCAATACGCTCTACAGGGCTGTAGCATGCGTCGACCAGCAGACGGCCGATTGGGCGCTCATCTTCTTCCGAATGAATTCGGGCAGAAGCCGGCACATAACCGCGACCGCGCTGAACTTTGATACGCATGCTAATAGCTGCGTTCTCATCGGTCAGGTGGCAGATCACATGTTGCGGCTTGACGATTTCGACATCACCGTCATGGGTAATGTCGGCTGCGGTCACAGGGCCAATGCCAGATTTGTTCAAAGTAAGGATAACTTCATCTTTACCCTGAACTCTCACCGCCAGCCCTTTCAGGTTGAGCAGGATTTCAAGGATATCTTCCTGAACGCCTTCTTTGGTGCTGTACTCATGAAGTACACCATCAATCTCAACCTCGGTCACCGCGCAACCCGGCATCGATGAGAGCAGAATACGGCGCAGTGCGTTACCAAGAGTATGGCCAAAGCCACGCTCTAAAGGTTCAAGGGTCACCTTGGCGTGCGTCGAACTCACTTGCTCGATATCGACCAGGCGCGGTTTTAGAAACTCTGTCACAGAACCCTGCATTGTGTCCTCTCTTTGGTACTAAGCTTTACTTGGAGTAAAGCTCGACGATCAGGTGTTCGTTAATGTCCGCAGACAGATCAGAACGTTCCGGCTGACGCTTGAACGTACCTTCCATCTTGCCAGCATCAACTTCCAGCCAGGTTGGCTTTTCACGCTGCTCAGCCAGCTCCAGAGCGGCTTTCACGCGAGATTGCTTTTTCGCTTTCTCACGAATGCTGACAACGTCATTCGCTTTAACCTGATAAGAAGCGATGTTAACAACACGACCGTTTACCATGATAGCTTTGTGGCTAACCAGCTGACGTGATTCAGCACGAGTCGCGCCGAAGCCCATACGGTATACAACGTTGTCCAGACGACCTTCCAGCAGAGTCAACAGGTTTTCACCGGTGTTGCCTTTCAGACGCGCTGCTTCTTTATAGTAGTTACGGAACTGACGCTCCAGCACACCGTACATACGGCGAACTTTTTGCTTTTCACGCAACTGCACACCATAGTCAGACAGACGCGGTTTACGCGCACCGTGCTGGCCAGGAGCTTGTTCAATTTTACACTTGGTATCGATCGCGCGAACGCCAGACTTAAGGAACAGGTCTGTGCCCTCACGACGGCTCAGCTTGAGCTTAGGACCCAAATATCTTGCCATTTTCTTTCTCCAACAATCCTAGAAACGAACGCGTTATACGCGACGTTTTTTCGGCGGACGACAACCGTTATGAGGGATCGGAGTCACATCAGTAATATTAGTGATGCGGAAACCAGCGGCGTTCAGTGCACGAATAGTTGATTCGCGACCTGGACCCGGACCTTTGACCATAACTTCCAGATTCTTGATGCCGTATTCTTTTACGGCTTCAGCGCAACGCTCTGCTGCAACCTGAGCTGCAAACGGAGTGGATTTGCGAGAACCACGGAAACCGGAACCACCGGCTGTTGCCCAACCCAGTGCGTTACCCTGACGATCGGTAATGGTAACGATGGTGTTGTTAAAAGAAGCATGGACATGAGCCACGCCATCAGAGACTTGTTTTCTTACACGCTTACGTGCACGAACTGGTGCCTTTGCCATTATTCAATCACCCCGACTATTTCTTGATCGGTTTACGCGGACCCTTACGGGTACGTGCGTTGGTCTTAGTACGCTGACCGCGAACCGGAAGACCACGACGATGGCGTAAACCACGATAGCAACCAAGGTCCATCAGACGCTTGATGCTCAGGGTGATTTCACGGCGCAGATCACCTTCAACGACAAATTTACCAACCGCTTCACGCAGGGATTCAATTTGTTCTTCAGACAGCTCACTGATCTTAACATTTTCAGCGATACCCGTGTCAGCACAGATGGCTTTAGAGCGGGTCTTGCCGATACCGAAAATAGCGGTTAATGCGATTACGGTATGTTTGTGATCAGGAATGTTAATGCCTGCTATACGGGCCACTATGCACTCCTACTATTTAATATGTACGCACCATGCTGAAAAGCCCGTTTTCAGGATACTCAAATGGAAACGTACAGACATACAAAAGATTGGCTGGCTAATCTAGCCAGCTCAACCCAACTTTGCAAGAAAAATATGCGAATAAATCAGCCTTGGCGCTGTTTATGCTTCGGCTCGGCACTGCAAATCACGCGGATGACGCCATCACGCTTAACGATTTTGCAGTTACGGCATAATTTCTTGACGGAAGCACGAACTTTCATTTTTACTCTCCGTAACTTCTCGAGCGACCTGTTAGCGGCCGTAGCCTTTCAGGTTCGCCTTCTTCAATGCAGACTCGTACTGACTCGACATCATCAGAGTTTGCACTTGAGCCATAAAGTCCATAATCACGACAACAACGATAAGCAGTGAGGTCCCACCAAAGTAGAACGGTACTTTCATTGCATCACGCATGAACTCCGGGATCAGGCAGATAAAAGTGATGTATAACGCACCGACCAAAGTCAGGCGAGTCATTACTTTATCGATATACTTCGCCGTTTGCTCTCCCGGACGAATTCCTGGTACAAATGCACCGGACTTCTTCAGGTTATCTGCTGTTTCACGCGGGTTGAAAACCAACGCCGTGTAGAAGAAACAGAAGAAGATGATTGCAGACGCATAGAGTAACACATAAAGCGGTTGCCCAGGCTGCAAATACAGCGAAATTGTTGTCAGCCAGTTCCAACCAGTACCGCCCCCGAACCAAGATGTAATGGTAGCCGGGAACAGAATAATACTGGAAGCGAAGATTGCCGGGATAACCCCTGCCATATTCACTTTCAGCGGTAAATGTGTGCTCTGTGCAGCATAGACACGACGACCCTGTTGACGTTTAGCGTAGTTTACCACAATGCGGCGTTGACCACGCTCTACAAAGACAACAAAGAAGGTCACTGCAAATACTAATACTGCAACCAACAGCAACAGGAGGAAGTGCAGGTCGCCTTGACGCGCTTGCTCGATAGTATGGGCGATGGCCGGCGGGAGACCCGCAACGATACCGGCGAAGATAATGATCGAGATACCGTTTCCGATACCACGCTCAGTAATCTGTTCGCCGAGCCACATCAGGAACATTGTTCCTGAAACCAGACTCACAACAGCGGTGAAATAGAATGCAAAGCCTGGATTAATCACCAGGCCCTGCATACCAGGCATATTCGGCAGACCGGTAGCAATACCGATCGACTGGAATATCGCCAGCACCAGAGTACCGTAGCGGGTGTACTGGCTGATCTTACGACGACCAGACTCCCCTTCTTTCTTCAGCTCTGCTAACGGCTGATAAACAACCGTCAACAGCTGGACAATGATCGATGCCGAAATATACGGCATGATACCCAACGCAAAGATAGAAGCACGGCTGAGAGCACCACCAGAGAACATGTTGAACATTTCAATGATGGTGCCTCGCTGTTGCTCAAGCAGTTTGGCAAGTACAGCGGCATCAATACCAGGGATCGGAATAAAAGAGCCAATACGGAACACAATCAACGCACCGATTACAAACAACAGTCTGCGCTTCAGTTCGCCAATCCCACCTTTGGCACTTTGAAAATCTAATCCCGGTTGCTTAGCCATCTGCTACTTATTCCTCAATTTTACCGCCAGCAGCTTCGATAGCAGCACGAGCACCTTTAGTCACGCGCAGGCCACGAACAGTTACCGGACGAGATACTTCACCAGACAGGATCACTTTCGCAAATTCGATCTGGATACCGATAATGTTAGCCGCTTTCAGCGTGTTCAGGTCGATAACATCGCCTTCTACGTGAGCCAGATCCGACAGACGAACTTCTGCAGTGATCATCGCTTTACGAGAAGTGAAGCCGAATTTCGGCAGACGACGGTACAGAGGCATCTGACCTCCTTCGAAACCGCGACGTACGCCACCGCCAGAACGAGAGTTCTGACCTTTGTGACCACGACCACCGGTTTTACCGAGGCCAGAACCGATACCACGACCCAGGCGTTTACCCGCCTTTTTGGAGCCTTCGGCCGGAGACAGAGTATTTAAACGCATCTCTTACTCCTCAACTTTAACCATGAAGGAAACCGCGTTGACCATACCACGAACAGCAGGAGTATCCTCGCGCTCTACGGTGTGACCAATACGACGCAGACCCAGGCCAAGCAGCGTTGCCTTGTGTTTCGGCAAACGACCGATTGCACTGCGGGTTTGAGTAATTTTAATAGTCTTTGCCATGGTTTATTTCCCCAGAATTTCTTCAACGGATTTACCACGCTTGGCAGCGACCATTTCTGGAGAATTCATATTTTCCAGGCCATCAATAGTTGCACGAACCACGTTGATCGGGTTGGTGGAACCATATGCTTTGGCCAGAACGTTATGAACTCCAGCAACTTCCAGAACGGCGCGCATTGCACCACCGGCAATGATACCGGTACCTTCGGAAGCTGGCTGCATGAATACACGAGAACCCGTGTGAACACCTTTAACCGGGTGCTGCAGGGTGCCGTGGTTCAGCGCGACGTTAATCATATTGCGACGGGCTTTTTCCATCGCTTTCTGGATCGCTGCTGGAACTTCACGCGCTTTACCGTAACCAAAACCAACGCGACCGTTACCGTCACCAACTACAGTCAGAGCTGTGAAGGAGAAAATACGACCACCTTTAACGGTTTTAGATACGCGGTTAACCGCGATCAGCTTTTCCTGCAGTTCGCCAGCTTGTTTTTCGATGTGAGCCATCTTACACCTCTACCTTAGAACTGAAGGCCAGCTTCACGGGCAGCATCTGCCAGTGCCTGGACACGACCATGATATTGGAACCCGGAACGGTCAAAGGAAACATCTTTGATGCCTTTTTCCAGAGCGCGTTCAGCAACAGCTTTACCCACAGCTGCTGCCGCGTCTTTGTTACCGGTGTACTTCAGTTGTTCAGCGATAGCTTTTTCTACAGTAGAAGCAGCTACCAGAACTTCAGAACCGTTCGGTGCAATTACCTGTGCGTAAATATGACGCGGGGTACGATGTACCACCAGGCGAGTTGCACCCAGCTCCTGGAGCTTGCGGCGTGCGCGGGTCGCACGACGGATACGAGCAGATTTCTTATCCATAGTGTTACCTTACTTCTTCTTAGCCTCTTTGGTACGCACGACTTCGTCGGCGTAACGAACACCCTTACCTTTATAAGGCTCAGGACGACGGTAGGCGCGCAGATCTGCTGCAACCTGACCGATCACCTGCTTATCAGCGCCTTTCAGCACGATTTCAGTTTGAGTCGGACATTCTGCAGTGATACCGGCCGGCAGTTTATGCTCAACAGGATGAGAGAAACCTAAAGCCAGGTTTACTACATCCCCTTTGACCGCTGCACGATAGCCTACACCAACCAGCTGAAGCTTTTTAGTGAAGCCTTCGGTAACACCAACAACCATTGAGTTCAGCAGGGCACGCGCGGTACCAGCCTGAGCCCATCCATCCACGAAACCATCACGCGGACCGAAGGTCAGAGCATTATCTGCATGTTTAACTTCAACAGCATTGTTGAGGGTACGAGTCAGCTCGCCGTTTTTACCTTTGATCGTAATAACCTGACCGTTGATTTTTACATCAACGCCGGCAGGAACAACGACCGGTGCTTTAGCAACACGAGACATTTTTTCCTCCGATTAGGCTACGTAGCAGATAATTTCGCCACCAAGACCAGCCTGGCGCGCTGCACGATCGGTCATAACACCTTTAGAGGTAGAAATAACCGCGATACCCAGACCCGCCATAACTTTCGGCAGCTCATCTTTACGTTTGTAGATGCGCAGACCTGGGCGGCTGACACGCTGAATGCTTTCTACAACAGCTTTACCCTGGAAATACTTAAGAGTCAGTTCCAGTTCCGGCTTGATGTCGCCTTCAACTTTAAAATCTTCAATAAAGCCTTCTTCCTTCAGCACGTTGGCAATTGCCACTTTCAGCTTGGAGGAAGGCATGGTGACCGCAGCTTTATTCGCGGCCTGACCGTTACGGATACGGGTCAGCATATCCGCGATCGGATCTTGCATGCTCATCTGTCTTTACTCCCGTGATTCAATTGGTGACAATTACCAGCTAGCCTTTTTCAGACCCGGGATTTCACCGCGCATTGCGGCTTCACGGACCTTGATACGGCTCAACCCGAACTTCCGCAGGAAACCATGCGGACGACCTGTTTGACGGCAGCGATTACGCTGACGAGACGGGCTGGAATCACGCGGCAGAGTCTGCAGCTTGAGAACAGCATTCCAACGATCTTCGTCGGTTGCGTTCACATCAGAGATGATAGCTTTCAGTTCAGCGCGTTTAGCGAAGAATTTATCAGCTAAAGCCACGCGCTTTACTTCGCGTGCTTTCATTGATTGCTTAGCCATTAAGTAACCCTACCTTACTTGCGGAACGGGAAGTCAAAGGCAGCCAGCAGAGCGCGGCCTTCTTCATCAGATTTCGCAGTAGTGGTAATGGTAATATCCAAACCACGAACGCGGTCGACTTTATCGTAGTCGATTTCTGGGAAGATGATCTGCTCACGGACACCCATGCTGTAGTTGCCACGACCGTCGAAAGACTTAGCGGACAAGCCACGGAAGTCACGGATACGCGGTACAGCAATAGTGATCAGGCGCTCAAAGAACTCCCACATGCGTTCGCCACGCAGAGTTACTTTACAGCCGATCGGATAGCCCTGACGGATTTTGAAGCCTGCAACTGATTTGCGTGCTTTGGTGATCAGCGGTTTTTGACCGGAGATTGCTGTCAGATCTGCTGCTGCGTTATCCAGCAGTTTCTTGTCAGCGATCGCTTCACCAACACCCATGTTCAGGGTGATCTTCTCGACCCGAGGGACTTGCATGACAGAATTGTAGTTAAACTCAGTCATGAGCTTTTTAACTACTTCGTCTTTGTAGTAATCATGCAGTTTCGCCATCGTACTACTCCAAATTACTTGATAGTTTCGCTGTTAGATTTGAAGAAACGGACTTTTTTGCCGTCTTCGAATCTAAAGCCTACACGGTCAGCCTTGCCGGTTGCCGCATTGAAGATTGCAACGTTAGAAACCTGAATAGCAGCTTCTTTTTCAACGATGCCGCCTGGTTGGTTCAGAGCCGGAACCGGCTTCTGGTGTTTCTTAACCAGGTTGATACCTTCAACAATGAGCTTGCCGGAAGACAAGACATTCTTAACTTTACCGCGTTTACCTTTATCTTTACCGGTTAACACGATAACTTCGTCATCACGACGGATTTTCGCTGCCATGATTCGCTCCTTAGAGTACTTCTGGGGCCAGAGAGATAATTTTCATGAACTTCTCGTTACGAAGTTCACGAGTTACCGGCCCAAAAATACGCGTACCGATGGGCTGCTCGCTGTTATTGTTTAAAATAACGCATGCATTACCATCGAAGCGAATGACAGAACCGTCCGGGCGACGAACACCCTTCTTGGTGCGCACCACTACCGCCTTCAGCACATCACCTTTTTTGACCTTACCACGCGGAATTGCTTCTTTGATGGTGATCTTGATGATGTCGCCTACGCCTGCGTAGCGACGGTGCGAGCCACCCAGAACCTTGATACACATTACGCGACGTGCACCGGAGTTGTCGGCGACGTTCAGCATAGTCTGTTCTTGGATCATTTTAGTGCTCCGCTAATGTCAACTACTACTGAGACCCAAAAATAGGGTCGTTAAAAAAGCCCCATATCGAGGGCGCGGCATTATAACACCGCAAATCAGATATGGGTAGAAAAAATAAACGGCTCATCGCTGAGCCGTTTATCCGTATCGAGAATGCGTACTCTATTACAGAACCGCTTTCTCTACAACGCGAACCAGCGTCCAGGACTTAGTCTTGGACAGCGGACGGCATTCGCGGATTTCAACCACGTCGCCGATACCGCATTCGTTGTTCTCGTCATGTACGTGCAGTTTGGTCGTACGCTTGATGAATTTGCCGTATACCGGGTGTTTCACCATACGTTCGATAGCAACAACAATGGATTTCTCCATTTTGTCGCTAACCACGCGACCTTGCAGAGTACGGATTTTATCGGTCATTACGCACCCGCCTTCTGAGTCAGTAAAGTCTTAACGCGTGCAACATCACGACGCACTTGCTTCAGCAGATGAGTCTGTTGCAGCTGGCCACTTGCAGCCTGCATACGCAGGTTGAACTGCTCACGCAGCAGGTTCAGCAGCTCAGCGTTCAGCTCTTCAACGCTTTTTTCACGCAGCTCTTTTGCTTTCATTACATCACCGTCTTAGTTACAAAGGTGGTTTTGATCGGCAGTTTCGCTGCTGCCAGGCCGAATGCTTCACGGGCCAGCTCTTCCGGTACGCCGTCCATTTCATAAAGGACTTTACCCGGCTGAATCAAGGCAACCCAGTACTCCACGTTACCTTTACCTTTACCCATACGAACTTCCAGCGGCTTCTCGGTGATCGGTTTGTCCGGGAATACACGGATCCAGATCTTACCTTGACGCTTAACTGCACGGGTCATAGCACGACGTGCTGCTTCGATCTGACGTGCAGTCAGACGACCACGGCCAACAGCTTTCAGACCGAAAGTGC
>NZ_ALNJ01000103.1:0-1650 GCF_000293135.1 Klebsiella sp. OBRC7 | reverse complement strand
GAAACTGGGCAGAACGCCTTTCAGTGTTGCTTTCCAGATCGCGGCAATCAGGGAGCTGCAGGACGGCTGGGAGGAGCAGTTCAGGGAGATTTCGGATAACATTCGCTTGTCCGGCCTGAGCATCAGTGATTATCTTAAGCAGAACGGCACGGACCTGAACGCCTGAATGCCATTTTCGTTACAGACAAATTATATAACTGAGGGCAGTGATGAAAACAGCGGTATGGGTGGTGGTGTATTTCGCGATGTGTTTTCTGCTTTTCACAGGATGGATGTTCGCCTTTGCGCAGTATGCGCCCTATAACGGGCAGGAACACGCGTTTTCTCTGACGTATCTGCTTAATTTATTTTTTCTTCATGTTGTGATGGTACCTTACTACGAGTTTATTCAGACTGAAACATACAGCAATGCATTAATGAGTATGGCAGATGAATCCGGTCAGATGATACGTTTTCATCACGTAGTGCCTGTTCTCTGGATATATAGTCTGTCCGCACTCTTAACTTTTGTGGTCTACATTACATATGCAAAATGGTTCACTCATAACCGACTGAAAGAAAAGCATCTTCCAGAATGATATTACCGGGACACCTCAGGATATATAAAATTAATGACGAAACAGGAATGGATTTTACGACTACGCCGCTGTACATCACAGGAAACTCTGGAAAGGATAATAGAAAAAAATAAATATTCCCTGACGGATGACGAACTTGAGCACTTTAATGCCGCAGTGGATCACCGGCTGGCGGAAATGGCAATGGGGAAGTTTTATGATAAAATACCAGCAGGCGTCTGGAAATATGTTAAATAATACAGCCAGCATCAGTCTGTTCGCAGTTATCTCACCTGGAGCGCAATCATGAATATGATATTTGAACTGATTGGATTGTTACTGGTAGTCGGATGCGCATTCTTCACCACTTTTTTCTTAGCCGCAGTAGCAGGCACTATGGTAGTTATTCTTGGATGGGGAATTTCTATTGTCACCCCGAAGGTGGTTACCTGTACTAATGATTGCATCACTACTTTTTTTGATGCCAAACCCTTTGGCTGGCTTCTGATTGTGTTTTCATTAACCATGATGTTCTTTATTATCAGAGGTATGATTAAACGTTAGATTGCCTTTAGTGTGTAGTTAAATCATCATCACAACAGCGTTAATCTGAAACTGATATTGCCGGAGGGGATCATCATGACGGGAAGAGGCATTAACACAGTACGTATCGGTGATGAAGTGAAGCACATCACCGAGCTCGATGCACTAACACTCATGCATGAATGGTCAAAGCTTAAAAAAGAAAATGCAGACCTGTATGACTATAACCGTCAGGTTAACCGGGGGTGGCGCGGCTTTATTCTTCGCCTGATGGGTATCCATTTGCCTGAAAAAAACCGTGTTTGTCTTTATGGCATTAATGCCAGAAAAGAATCCATCTATCCCGACTGAAGTCGTGCTGGCAGTGATAGTGAGCAGGCCATTGCAGAAGAACAGCTATAATTTGACGCTAAGTGATTGATATTTAACATAAAACGCATTAAGCGAAGTTACAGTGTCAGCACAAAGCGTTATTGTCGTCTCAGCACAATTCACACGCGTCGTGTACGCTAAGCCTTCATTTTGCTCAGCACAGGACCGCGATCTTATG
>NZ_ALNJ01000102.1:0-12326 GCF_000293135.1 Klebsiella sp. OBRC7 | reverse complement strand
GTATTGCTTATGAACAAAAAAGTTATTCTACGGGGTATGAGCGCCATACTTCCCCTGTGCATCGGCGACTTTCCGTTTTCATTTATTGTTGGCGCGCTAAGCGTTAGCGCCGGGATGAGTATCTGGCAAAGTACGGCATGGTCGACGATTGTCATCGCCGGTTCGGCACAAATGCTGGCGTTAAATATGCTAAAAACCGGAGCGAGCCTTGGGGTGATTATATTCACCACGCTGATAATTAATCTTCGCCATGTGCTTTATAGCGCCTCTATTTCCAGTACGGTACGCGAAGCCTCCTTCTTTAAAAAATGCTTTATGGCGTATGCCCTGACCGATGAAGTGTACGCCACGACGGTGAAAGAGATGGAGGAGAATAAAAAAGATAAATATCTTTTCTATTTTTCAGCAATGCTGACGTTTTGGTTCGCCTGGGTACTGGCAGATTTCCTTGGCGCTCTGGTTGGCGCGTCCTTTCCGCACATTGAAAAATATGGTCTGGACTTCGCGATGGTCGCCGCATTTATCGCCATCGTGGTCCCACAAATCAAAAGCCAGGCCTGTACCGTCGCCGCGGTTGTTGCTGCCGTATCCGGGGTACTTTTGGTCGTACTGCCCTACTCGTTAGGTATCGTCGTCGCATCCGTGCTGGGCGTAATGGCGGGCCTGAGCGTCGATCTCGCCGAAGAGCGTAAACAGGCGCAGGCCGCTGACAAACTCTCTCTCGAAGGAGCGCTGGAAAATGAGTAATAGCTTTTTTATCGCCCTGACGCTGGGTATGGCCGCCGTGACCTTTCTTATTCGCTTCTCGTTCATTGGCCTCGCCGGGAAGATTCAGATGTCGAGCCGGGTCAGCAAAACGCTGCGTTTTGTGCCGGTGACCGTGCTGCCGGCCATCATCACGATTCAGATCCTGAGCGTAAACTCCAGCATGGAGTTCGATTTGAAAAACCCGAAGGTGATCGCCGCGATTATCTGCACGCTCGCCAGCTTCCGCCTGGGCCTGGTCTGGGTCGTCGTCAGCGGCGTCGGTTCACTGGTTTTGCTCAACTATTTCATGTAATCACCTATCAGAAGGAATCAACAGAATGATAATTACCACCGCCGCTGCGCCTGCCGCCATTGGCCCGTATGTTCAGGGAGTAAACCTGGGTACCATGACGATGACCTCAGGGCAGCTCCCGGTCAATCCGCAGGACGGCACCATGTCTGACGACATCGCTCAGCAGACGCGACAGTCGCTGGATAACGTTAAGGCTATCGTTGAAGCGGCGGGTTTGCAGGTGAAAAACATTGTTAAGACGATGGTCTTCGTCAAGGATCTGAATGACTTTGCCACCATCAACGCGGTGTATGAAGCGTTCTTCACCGAACACAACGCGGCCTTTCCGGCCCGTTCCTGCGTTGAAGTCGCCAGACTGCCTAAAGATGCGGGCATTGAGATCGAGGCCATAGCCGTCGCCTGATCCCCGGCCGGAGGCCATCCTCCGGCCACTTCTTATCCCCCCCCCCCACTTTTGAGGTTTACCCGCAGCGAACTTTACGGGCAAAATATCGCCACTTCTTTGCGAGGAACGCAGAATGCTAAAGATTCGTCTTGCACGTCCGGAAGATGCGGCTTTACTCAACCAGATGGCCAACGTCAGCTACCGCCACCACTTTGCCCACCTCTGGCACAACGCCGATGAAATGGAGCGCTACCTCCAGCAAGAGTATTCCATGGCCGCGCTGGCGCACAGCCTGGCCGATCCGCAGTGCTGCTGGTTGATTGCGGAAGCCGCGCGTCCTGTCGGCTTTGCCAAATACGCTTGTGGTCAGAATAGTGATCCCGGGGGTCCAGCCGGCACGCTGCTGCATAAGCTCTATCTGCTGCCTGACACCACCGGGCATCGCTACGGCGAGCAGATTTTTCGCGCCGTCGAGAAGCGAGCGAAAGAGGCCGGTGAAAACTGGCTATGGCTTGAAGTGCTCGCCGCGAATACCGGTGCCCGCCGTTTTTATGAACGTCAGGGGATGCAGCACGTGAAGGATGTGGCATTTCATTCTGCAACCCAGGAAAGCACACTCCATATTCTGGCTAAACCAATCTGAGAGGCAGCATGCATACCCTTCGTGAAACCGCCATTCGCAACGTCGCCAGCGGCGAAAACGTGGTGATTTACCAGCCCGCCAACCTCTACGACTGCACGCTTGGCGATAACGTCTTCGTCGGGCCGTTTGTGGAGATTCAGGGCCATACCCGTATCGGCAACGACAGCAAAATTCAGTCCCACACCTTTATCTGCGAGTACGTGACCATCGGCGAGCGCTGTTTTATCGGCCACGGCGTGATGTTCGCCAACGATATGTTCCGCGAGGGAAAACCCAACGCCGACCGCGATAGCTGGGGAAGAATTGTGATTGGCAACGATGTGTCTATCGGCAGCGGCGCAACCATTCTGGCGGTCAGCATCTGCGATGGAGTCGTGATTGGCGCGGGTAGCGTGGTGACCAAATCCATTACGGAGAAAGGCGTGTGGGCCGGGAACCCGGCAAAGCTGCTGCGGCGGCTATAACAAAAATGCCGGCCACATGGGCCGGCATTGCGAACGTTTTAGCGATTATGCGCGCCAGGATTTATAGCGGTTAATCAGGCCGTTAGTGGAGCTGTCGTGGCTGCTCACTTCGGAACCATCTTTCAGCTCCGGCAGGATGCGGTTAGCCAGCTGTTTGCCCAGCTCAACGCCCCACTGGTCGAAGGTGAAGATGTTCATAATCACGCCCTGGGTGAAGATTTTGTGCTCATACAGGGCAATCAGCGCGCCCAGGCTGAACGGCGTAATTTCACGCAGCAGGATGGAGTTGGTGGGGCGGTTGCCTTCAAACACTTTGAACGGCACCACGTGTTCCAGGGTCGCCGGATCTTTACCCTGATCGCGATATTCCTGCTCAACCACTTCGCGGGATTTACCAAACGCCAGCGCTTCGGTCTGCGCAAAGAAGTTAGACAGCAGCTTCGGATGGTGATCGGACAGCGGGTTATGCGTAATCGCCGGCGCGATAAAGTCGCAAGGCACCATTTTGGTCCCCTGGTGAATCAGCTGGTAGAACGCGTGCTGACCGTTGGTACCCGGCTCGCCCCAGATGATTGGGCCAGTCTGGTAATCCACGGCGTTGCCGTTACGGTCAACGTATTTACCGTTGGATTCCATGTTGCCCTGCTGGAAGTAGGCGGCAAAACGGTGCATATACTGGTCGTACGGCAGAATCGCTTCGGTTTCAGCGCCGAAGAAGTTGTTGTACCAGATACCGATCAGCGCCAGCAGCACCGGCAGGTTTTTCTCAGCCGGCGTGGTGGAGAAGTGTTTGTCCATCGCGTGCGCGCCGGAGAGCAGCTCAACAAAGTTGTCGAAGCCTACGGACAGGATGATGGACAGGCCGATGGCTGACCACAGAGAGTAACGGCCGCCAACCCAGTCCCAGAACTCAAACATATTGGCGGTATCAATACCGAACTCGCCAACCGCTTTACCGTTGGTCGAGAGTGCGGCGAAGTGTTTCGCGACGTGCTTCTCATCGCCGGCGGTCGCCAGGAACCAGTCGCGCGCGCTGTGGGCGTTGGTCATGGTTTCCTGAGTGGTAAAGGTTTTCGACGCGACCAGGAACAGGGTAGTTTCCGGGTTCACCGTTTTCAGCACTTCGGCGATGTGGGTACCATCGACGTTAGAAACAAAATGCATATTCAGGTGATTTTTGTACGGGCGCAGCGCTTCGGTCACCATGAACGGACCCAGATCGGAGCCGCCGATACCGATGTTAACGACGTCGGTAATCGCTTTACCGGTGTAGCCTTTCCAGCTGCCGGAGATAATGGCTTCAGAGAAGGTTTTCATCTTCTCAAGCACGGCGTTCACTTCCGGCATCACGTCTTTGCCATCAACCAGAATCGGAGTATTGCTGCGGTTACGCAGCGCAACGTGCAGCACCGCGCGGTCTTCCGTACGGTTAATCTTCTCGCCGGAGAACATGGATTTAATGGCGTCTGCCAGGAAGGTCTCTTTGGCCAGGTCCTGCAGTTTTGCCAGCGTCTCTTCGGTGATGCGGTTTTTGGAAAAATCCACCAGCATCAGATCGTCGAACGTGGCGGAGAATTTAGAGAAACGATCGCTATCCTTCGCGAACAGATCCGCGATGGTAACGTCTTTCATTTCATCAAAGTGTTTCTGTAATGCCTGCCAGGCAGAGGTCTGCGTTGGGTTGATGTTTTTCATTAGCAATACTCTTCTGATTTGAGAATTGTGACTGCGGTCGATTGTAGCGCCGGTGACGAAAAATTGTGATGATTTTTGTGTTATGCCGATGATACGCGTCAGGATTAGAGCCAATTTGGCGTAAATCGCCCCTCATAGTATAGACATCATAAGGCTTTTTTCTGTCAGCGACCCGCGCATGAAAAATCCGCATAACCCTGACGTTGACATACTTCGCCTGAAGCCTTTATATAACGGCAGTGCCTACATATACGTAGGTATGTATGGATCGCGCATTTCACGCTACAGCGAAAGGGTATTGCAGGGGGGTATAATGTCCCGCGTCCCCCAGGCAAAGTGAAAGACGTCGGTAATTGCCAGAAGAGGTGCGTTGCCCAGGTAACCGTATTGGAGGAGCCAGTCCGGGGAAAATACGTGAGGGGGAGCAACGCCGAGGTGAATAAGCGTCTGGTTACGCTCATCACCGGCCACAGGGGCTGAATCCCCTGGGTTGTCACCAGAAACGTTCGCAGTCGGGCGTTTCATACTCGCCGTCTGATGCACAGCATCGGCAAGCGGGTCTACAAGGTGGAGCACTTCTGGGTGACATCGTAGTTTGTTTATCGCTCTGCGCCCACCCTGTTTTTCGCTCTTCCCTTGTGCCATGGCTGAATAATTTGGCCTGGCTTATTAAGACATTTTATTGCAATCCGGTTGCGTCCAGCCCCACCAGGATTGGTTTTCTGGAATCGTTTTAATAAGTCAGGCCCCCTGACACGAGGTTGTTATGACAGACTTAGTTGTAGCCAAGTTCGGCGGCACCAGCGTTGCCGATTTTGATGCCATGAACCGCAGCGTGGACGTCGCGCTGCTGGACGCCAATACCCGCGTGGTGGTGCTTTCCGCCTCAGCGGGGGTGACCAACCTGCTGGTCGCCTTAGCAGAAGGGCTGGAACCCGGCGAACGTTTCGCGAAGCTCGATGCCATGCGTCAAATCCAGTTCAATATTCTGGAGCGTCTGCGCTATCCCAACGTTATTCGCGATGAAATTGAGCGCCTGCTGGAAAACATCACCACCCTGGCGGAAGCCGCCTCCCTGGCCAGTTCAACCGCGTTAACCGACGAACTGGTCAGCCACGGCGAACTGATGTCTACTCTGCTGTTTGTCGAGATCCTGCGCGAGCGCGGCATCGCCGCCCAGTGGTTCGACGTGCGCAAAATTATGCGCACCAACGACCGCTTTGGCCGCGCGGAACCGGATATTGCCGCCTTATCTGAATTAACCCAGCAGCTGCTGGCCCCGCGTCTTGCGGAAGGCGTGGTGATCACCCAGGGCTTTATTGGCAGCGAAGCCAAAGGCCGCACCACCACGCTTGGCCGCGGCGGCAGCGACTATACCGCCGCGCTACTCGGCGAAGCGCTAAACGCCACCCGCGTCGACATCTGGACCGATGTTCCGGGTATCTATACCACCGACCCGCGCGTCGCCCCGGCGGCCAAACGCATTGACGTTATCGCTTTTGAAGAAGCGGCGGAAATGGCGACCTTTGGCGCGAAGGTCCTGCATCCGGCTACCCTGCTCCCCGCCGTGCGCAGCGATATTCCGGTGTTCGTCGGCTCCAGCAAAGAGCCGAAAGCCGGCGGCACGCTGGTGTGCAAAAACACCGAAAACCCGCCGCTGTTCCGCGCGCTGGCGCTGCGCCGCAAGCAGACGCTGCTAACCCTGCACAGCCTGAATATGCTGCACTCACGCGGTTTTCTGGCCGAGGTATTCAGTATTCTGGCCCGCCACAGTATCTCCGTCGATCTGATCACCACGTCGGAAGTGAGCGTGGCGCTGACCATGGATACCACCGGTTCGACGTCGGCTGGCGATACCCTGCTCACCCAGGGACTGTTGACCGAACTTTCCTCTCTGTGCCGCGTTGAGGTCGAGCAGGATCTGGCGCTGGTCGCCATCATTGGTAATGAACTGTCGAAGGCGTGCGGCGTCGGTAAAGAGGTGTTTGGCGTACTGGACCCGTTTAATATTCGTATGATTTGCTACGGCGCATCCAGCCATAACCTGTGCTTCCTGGTCCCGGGTGCGGATGCCGAAAAAGTGGTGCAGAAGCTGCATCATAATCTGTTCGAGTAATAGCGAATAAATTGGCCCGCCATTTCTGCCGGGCCAATTTTAGTTTCCCATCACCGTGGTCATCAGCAATCTGTCCAACTCCCTGACATCACCGCTCCGGCTCTCAGGCAGCGCTGGCGGGATTGCGCCTCTGAGCAGCTCGGACTGAATAAACGCATGCAGCAGCGGTCGACGCGGGCCGTTTTCCGCCTCTCCCGCGCGCTGTTTACGTTCCAGCAGCTCATCTATTTCCGCACGTAGACCCGCTTCCAGCTCGCTTCCCGCCAGCAGTTCATCAAAGCGCATCGGCGGCACGCCTTTTCCCGCCTCAACCCAGCGGACGGCCAGCAGCGGGCGCAATACGTAAAAGTACTTTTTCAGCCGCACCTGTTCGCCTTGCAGATAGCCGCGAAAATTTTTCCTGGCCATCGAGTAGTAATGCCAGCGGGCGCGAAGCGGAGAAAACCAATGCGGGATGAGTTTTTTAAGCGCCTGAACCGTCGCATCATCCTGCCGATACACCACCGGTGAATCCAGCCATTCGATCAGCGTCGGGTTCGCCCCTTTCAACAGACCCAGCGCCTTGCGCCACTCCCAGCCGCAGACGTCCAGCTCATCGTCGATGGGCAGCTCGATAACATCGCGCGGCGCGTCCACCCGCAGATACCACTCCAGCGAATGAACGTAGAGAAACCGCACATCATAATCGCTGTCCGGCGAGGCAAAGCCCCAGCCCCGGCTGCCGGACTCGCAGGCGTAGAGCACCCTGACGCCGTAGCGCCGCTCCACGTCGTTTAACTGCCGCTGCACCTTATGGCGCATGGCGGCGTTCACACCGTGATACGTCATTTTCATTATCCTTTTAGATTCACCAGGCCATGCAGCACCTGGTCCAGACCGCCAAAGACCGAGATTTTATCGATACGCTCCGCCACTCTTTCCAGCGTTTCCAGCTCTTTTAAGCGCAGCGCCACCGGGTTGTTCTCCATCACCTTCGCGGTGTTGAGCAGCGAGCGCGTCGCCGCGGTCTCTTCACGCCGGCGGATCACGTTCGCCTGCGCCGATTTCTCCGCCTCCACCAGCTGCGACAAAATGGCTTTCATGTCGCCGGGCAGCACAATATCCTTCACGCCCAGCGACGCGACGTCGATACCAAATGCCGCCATGCGCTCGGTGACCTGCGCGCTCACCACCTCATCAATGATTTTCTTATCTTCCAGCAGCTCATCCAGCGATCGCGTTCCGACGGCTTCACGCAGCGCAAACTGCAGCTCGCGATACAGATGGTCCAGCGGCTTCGTCAGCTGTCCAAACGCCTGCAGCACATCGCTGTAGCGCCAGTTCGCCGCCAGATTTAAACGCAGGTTCACTTTATCTTTGGTCAAAATCTCCTGGCCGCCAACCTCCAGCACCTGCAGGCGGGTATCGACCACTTCCGCTTCCACCAGGTGATTGACCTTCCAGTACGCGCTCAGGCCAGGCTGCAGCAGCGCTTGCGTCTCACCGTCGATTTTCAGCACCCCGACGTGCCACGCCGGCACCGATACGGTGAGGATCGCTTCGCGGCCTTTTACCGCCCCGTGACGTCGCGGCTGCAGCACCGCATTCATGATGTCAGCCGGAACCGCAACCTGCCGGGTATCGATACGTAGCAGCTGAATTTCATCACCGGCCGACCAGTACAGTCGGCGCGTCGAAGGCGGTAAAATTTCCTGCAGCACACCGTTGGCATACAGCGCCCCGGCCTCGACATCCGTCAAATCCGCCGCCAGGCAGTAGCGTTCAATCCATTCCGGCTGAAAGCGTCGTAAATACTCCGCCAGCGCCTCCGGCACTTCGCTGCCGTCCCGGTTAACGATCAGCACTTCGGGGACGTTGAACCACGGCAGGCGATGCTCGCCCGCTTCCAGAACCTGATAGTAGTCACCCTGACGGGATAAAAGGCCAAGCTGACCTTTACGTATCGTGATTTTCTTCGTCATTTTTCGTTCCTTAGCAAAATCAGGCGCGGGTGCAGGGGCGAAGCCGCAGGGGAACTCCCTTTTGCCTGCGGCACGGCGCCTTTACCGGCGGCCTGCTGTGGGGCGTGCTGACTGCGCATTACCCCGCGTTATTTCTATGATTAACGACCAGTTTTCATTGGAGATGAAATCGGGAATCGAACCCATTGGTGGTCATCGGCTGACGGAACGCGCCCGAAAAACGGCCTGTACCGTTCCTGGCGTGCCGGCGGGGTTTAACCCCCTGCGTTTTCAGCGTCGTGACGAAAGGGGTATTGCCAGTTGCGTGCCAACAATAAAAAATGCGAGAGTTATTTTTCAATAAATTGATTAATAACGCTTTTATTTTTAATTCAAACGGTAACGCTTGCCGCCGGCAGCAGGTTTTTTTATCTTTAAATATCGAAACTTATCTTTTGGGATAAACATGAAAAAGCGGCGAGTGGTCATTGGCGTCCTCGGAACGGTTCTGGACAAACGCGGCAAGCGGGCGAATCGCTTTAAAAAATGGCGGCCTACCGTTGGGCTATGCCAGCAGGCCGATTTTCCTGTCGACAGGCTGGAGCTTCTCCACCAGCCGCGTGATGAAAATATGGCGCAAAAGCTGATTGACGATGTCGCCCAGCTTTCGCCGCATACCGAAGTGCGCCCGCATACGATTGAGATAAACGATCCGTGGGATTTTGAAGAGGTCTACGCAGCGTTTCTCGACTTCGCCAACCGCTATCGCTTTGATACCGAAAACGAAGAGTATCTGGTGCATATCACCACCGGGACCCACGTGGCGCAGATCTGCTGGTTCCTGCTGACCGAAGCGCGCTATCTCCCCGCCAGCCTGCTGCAGACCAGCCCTGCGCCGAAAGGCGCAGCGGATGACGCCGTCGCCGCCGGTATTTACTCGGTGATCGATCTGGACTTAAGCCGCTACGCCGCGCTCACCAGCCGCTTTCAGCGCGAGCAGCAGCAGTCCGTCTCCTTCCTGAAGGCGGGTATCGAGACGCGTAATGCGACGTTCAACGCGCTTATCGATCGTATTGAGCGCGTGGCGATCCGATCGACCGATCCGATCCTGCTGACCGGCCCAACGGGCGCCGGGAAGTCCGTCCTCGCCAAACGTATTTTTCAGCTTCGTCAGTCGCGCCATCGGGTGGCGGGGAAATTCATGGCGGTAAACTGCGCCACGCTGCGCGGTGATAACGCCATGTCCACGCTGTTTGGACATGTCAAAGGCGCGTTTACCGGCGCGGTGACGCCTCGCGCCGGGCTATTACGCGAAGCCGACGGCGGCGTGCTGTTTCTCGATGAAATCGCCGAGCTGGGGCTGGATGAGCAGGCCATGCTGCTGAAGGCCATCGAAGAAAAAACCTTTTTCCCGTTTGGCTCGGATAAAGAGGTGCACAGCGACTTCCAGCTAATCGCCGGCACGCATCGCGATATGCAGCAGTGGGTGGCGGAGGGGCGCTTTCGCGAAGATCTTTATGCGCGCATCAATATGTGGCGCTTTGCCCTCCCCGGCCTGGCGCAGCGGCGGGAAGATATTGCGCCGAACGTGGAGTATGAATTACGGCGACTGGCCAACGAGCGGCAGACGCAGATCCGCTTCGATAAAGACGCCCGCGAACGCTATCTGGCCTTTGCCTGCTCGCCGCAGGCGCAATGGCGCGGCAATTTCCGCGAGCTAGGCTCCTCCGTGGCGCGTATGGCGACCCTGGCCGAGCAGGGGCGCATTACGCTGGCCGTTGCGGAAGAGGAGATAATGCTGCTGAAAGAGAGCTGGCAGCTCACGACATCTTCTCCTGATATTGCAATGGAAATCGATCTGTTCGATCGCCGCCAGCTGGAAACGGTGCTGGAGGTCTGCCGACGCAGCGCTTCGCTCTCCGAAGCCGGACGCGAACTGTTCGCCGTCTCCCGGCAAAAAAAGGCCAACCCTAACGATGCCGACCGCTTGCGCAAATATTTAGCGCGCTTCGGACTCAGCTGGGAGCTTATCCGCAGCGGAACATGAGCATAATTTGTTTGAATAATATGTCTTAGCACGATAAACAATAGCGATGGCCGGGCTCGATCCCGGCCGGTCTATAACAAGCAAACACAACTTACGTGCAAGGAAAACAACATGCTCGCCACGCTTACGCGGCTGTTCCCATTATGGGCGCTGCTGCTCTCGGTTATCGCCTATTACACGCCATCCACTTTTACCCCCGTTGGCCCGTGGGTCCCGACGCTGCTGATGCTGATTATGTTCGGCATGGGCGTGCATCTGAAAGTCGACGATTTTAAGCGCGTGCTTTCCCGCCCCGCGCCGGTCGCCGCAGGCATTTTTCTCCACTACCTGGTGATGCCGCTCGCCGCCTGGCTGCTGGCGCTGATTTTTCACATGCCGCCCGAGCTCTCCGCCGGGATGGTGCTGGTCGGCAGCGTCGCCAGCGGTACGGCATCCAACGTGATGATCTTTCTGGCAAAAGGCGACGTCGCGCTCTCAGTCACCATCTCATCGGTTTCCACACTGGTTGGCGTGGTCGCCACCCCGCTGCTGACGCGTCTGTACGTGGATGCGCATATTCAGGTGGACGTGATGGGGATGCTGCTCAGCATTCTGCAAATCGTGGTGATCCCGATTGCGCTGGGGCTGGTAGTACATCATCTGCTGCCGAAAGTGGTGAAGGCGGTGGAGCCGTTCCTGCCGGCCTTTTCGATGGTCTGCATTCTGGCGATTATCTGCGCCGTGGTGGCCGGTTCCGCGTCGCATATCGCTTCCGTAGGCTTTGTGGTGATTATCGCCATCATCCTGCATAACACCATCGGCCTGCTCGGCGGCTACTGGGGCGGACGGCTGTTTGGCTTTGACGAGTCCACCTGCCGCACGCTGGCGATCGAGGTGGGAATGCAGAACTCCGGCCTTGCCGCCGCGCTGGGGAAAATCTACTTTGGCCCGCTGGCCGCGCTGCCCGGCGCGCTGTTCTCGGTCTGGCACAACCTGTCCGGCTCGCTGCTGGCCGGTTACTGGTCAGGGAAGCCTATTGTTGATAAATCGCGTAAAACGGTAAAAGAGAGCTAACAACCCGTAATTTTCCCGGCTTGCGGTGCGCTTAGCCGGGCTACGGTCCGTGCAGCTTGCGGGTTTTGTAGCCCGGACAGGTGCGCAGCACCGCCTCCGGGATTTTCTGCGAGGCACAACAATTTACCGTGAGACGTCAGCCCCAATACCGTACACTGAAACCACAGGCTAATTGAGGGCACCACTATGGCACTCCCCCGTATCACGCAAAAAGAGATGACCGAGCGCGAACAGCGCGAACTGAAAACCCTGCTCGACCGCGCGCGCATCGCCCATGGCCGTCCGCTGACCAACGCGGAAACCAATAGCGTGAAAAAAGAGTACATCGATAAACTGATGGCCCTGCGCGAGGCCGAGGCTAAGAAAGCCCGCCAGCTGAAGAAAAAGCAGGCTTATAAACCGGACGCAGAGGCCTCGTTTTCCTGGTCGGCAAATACGCCGACGCGCGGCAGACGTTAACGCCCTTTCTTCTTGCGCCCCGGCGCGGTAAAGCGTTTGCCGTTCGACGCCGGGCGGGAGGACTTGTCGCTGGTTTTTTCAATCGCCACGACGGGACGCTTGATGCCGGCCGTTTTCGGCTTCGCTTTTGCCTTCGGTTTCGCTTCTGAAGACGAGTTTTCAATCAGTTTGAAAAGATCGATCAGCTCATCGTCGGTCAGATCGCGCCACTCTCCCAGCGGGATCCCCGTCAGGCTGACGTTCATGATCCGCGTCCGCTCAAGCTTCGTCACTTCATAGCCAAAGTGTTCGCACATCCGGCGGATCTGGCGATTCAGCCCCTGCACCAGGGTAATGCGGAACACAAACGGCGCTTCTTTTTTCACTTTGCACTTCTTCGTCACCGTGCCGAGAATCGGTACGCCCGCCCCCATGCCGCGGATAAACTCATCGGTTATCAGCTTATCAACGGTGACCAGATACTC
>NZ_ALNJ01000101.1:0-7187 GCF_000293135.1 Klebsiella sp. OBRC7 | reverse complement strand
TTATTCTCATCGGATACCCGTGGTACATGGGGAATATCCTGTTTAGCTTTGCGGTCACCGGTCAGGCGCTGCGCTGGTTCAGTCTGCAGACCCGCAATGATATTCTGCTGGCGATCGCCATTGTCGTGGCCTGGCTCCCTCTGTCTGCCGACAGCTACGGTCTGGCCGGGGTTTTTATGCTGATCAACAGCTGGCGACTGTGTCGGGCGAAAGAACCCGCAGAACGTATCGGGTATGGCGTGCTGTGGGCCGTCATGGTGTTGCTGATGAATGCCCATGATATTACCCAGGCCATCGCCGGCCTGATGGTCGCCTTGCTGGCCCTGGCGGTCTGTTCTGACATCGGTCGTTCTGTTCGGCGCTTCTGGCCGCGGCATTTCTTCGTGATGTTCTATGCCGTACATCTGGCGGTGCTGGGGATTGTTGTCTAAATGTAAAAAAACCCGGACAGAGGTCCAAGGAGCAGAAATAGTGCCCGCAACTGTGACAAAGGGAACATCATCGCCGTGTCCACAGTTTCCTGAGATGAAACGATGATGCCGTTAGCGTATCGTATACGTCAGACCTGATGCTTTATTGATATGGCCCCTTATGAGTGAAGAAAAACGTCCTGTACTGAGCCTGAAACGAAAACCCGCGGCAGACAGTGCTGCCCCCACCAGTGATACGGCCACTCCTGGTGTGGTACGCCGAAAAAAGGTCGTGGTGGTGTCGGCGCCGCCCGCCTGGAAGGTCAAGAAAGAAAAGCTTGAACGTGCGAAACAGGCCGCGGAAGCCGCCGCGCGTCAGGCTGAGCCCGTACCGGTCAAGGCAACAAAGGCTCCCCCTCCGGTGCGCTATCTTCGGCTGTTGCCGCCAGAGCAGGCGATCATGACCCTGAAGGTGTTCTGGCCACAGCTGTTCGATGGCAACTCGCCACGTCTGCTGGCCACGGGAATGCGTGAACAGCTGCTTGCCGATATTGCGAGTCGTGATCTGCCGCTGTCGCATAAACAGGTGATTAAGTGCCTGAAAAGCCTGACCCGGTCTGCAGGTTATCTGTCCCGAATGCGGGAAGGTGCCTCCCGCTATGACCTGCAGGGGAATGTGGTGGCTACGGTCACTGCTGATGAAGCGCACTACGCCAGTGAGCGCATGATGAAAGAGCTGTTACGCGCTGAACGAAAGATGAGTCAGACCGTTTAATTCATTTCCTGCCACAACAGTATTCATCGTTCTACAACCTCTCCGCTAAAGACTTAACGGCTTTAGCGGACGAACTTATTTTATCCATGCTTAACCTGTTAAAGGAATAAAAATGAAATTCAGATTCGGATTGTATTTTCTGCTCCCATTTATTTCAGTTGTCGTTTTGAATACCAGTTTTGCTCAGGATAATGCACCTGATAAAACGTTTTCCGTTACCCAGGAGAAAAGAATTGGAGAAATCGCAGCGGATTATCTGCGTGCTCATCCCGAGATACTTATTCAGATGAGCGAGACACTTCAGCAGGAGCAGGAGGCGAAACAGACTCGCGGTTTTAAATCCGCAGCACTGGAACAACAGGGAAACATTCTGGGTAATAAAAATATCCCCTCCTGGGGGCCCGGGGACGGAAAGGTGATGGTGGTTGAATTCTTTGACTACCAGTGCATCTGGTGCAGCCGCTTCGCGCCGGAACTGGAGAAGGTCATCAGGAGTAACCAGGATGTGCGCTATTTCTTTATGGAGTGGCCGGTCTTCGGGAGCCGATGGCCGGTTTCATTACTGGCAGCCAAAACCGGTCTGCTGGTCTGGAAGGAAAAGGGGCCGGAGGCATATCTGGCATACCATAACGGTATTTATGCGACCGGATTAATTGAAGGCAGGCTGACCAAAGAGACAGTCACGAAAACATCAGGTGATATTCAGTTCAGACAGGATACCATTGATGAAGTTAATACCACGCTGAAAAATATTAAAGACATCGCCACGGCAACGGGATTAACCGGTACGCCGGGTATTATTGTGATGCCGGTGAAGGGCGCGACGGAAGAAAATACCACGGTATTTTCCGGAATGACGGAGTCGGAAAGTCTTCAGGCGGCAATAAATAAATCCCGTCACTAACACCTCCTTTTAAATCCGTCTTATTAAAGGACTGAATTTATGTTCAGCTATTTTATTTTACGCATTGAGAAGCAATTATTCTGTTATTTGTATGGGGGCATGCTGGCGCTGTTTTTGATACTCCTGTCTCCGTTTTTTTTCACAGGAGGGGGACTGCTCCTGGTGATGCTGTCAGTTGCGTTGTTCTGGGGCGGGCTGGCCCTGTATACGCGGCATACTGACCGGATGAGAAAGCCTGACGTTTCTCCACTCGTCAGTGTCCGGGATGGTATCCAGGTGGTGCCCGAGCCGCCAGATGATGATGGCTGGTTCCTGGGCTCCGTCCACGATACCGGCGACGGGCCAGTCTGCTACTGGTTCCGTCAGACGACAAAAGCCTGACGCCTCCCCATGGCGTCGTTGTCCAACCCCGGTAACGGGGAAAAGCCAGTCTCCCCCGCTCCCGGCGTTTCTTAAAAATACAGTGAAGGAAATAGTGTGAAAATAAACCGTACTCTCAGCAGATGGTGTCTGCCTGCATTGGTCACTCTGAGTCTGTGCACACCCGTACCGATCGTTTATGCCGCGAGCATCGATACCGGGTTTTCCCCGGAAGGAACTGCCCTGCGGCTGGTTCTGAAAACCATCGCGACCGCACGACAGGAAATCCGGCTGATGGGGTATTCCTTCACCTCCCCGGAGGTGGTTCGTTCGCTCATCGAGGCGAAACGACGTGGGGTGGATGTCCGTGTGGTTCTGGATCAGAAGGCAAATACCGGAACGGCCAGCGAGGCCGCCATGAACCTGCTGACCAGCGTGGGCATTCCGGTTCGTACGGTCAGCGCCTACAAAATTATGCATGACAAAGTGATCGTCGCGGACGGGCGCAATACAGAGTCCGGGTCGTTCAATTTCAGCCGTGCAGCTGACCGTTCGAATTCAGAGAATGTGCTGGTTGTATGGGATGACCCGACAGTTGCCCAACGTTATCTGCAGCACTGGCAATCCAGGTGGGATGTCGGTACTGACTGGCGTTCATCGTACTAACGATCACACTGCCCACAATTTTTCTGCGCCAACAGAAAAAAATGTATTTTACATTAAATTAATGTGCGCTCTCGCTGCCTATAAAGACATGTAGTATCTTTGTTCAAGTATTCAGTTATATGCTTGAGGAGGCAGAGATGTCACAGGTCGTAAACGCAGTTACTTCCTCATCTAAACGTCCCTACAGAAAGGGCAATCCTGTTTCTGCGGCAGAACGTCAGCAGAAAGCTGTTGCCCGAAAAAAAGCGACGCACAAAGAGGTGAGAGTATTTGTGCGAGACAAGCTTAAAAACCAGCTTCAAATCATGTGTGAGAATGAAGGAATTACTCAGGCAGAAATGATTGAAAGGCTGATTGAAAGAGAATCTGCGAAACTTGGAATTGACGTAACGACGTCACATTCTTGATCATACCTGCTATGAGTGCTAGATTACTGATCGTTTAGAGATTCTTGGTTGGCCACGCCGTAAGGTGGCAGGGAACTGATTCTGTAAAAAGGTTTTTTCCGGAATCAGAAAAGCAAAAACCCCGATAATCTTTCCAAGTTTGGCGACTCTAGAAGATTATCGGGGCCCTTAACTAAACTGCATAGAGATTGTTGCTCTATGCAGGGAGTATAGATTCATGCTCAGAAAAGTTCAATACCTTCTGTGCTTACTCCTTCGGCGCAACATAAGCGCAGGAAGCGGTGACTGAACAGAATCCAAAAAACTCGTTCCATTACGTGCAAGTGAAAAATGCTGAGCCGCGTTTTATGGCGCGGGAAGGCAAAAAGACACTGCCGTTTTGTTGTAAGCTGATGGCTAAAGCCGAAGGCTTTACCTCCACGTTTGATTTTTCAATTCATGTCGCCTTTGCCCGCTCACTGGGTAAGCGTCGGCGTATGCCTCCTCTCCTTCGCCGGCGTGCGATTGATGCGCTTCTCCAGGCAATGTGTTTCCATTACGATCCGCTGGCCAATCGCGTGCAGCGCTCGATTACCAATATGGCCATTGAGTGCGGGCTGGCCACGGAATCTGCCAGTGGCAACCTGTCTATCTCACGGGCGACCCGCGCGCTGCGGTTTATGTCTGAGCTGGGTCTGATCACCTATACAACGGAATATGATCCGCAGATTGGCTGCAATATTCCGACGGATATGACGTTCACGCCAGCCCTTTTTCAGGCTCTGGATGTGTCAGATGTGGCCGTCGTGGCCGCGCGCCGGAGTCGCGTGGAGTGGGAAAATAAACAGCGCAAAAAACAGAGTCTGCCGCAGCTGGGGATGGATGAACTGATCGCCAAATCCTGGCGGTTTGTACGCGAGCGTTTCCGCAGCTATCAGGCTGAGCGTAAATCTCATGGCCAGAAGCGAGCAACCGCGCGGCGGGATGCTTCGCGCCAACGGAAGGACATCGAGACGCGTGTTCGTCAGCAGCTGACCCGTGAATATGCCACCGGCCGCTTCAGAGGCGATCGTGATGCGCTCAAACGTGAAGTTGAGCGACGCGTGACGGAGCGTATGCTGCTGTCACGGGGCAATAACTATACCCGCCTGGCGCCGTACCCCGACCCAGTATAGCCTTCTCATTTTTGTTATCCGGCTGGCGCCGGAGACTTTCGCACATCCGTCTGCTGAGCCTGGCTGATTTCTGACCGATAGTGTTATGGCCACACCGATTGGCAACGCATTCCCCCCACCTGGTTGATGATATTTCGGTGCTCCGGTGCCGGTTTTTTTGCCCGGTTTTACTTATACACACTTAACTGCATGGGAACTTTTCATAAAGCTACAGCCGACAGGGTGTCAGGGTGCCTGCCGCAGAGGTTTCAGACCGCATGGTTCCCTTTAAAGACCTGCTCTGTACTTCTTTTAAAGATCTGAATATCTTTCGTCTCAAAGGAAAACCTGTTCGTCGTCTGTCCTGTGGACAGTCTCAATGAGGCCTTCGCTAACAGCGGTCGCAAGCGCCCGCGCCGCTCAGATCCAGAAGTACCTCCCGCCGACAAGCGGCGGGCATATAACCTGCACACAGATTAGTTACATCATTCAATAGATCCCTTTTTTAAAACAAACCCCGGCGGCGTTCTGCAACCACAAGCCCCTCCCCACCACTGAAAAGCGCCGCCGCCCCCGGCCGAAGGCCGGGAGTAGTGTCGCTTTTAATAATGGGTGTTGTAACTATTCTTCTTCATCGCTGTGAGTGGAGCTGCGGGAGTTGTCTGGTACACGCTCGTAAGCGGCCCTCCGGCCCGCTAACGCGGAGATACGCCCCGACTGCGGCTGTCGCCTTGCCGGGACCACTCCGACCGCGTACAGAGGCATCTGAGACATTTTTAGCGGGTATAGCTTTGCAACTACCGTGTTAATCGCTAAAATAACTGAAGAACATCCCCCTAAGCGTCAGCAGCAAGCTGCCGCCGCTAAGGCCCCGGAAATCACGCCCTTTACGTCGTAAACGCCGTAAAGCCCGCTCACCGGGGTTAAAAGGGATTACTTTAACTTCTTCATTGCTGTGAGCGGGTTAAGGCTAATCAGGACAGGGGGTAGGGTAGCAGAGTTTATAGCCAGGTAACCGGCTACGCCGGGCTTTCGGCGCCATTTGACTCCACAGACACATGTAACCTCATCTGGCGCCTCCATGCCGCTGACGCGGCATTCAGAAGCTTCCCGATGCTGTAAATCTTAACGTCAGCTTTGTGCCAACAGCGGACATTGCTAGCACATGGTATGTTAGTTTAAGGGGGGAAGGTCAGCGTTTCTCCTGAACTAGTTTGATAAATTCGAGTGTTCTTCCGAGGCGCTTGTTGTCCACGATAACACCTTGGTCGATTTCAGAGAGGCAATCATAATTGGAGTGGGGAAGAACTGTCCCGTTAGGCAACCATTTCTAAGCGTGTTCACGGTCTTGCTATACCAGTTGCTTTAGATAATAGCCCTGCGTAACCTTCTATTGAGTGTGCCTTTATGCTTGATAACAGCTTTGGAACATGGCCCGCCAGCCCAAATGTATCAGTGCGCTCAGTCAAAACAATCGATCCGTTATCAATGATCTCGTACTCCTTACTACTGTCAGAGAAGCCCATTTTTCTAAGCGGCACGGTTGGTACGAGGTCTTCCTTTCTATAAATGTGGTGGGGACCGGGAAAACTACAAACGCTACCAAGTCCGCAATAGCGAGGCATGCCAAATGTATACGCACAAACGGCATGGCCCGGAATATTCTCAGCAAGCCTTATTGTGGTATTAAGCTTAGCGTGAATCGCATAGCCTACCGCGGCCATTGCTCCACCTAGGGAGTGGCCAGTCCAAACGACCTTGAGATCATTCCCCAAACTATTTCGTTGGTTAATGTGGTCAGAGATAGATGCGAACTGAGGAATGATCGACTCAAAGAATCCTCGGTGAAAGAATTGGTCGTCAAATTCAACATGACCATAATGAAATGGATGAAAGTGTGGTCCCACCCGAACATGGTACTTTTCGGCATCTATATTTGCTTTCCAGTCCCAAAGCTCGCGGAATACGGTGCCTCTTATAGTAAGAATCACGACGTCGCTAAAAATTGTGCCTAGCACTAGCGCATATCTACCACGAACCGCGAAAAACCTAGCATCCAGATTTGCTTCACTTAGGCCATCAAGAATTGAGTTGGTGGGGTCGGTTCCGGCTGAGGGCGAAATGACACCCTAAGCGTTAGCTCTGTGTCGTTGCACGATGTCAGCGACGGTATTCTTGCTGATACCGAGCTCGCGTGCGATCCAGCGATAGCTGCGTCCCTCGGCCCTCATCGCAACCACCTTAGGCAAAAGTCGGTCTGATTTTGGTCGCACTCCGGCCTGACGACCAAGCCTCTTACCACGTGCCTTCGCAACAGCAAGGCCTGACTTGACCCGCTCGCTGATGAGATCCCGCTCAAACTCCGCAATGCCGGAAAGAAACGTCGCCAGCATTCGTCCATACGGCGACGAAAGATCGAACGCCATTCCATTCATGGCTATCACGGAAACCTTCCAGTTCTCCAGTTCACGTAGCGTATTGAGCAGATCGAGCGTCGAGCGCCCCCACCGGGAAAGCTCAGTGACCAGGATT
>NZ_ALNJ01000100.1:0-28991 GCF_000293135.1 Klebsiella sp. OBRC7 | reverse complement strand
CCTCAACTCAGGCAATGCTCAGCACAGAAACACGCCCATATCCTGACAACTATACACCACCAGCAAGTAACTCTATCAATGGCGGGAGTGAACCAGCTATTGATGGCCGTAATATTCAACCAGTACCTGCTGCAATTGCCAGTCCCGTTCCACTCACAAAAGAAGTCATTCCTTCTCGGCTGGAATATATCGTTGCGCCTGGCGTGAACACCCTCGTACCGATTTCGATTAACCAGATCAACCGGCTTGTTACACCGTTTGAACACCCTGTAGTGCAGAAAGTTAAACAGGAGGGTGTAACTGTAAATGTAAAAGATAACGCTCTCTACGTTTCCACCTCAGACAGTAACCCGGCAAGTCTCTATATCAGTGAGAAAGGTGACGAAAGTGTAGCGATCTCCGTGTCGTTAGTACCTCAGAAAATTGCACCGGTGCAAGCCACTCTCATGCTTTCACGAAAGCTGAACAACACGAGTACTTCTGGTGTTATGCCTGCGGCATATAACAACTATGGTGGAAGCGAAGTCAAAGCCAGGCGATGGGAACAGAAAGATAATTACATCGAGACGATTCGCAACATAATGCGAACCATCGCGCTTGGGGACATTCCACCCGGATACTCTCTGGGAAATCTCTCTTCAGGAGTTGGTATCCCGAACTGTAATTTCCGCACGGGTACTGACCAGGATCAGATTCGCTACTCCTTTGCAAATGGCCAGTATCTTCAGGGTAGTCAATTCAGTGTCATCATCGGCGTTGCACAAAACACTGGTTCATCAACAGTAATGGTTGATGAATCACTCTGCACCCATCCTCAGCTTGCAGCAAGAGCACTATGGAGTCGCAGCACTCTCCAGCCTGGCCAGCGAACTGAAGCTTACTTCGTTATCCGCAACATCCAGCCAAACGAACAAGCTAACGATTCCATGCGCCCTAAACTCGCGGAGTAAAATCATGCTTATCCCCTTAAAAGAGAAATGGGCCTCAATTTCAGCAAAGCATAAAAAATGGGTTTTATGGGCTGGCGTATTTACTTTCGCCGTTCTTTTTTTGCTCTTGGTTATACCCGACTCAGCTGGCCCCCGAAATCGAGCGCCACAAGAAAAAGTGATTGCCAGCGTCCTTACCGATGGTGATACCAATGGAGTTAGCCAGAATGCTATTGCGGCGCGAATTCGCGCACTCGACAAGACCATTAAAGAGCAAGGTCAACTGATTAAAACGTTAACCGAGAAATATGGTGCTGATCAGACAGCTCAGCGTCTTAGCAATCTGGAGAACAACCAGAAAAAATCAGGCGCTGAGGTTGCAGCTATTAAGAAACGCGTTGATACCGTCTCTAACCCTGTGCCTTACTCACAACAGTCTCGCGGAGCGACACCACTGGCTGGAAACGGCCAACGTAACGTCCCTACTCTGTATAAACCTGAAGAGATATCTGCCCCTTCAGTTGCGCCAAGAAACTCAGGAAGTTTCAATAACGGGAAAACATTACAGCGCGTATACGAAGATGCGGCCCCCCCTGTCGTACCGGAACCCGCAGCAAACCAGCGTCAGCAGAAAGGGAAGGATGGCAAAGCAGTACCAAGCCAGGCAACTCCTGAAATCATCACTGTACAGGAAGATATTGAAGCCGCACCCGTTGCTGACGAAGATGATAACCCCGAGAACCAGACCTACCTTCCTGCAACGTCGATCATAAGTACTGTTTTGATTGCGGGGATGGATGCACCAACATCTCGTGATGCACGAAAAGACCCTTATCCGGCGCTGGCCAGGGTGAAAAAGGATGCAATTCTCCCAAACCGTTTCCGTGCAGATATACGTGAATGCGGAATGCTTGCAGCTGGGTTCGGTGATTTGTCCTCCGAAAGAGCTTATTTCAGATCGGAAGTCATAACGTGCATTCGGGATGACGGTGCAGTTTTTGAAGCCCCACTCGTAGCCTACGCTGTTGGTGAAGATGGTAAATCAGGTGTTCGTGGTCGACTGGTTACCAAACAAGGGCAATACCTGGCACGAGCCCTGACCGCTGGCTTCCTACAGGCTGCATCTCAGCTCTTTAACGTACAGAGTATTCCGACAATCAGTATTAAACGCGATGGAGATAGTAGTGACGCTACTCCTTACCAGCAGGTTATGAGCTCTGACGCACTCCAGGGCGCAGCAGTTTCTGGCGTAGGTGGCGCATTGAATCGTCTTGCCGATTTCTATATGCAAATGGCCGGTGACCTTTTCCCTGTAATTGAAATTGATCCAGGCCGTAGTGTTGATTTTATTGTGCAAAAAGGGGTCATGCTGAAATTCACACGTGTTACTTCAAAAACTCAAACCGTTGGGGGCAAGAAATGATGACGAAGAAAATTGTATCGGCATTGTTTTTAGTTAGTGCCGGTTTTGCGATGTCGGGTTGCTCACTACTGGGCCAGAACGATGAATATGGATGCAAGGGAATGCCCAATTCGGTCACATGTATGAATGTCCGAGATGTGTATGCCCTGACCGATGGAGATGATTACCAGGAGCAGATTGACACCGCATCTGAAAACCAACTTTCGGGAAAGCCTGTGGAGGTTAAGCGGCTGCGCACTACAGCCGGGAACGGTGGACGGAATACTGCCGATGGTGGTCGATACGTCCCTGTGCCTGCTACTGCTGCTGATCCTCAACCCATCCGAACGCAATCTATCGTCATGCGGGTGCTGGTTGACCCCTATGAGACCGCAGATGGAGACCTTAACGTCCCTGGCTACGTCTATACCGAGATTGAGCCGCGTCGTTGGGAAGTCGGTGCAAGAAATAGTGCCACATCAACTGCTGTTATCAGACCAATGTCTGCACCGGTTGCCGCTGCTCCAGCACAATCCCAGGGTGAGACATCACAACCTCCTCAGAAAGGGAGTTACATTAAATAATTGTCCAGTAGTACCGGTATACCGGTACTACTTTTTTCATGTGCTGTATTCCTTGGTCGTCTTTTTAATACCCATCACTGAAAAGGTAAGCACATGAAACAAAAGTCATTATATATTGCTATTGTTCTGGCACTTCATTGTGCTGTAGCCGTGGCAGATAACTCAATCGATAGCACCCAAATTGACGAAGTTACTGTAAATGGTGATGGCAATAACATTTCAGGGCTAACACCCTGTGCAACCCCATCAAACTGTAAATCACCACTCGGCAACTCAAGTGTTTCAGGGAATAACAACACAATTACTTCGTTAACAAACTATATTATTACCGGAAGCAATAATGACTTATCATTTAGTTACGACCCAAGCCAATTCTGGAATGACTACGCCAATAGTTTCAATGTTTACGGGAATAATAATACTGGCACTGGTCTTTTTGATTTGAATCTGGTTGGGAGTGACAATAAAGTTCTAGGACAAAACCTTGCCGTTATGGGTTATAGCAATAACGTTTCAGGAAGTGCATTGCAAGTAATAGGCTCTTATAACGAACTGGATATGGTAGGTATGGGAGCAATTCTTGGTTCCAGAAACACTGCTACTAATTACGCTGGTTCTATAATGGGTACATTCAATACGGTGAGTGGTGGTTCCTACGCTTTGACTATCGGTTCCTTAAACAATATTACAGCTGCACCGATTAATGACCCCTCTGCTGTTTTTAAATTTGGCAACATCACAATCGGCACAATTAATACCATTGATTCCGACGAATCGATCGTGCTTGGCAACTACAATACTGTATCCGATGATAACGCAATTGTTATTGGTAATTATGCTTCTGCTTCAAATGGAGGTATTTCCATTGGGAACGGTTCATTCTCCAATAGTGCTGATACCGTATCGTTTGGTTCAGCTACGGTACAAAGAACACTGACTAATGTTGCTGATGGTTCCAGCCGGTATGATGCGGTGAACTATGGTCAGCTCATGAATTCCGTTAGTTCACTTCAGGCGTACACTGATAGTGCCATCAGTTCGTACCTTTCATCCATTGGCTCTGGCTCTAACACAACGCCACCTACTACAGGCGGAAATAACAATAACGGTACGGACGGCAGCGGGACAGGAAGTGGTACAGGGTCTGGTAGCAGTAACGACAATAGCCAGACTGCCACGGATACTAATACTTATACCGACGAGCGTGAAGTGTCGATCAACGCTCGTACCGACAGTCTAATTGCAACTGAAAGCGCATCCCGAGTTGCTGGCGATGCTCAAACTCTTGTAAGTGCAAACAGTCATACGGATGCCCGTGAATCTGTCATCAACTCAAGGACTGATTTCCTTGTCGATACTGAGCGCCAGTCACGGATTGATGGTGACCGACAGACCTTGGCTTCAGCTAATAGCTACACAAACCAGAAGTTCTCTGACCTTAAAAAGACGGTTGACCGTAATGATAAAAGAGCAAAAGCAGGCTCAGCAAGCGCAATTGCTATCGCTTCAATTCCCTTCCTCAATAACGTGTCGGGTTTTGGCATGGCGATGGGCGCGTACCGAGACCAGGGGGCAATTTCGGGAGGAGCGAATTACGCTATCAATGAAAAAGTAAACGTCCGCTTTAGCATGTCGGCTGATACAGCCGGTGGTGTTGGAGCTGGTGCAGGATTTGCGGTTGGCTTCCAGTAATAATAAAGCATAAATAAAAAGCCACTTTTTTGTGGCTTTTTATTTGGACTAATTGAGTAATTAAAACCGATATTAACATTTCATCACTTCCTTTTTTTGGGGACAGTTTGCAGCCCTTTTCCCTGCGGCAAAATAAATCAATATGTGAAAATGAAACCTCTCTCATTTGGAGCGGTTACTATGAACTTTATCAAACATGTCGCGACTGCGGCACTTTTGGTGGCACTTTCTGCATCAGCTTCTGTATTCGCCGATACAGTAAAAACAAACACCGGGAATATCGATACGATTTTCAATGAAAAAGCGTTCAAGAACATTCCTCAGAATTCGCAGGAAGTAAAACGTTTTGTCGTCCCTACTAACGGCATCATCGCACTAGAGATTGATGGGAAAGTTAATTTGCTGTCTTCTAATGGCCGCTTCGTTATACAGGGAACGCTCTATGACACATGGGCTAAAAAGCCTCTGACCACCATGAGCGAAATAACCAAGAACGCCAGCATCATTCCGATGAAAGAGCTGAACCTAAATATCGCGGACTTGCGCCCAGCCGTATGGGGCGATGGGCCTAAAAAGGTCATGATATTTACCGCACCTGGTTGTGAAGCCTGTGCAGCCCCACTTTCAGCACTTGCTGACCTCGACCCGAAAGAATTCACCGTTAGCGTTCTGTCGCTCGGAGCTCTGGGCCCGGCAAGCCAGCAGCGAAATATTGAATTGTATTGTGCATCCGACCGCTACCGCGCAGACCGCGCAATTATCAGCGGAAATTCCACTCAGAAATTCGACCAGGTAAAGAACTGCGATATGCAGGCTCTGGCTCGACGTGAAGTTACGGCTCAGATACTAGGTGTCAGCATGATCCCTTTCATTGTGCGTGATGACGGCTCCTACGTACTCGGCTCACCAAAACAAGGCCTCAAAAACTTTATCGAGAACAAGTAACACTTTCTTGGGAATCCTGGAGGCATTATGAGTGAATCTTTAATTTTTCAGCGACTCAAAAACCTGAAGCGTTTTTCTGACTTGTGTCCTGTACGTGCATATGACGAATCCAATCATTTGTTTATGTGCGACAACAAATATGTTGGTTTCGGATTTGTTTGTCGTCCCTTAAGCGGGACAACCGGCAAGGAGATGACTAACCTTCAAACGTTGCTGTCTTCCAACTTCCCCGCCAAAACTATCGTTCAGTTTGACCTGGTTGCAAGCCCAAACATCGTACAGAAAATTAACCGGATGGACGTATTGCGTATGGATTGCCGGGACGCAATCCTGCGTAACGCAATTTATAACCGCTCTAAATTCCTTTTGAAAAGCACCGAAACGCCGATGAAGCGAACCGGGACTCGCGTCCGAAATTGTGTGCTTCTCATTACAGTAAAAATTCCGATCAAATATAACTATGAAATGCGTGAAGAAGAATTCAATCACGTTAACGAGCTGCGGAATGTGTTCGAAACGACGCTGAGCATCACTGGTTTGTGTCCCGGTGCATTGACGCGTGAAAGTTACATCGATGTTCTGAGCTCCATTTGCAACCAGGGTGAAAGCGCCTCCTGGAGAGACCGGACGCCGGTACAGCCACAAGAAGACAAGTACATTTCAGAACAGTTAGTCGACCACGATCGCATGTTTTTCATTAAGAAAGACTATTGCGGTTTTGGTGATCCGACAGATTCCGAGCTTCGTGGAGAAGCACCTACACCGACAACGTTTGTGAAAACATTGAGTGCGCGAAAATTCCCGAAAAGATTCTTTCCCGGGCAAGCGCAATACTTTCTCGGCGATATGATGAGTGGTGTTACTGGAATTAAATCATCCTGCATCATCTCAATGAGCCTGATTTTCTTTGATCAGCAAAGTGAAAAAACTAAATTCACCTCGAAACGTAACTGGGTTGTTCAGCAAACCAGTGGCCCATTAATTAAGTGGGTTCCATCACTCATAAACTTGCGTGAGGGCTTCGATCTTCTTAGCGAAAAAGTTGATAACAACGACCCAATTTGCAAAGCCAAATTTACGGTATCAATCTTCTCTAACTCAAAAGATGGCGTGTTACGCGCTGCTCAGGAAGCTGCAAGTTATCTGAACACCTATCAGTTTAAGATGATCCCAGATACCTACTATGTTGCGCCAATTTTCCTGTCAGCTCTGCCAATGTTTAACGAAGCATCAGCAGAAAAGTCCATTGGCCGATATCGAACAATGGCACTCAGTGAAGCGATGGTACTTTCACCTCTCTATGCAGATTGGCAAGGTACAGACAAACCCGCCTTAATGCTGACATCGCGCTCTGGCCAGATCCAATCACTGGACTTGTTTGATTCTGATACTAACTATAACGCCTGTATCGCAGCTGAGTCGGGGTCGGGTAAGTCATTCCTGACAAACTACATTATCACCGCCTACAGAAGCCTCGGGGCTAAAGTCTGGTGTATTGATGTAGGTGACTCGTACAAAAATATCTGTGAGACCTACCAGGGCGATTATCTCGACTTCAATCCCAAAACCAGGCCATGTCTTAACTTCTTCGAACTGATCGAAGACTATTTCGGTGAGTCTGAAGATGATGACTCCAGTGGCGGTGAAGAAGATCTGATCATCGGATTGTTATCGGTGATGGCAGCTCCTAAAGAAGGTCTGAATTCATTCGAAGAGTCTCGACTTAAACAACATGTAGCTGATCTTGTCCGTGTACACAAGAAGCTGACCACCGTTGATATGGTTGCTGATTCACTGCTGAAAGATGAAGATAAAGACATTAAACGTATTGGCCATCAGCTCTATCCGTTCACGAGTGCGGGCCAGTACGGGAAGTACTTTGTTGGTAAGAACAATATCGACTTCAAAAATCCGTTCACTGTACTTGAACTTTCCCGACTGGAAAGTTCAGAACACCTTAAACAGGTTGTCCTCCTTCAGCTGATTTATCAAATCCAGCAGGACATGTTCATGGGCGACCGTAGCCAGATGAAGCTGGTCATTATCGATGAGGCCTGGGCATTGTTATCAGGAAATATCGGGGCGTTCATCGAGAAAGGTTATCGCCGGTTCCGTAAATATAACGGAGCTGCAATTACCATCACCCAGTCTATCAACGATATTTACAAAGATAGTATCGGGAAATCGATCGCAGATAACTCAGCCTTTATGCTCTTGCTGGGGCAAAGTGAATCCGCAGTGAACGAAGCTGAAGCAAATAAACGTCTGGCGCTGGACGAGGCTGGTTACCGGTTCCTTAAAACCGTTCGTTCCACGAAAGGTGTCTACTCAGAAATCTTTGTCATTTCTAAAGCGGGCCAGGGTATTTGCAGACTTGTGGTTGACCCATTCAGCTTACTTCTCTATTCGACTGACCCGAAAGACGTTGCCGCGATCAAAGACAGAAAGTCCCGGGGGATCAATACCGAAGAGGCTATCAACGAAATTCTGGTTGAGCGGGGGTTAGCCGCATGATTAAAACCGCTGCAATTGCGCTGCTTTTTGGTTTCATCGGAGCCGCCCTTTTTGGGCGGTTATTCCCACCAGCCTCGCCCTATGACTATGTTGCAGTCATCAACTTTATGGACGATAAAGGTCAACCGTTAGGTGAAGCCCAGTCAAGGCTGGTATTAGCCCGCGCTGAGAAACTGTCAGAGGCGGGGTATCTTGTGCTCAATGCCTCAGCCCTTTATAGCTACCCTACGGGGCTCAAGATCCCCCAGACCATCAACACTCAGCAATAGCGGTGGGCGAATGAATACACCCAAATCAGTATGGAGCTTAATATTTCGTAAAAAGCGAAGCTGGAGGCAACATATTGTTTTCAGCATCGTTGTTATTTTCTTAACCGCACCGCTGACGCTATACGTGCTTAACCGGTATGAGATTGGTATCGATCCACAAAATAACCAATGTCTTCCTCCGTACCGAATATATCTCGTCGATAAAATGGACAAATCAATCGTCAAAGGGAAAATTTACGCCTTTCATTCTGAGCTAATGCAACCATATGGCAAAGGGCTGAAAATTGTTGATGGCATTGCGGGAGACACAGTCTCCGTTGATCCCGAAGAGACTGCAATTAACGGCTCTATGGTCGGTGAGGGACTGGCATTAGCAGCAGAATCTGGCCATACCGAACAGGAGCTAACGCGTAGTGGTGTCGTACCGAATGGTCGCCTGTGGATGATGGGGCGCACCAGATACAGTTTTGATTCCAGGTACTGGGGATCATTAGACGAGTCACAAATTATAGGCCGAGCGTATCCATTATGGTAAAAAAAACACCTTTTCGACTTTCGATATTGGCATTTGTAACCGCTGTTGTTTTCACTCCAGTCTGGGCCGAAAACACTGGTATCTATTTAAGTGATCTGCCGTCAAGACCGGTATCCAACTTAGATAATATTCCGACAAGACCGGCTAATAACTACTCAGTCACTGACATTCAAAAAGCTAAGCGTCAATTATCTGCAACTGAAATGAAAGATATTGACAGTCTCATAAAAGCGGCTCGTGATAATCAAAATGCCACTGCCGACCGCGCTACTGACACGGTTAAAGATAATCGAAAAATGATGGGTGAAATGCCCGAGTATAAAAATACAGATGAACTAGTCGATGATGCGGTAAGAGGAGCGTTAGCAAAGTCTGATATGACTAACGAGAAACAAAATAAGCCAGCCGGTGATTTTATTTATATTCTCGTCTCCGCGTCTCTCAGCGATGCTGAAATCACCGACATTCTCAAGTTATACGATGGACGCACGGATATCGCTCTGGTTGTCCAGGGGGCAAAAGATAAAAAGAACCTGCTTGATGAACTTACCCACTGGCAGAAACTTTCCTTCGACTCCAAGTCTTCTCTGGCCGTAAACCTCGATCCAACTGTATTCAAAAACTACAACGTTAGTTCTGTACCGACCATTATCCATGAAAAAGATGGTGAGCTGGTGGCCAGGGTGACAGGCATCTATGACATCGCGTACCTGAAAGACAAGACCGGCGACCTTGGTGTGGCCGGGCCCGCTGTTGGGGTCGTAGAGAAGAACCTTATTGATGAACTACAGGAGAGTGTCGCTAAACTCGATTTTGATGGCATGAAGAAAAAGGCCATTGATAACTACTGGCCCCGCCAGGTTTTCCAGGAATTCCCGGAAGCGACAAAGCGAGCTACCAGAACCATCGATCCGACGGTCATTATCCCTCAAAACATTACTTCACCTAACGGCGATATCGTTGCAAAACGGGGGCGATTTAACCCGCTAACTGTGATGCCATTTACCATCAAGCTAATCTTTTTCGATGCACGTGAAGAATGGCAACGCCAGTTCGCCAGGTATCAGTTTGAACATACACCAGCCTCCCTCACGCCAATACTGGTCACGACAAACGTGTATGGTGATGGCTGGCAGACCTTCCGTGACACCAAGAAAGAATACGGTGACTTCGCAAGGCTATACATGATTCAGCCAGGCATGGCCGAACATTATGGTTTGATAAACGTGCCCAGCGTTGTGACAGCCGACAGTAAGCGATTCATTAATGATGAATATTCACGCAAAGATTTTGAGGAGCTGAAATGAAAAAAATTCTCTCAGTTCTGAAATCACCCAAGACCCTGGTGCTCGCATGTCTGGCTTTTACTATGCCGGTTTTTGCGGCTGACGTTTCATCACCCGTACAGAACAAGGTCTGTCATGATAACCAAGTCTTATCAGCGAAACTCATTACGGATGTTTGCTGGAACTGTATTTTCCCGATAAAGCTTGCCGGTATTAATCTGTCGATGACAGGTACTGCACCTGACAATGCAGCATCAGGGACAGTATGTGCCTGTAAGGATGGATTGAACGTCTATCACCCGGGTGTATTGACCGCGATGTGGGAACCGAGAAAGCTCATCGAGTTAACGAGAACACCCGGGTGCATGTCATCCCTAGGAGGGGTAACACTCGACCTTGGTAATGATTTGCAGTTTGGCCCGCAGACCGATGGAGCAGCCGAGGAACAGCGGGAGCGTTTCTCAATAAGTTTCTACAACGCACATATGTATGCTATGCCGTTATTAAGAATGTTGGATATGTATCTACCCGGTCAATGTAATGCCGACCCATACAGCGATTTTGATATCATTAATTTCACGGAGATTGACCCGACCTGGAATAATACGATGCTGGCATTCTTCCAGAACCCGGAATCAGCAGCTGTGGCTAACGTGATAGCAATGCAGGCTTGCGCCGGTGAAGCAGCGGCACAATTTGCAGGTAAACAGCCAATAGACTCACTTTGGTGGTGTGCCGGTTCCTGGGGTGGGCAGTATCCTTTAACTGGATCGGTACGGAGTATGGATGCCCCCAGAACAACCAGCCTGGTCGGGATCCGTATGCTGGCCGCAGAACATCGTCGTGGACTGGCCTACCGTTCGATGGGAAACGATACTGTTTGTCGCTCCAAGATTTACCCAACGTTGCCAAAGCAACAGTACAAATTGAATATGTTCTACCCTACCCCGGAGACAAAAAACAGTCATGAGGTCGGTGAGTCCCCATACCAATGGCAAGGTGGGCCTTTCCGTTATCCAACCGGTAAAGGCCAGGACAGCACCTACATGATTTTCCAGTGGGTAGATTGTTGCCGCACAATGTAATAAAAAAACCCTGCAATGCAGGGTTTTTAATTTCTGTTTTTCGTTGAATTAAGCCTGCCGTTTAATGGCCTCATTCTGATCATCATTCGCTTCATTACTGGCATCCTGCAACACCTTTGTTTCCTGGTCTACCTGGGTAGGTTCTGTCTCAGTGCTTCCAGCCAATTCTTTTTCAGCGGCCCGGCCATTGGCCTGATTAAGCTCATCAGCAGATGCCTGCGCGTGACGTTTGAGTGATGCTGCCAGATCACGAATGAGATTATGAAGACGAGACTTAAACTCCTCGACCTCATCCTGATTAAAACAGTTATTTAACCAGAGGGTATCGATGATCTGGTGCAATTTATCAAAGTTCTGAATAATGCGGATAACCCGCAGCGCTTGCGGCGTTCTGATGCGAACCTCATGTTCTTTTGGATGGGTATACCCGACTTCATTGAGGCTGCTGCGTTCTTCTTCTTCTTTTACCGCACGGTTCAGAATAGCAATGTTATTTTCCAGTTCTTTCTCAGGCATGTCGATTACTTCGTTAACCGCCTTCAGTGTACGTTCAATCGCACCACTGTATTTAGTGCCAAGCCGTTCAAGGGCTCGGCTGTTATTGGTCAGATTGAAGAGAGCCTGGGAGATAATGTTAAAATTACGGGACTGTACCCGAATACCTTCCTGGGTGTGAAGAGTAAATTTCACGACAGCTTCAGGATTGGAATATTCGACACGAGAGTTAGGGGTTCGGTTATCCTGAGCCCCACTCTTTTTAGCTTGTTTTACGGTTTGTACCGGTGCTTTAGCCATAACAGAACCTCGGAGTTAATTTGTATGCCAATTGATTAGGCCAAAACTCAGGATAGTTGTCATTGAAAAATGGCTGCAATATGACCATGAAAAACCGACTTGAAAAATTAAACCAATATGCTTAAATGAATAAGAACCGAGCTGACGGACATCAGCACAACTTCCTAGTTAATTTCGCGCTCAACCAGCGCCCACCGGATGACCTCCTCCCGGGTTAACTACGCCTTCTACAGGCCCGAGCATCTCTGATGTGTTTAGGTTAAACCTGACATGTCTCTTTGCTTACCCAAACGGGTATTTTGGTTCTCAATCCCAAACAAAAAAAATTGTTAATCCTTTTAACTCCAGCGAATCAACAGATGTGCAGTTTTGTGTACATCCGTTTAGTTTACCTTTTAGGTAGCTAAATTTTCGCATTCTAAATTTATAGGTGATCTATGTCTGACCCAATCTCATTAATGGCAGGTATCGTATTTTTTGGTGCTGTGTATTACCGTGCCGAATATATCAGATTCCTTGGCCCAATCTGGCTGGCAATTTTTATAACGGAACGCGGTTTACTGTTCACTGGTCTCGGTTTTGTTACCGCGACTGTATGTGTAGTTGTTGCTTTACTCGTTATTTATAATTCATTCTTTACCAAGTCTGGGAAAAAATCTAATGAAGCAACTAATGGAAACATGGTTGAAGGTGTTTCTCGGGCTGGGTCAAATAATGACAAAGCCAAATATGCAAACCATCGTTTTGAAGGAAAGCTTGTTTACCACGGTCTCGAAAACTGGAAACACGATCCTAATAACGATAAATCGTATTTAGTCACAATACGTAGTGGTGGGAAAGACCATGAAATTTGGGCTGTTGGGCTCAAAAATGCTGTTGAGACTTGTGGAGCACAAGTTGGTGATATTGTTTCAGTCTGGAAAGAGTCTGAAGTAAGAACCGACAAAGCACAAGTGTTTGACGAAAGCGGTAAGGTTACAGGGTATCGTACTCTCCTTAACGAAAAACGTCGCGGCATTTGGGTTATGCAAGTACTCGCCGAAAGCTAAAATATTCTTAATTCAGGCTATAAGCCTTAACTTTTTAATCTTTTAAATATATGAGGTATATTATGACAATTGTCTATGGTAGTAGCATTGAGCCGGGTGGTATGGAACTGGATGATTACACAATGATTGCAGAGTGTGAAAATTGTGGGAAAGACTGCCGACATCGGATTTATGAAGACTGTGTTGCAGGGGCAATAAACCAGAGATTCTCTTATACGTGTAATCACTGCGGTTATCATTCCTGTAACGCTGAAGTATGTGACGTATGCGATAGCATCGAATGCGAAGAACATGCTGGTCGTTATCAGTCTAATATTTTCTTCGAAATGCATGAGCTCATTGAGCTCATGAAAATAGAGGGAGATATACTGGCAATCAGAGCAAAAATCAATGTAGGCGCTCACGACTTTGGAGATCTTTCAAAGTTAGATGATTGCCTGCATAGGCTCACCTTTCCAGGTTACTATGAACGGCGAAATACTGATCTCTATAAAGAGATATCAGATGCTTCAACCGACATGGCAATCCAAACATGGAAGCGTCTGGAACGCTTGTTATGCTAAACCTCCCTATAAAAACCCAGCGAAAGCTGGGTTTTTTTCTTTTCTGGATTGACCAACCAAACGTCGTATCATAATCTTATATCGCGGGCATCCCGCTTAACTTCTTTTAACACTCTTTATTTCGGCAACGCGCCATCCCTGAATGAATAAGTTCATTCGCACGGCTTCCCTACGCCCATAGAATTCGACACACGGTGCATCATGCATCGTGTTTTCTGCGCCGTCGAAAAAGGTGTTTTTCCTCTTGTTGAGGATACAGTGAGTCCAGCACTCTAACTGGATGCTTCACAAATCTTTCTAATTTTTGTGCCTATAGCACTAAATCATTTTAACTTTTTTAATTTAAAAATTTATGAGGTATAAACTATGCAATCCAGAGCAAAGGGTATTGTTGCGATAGAACCTAAATATGTGCCTGCATCTAACAATGCAGATTCATATATTTATTTCCGTTTGCGCTGTGACATGTCCATTAGCGGCAAGTCTCAGACCGAGTTCTATTCGATAAAAGCATTTGGTAAAGTCGCGGATTTTCTACGCGATAATATTCAAATGAATACCGAACTGTATATCGAAGCATTAGCTCGATCATTCCGTTATACAAAACATGGTATTGACCAAATGAGGACTGAGTTTCATGTTTTCATGGCTCGAATCATTCAGACTGGTCAATCAATAGATACCCGTGCAAATGAAACTGTAAAGCCACCATCTACATCAACCGTCACTTCGCTATCCCCTCAAGTAGCGCAAAAACTTAAGGACGATATGAAGTGGCAGAAAATGTCTGATGAAGAGGTAAGAACTGCTTCTGAAAAATGGAGAACAGTATATGCCGAGCAAAAGCAGCTGCACCCTGGAAAAGAGTCTGTATCACCAGACAACAATAAAAATTCAGTAGAGAAGATACCAGAAGCTTCGCCGAAGCTGGATGCTAAGAATAGAGCCGTGCAGACATCACGTCCGCAAGCCGCAACCTCTAAGCACCCTGTCAACATGCAAGCCTGGACAAATCTGCCAGCCGATAATTCGACAGCAGCCGTTATTGTAGCTCGTATGAAACTTAATGAAAAATTAAGCTCCTCCGGGCAAGTAACTTTAACTAACGCATATTCATCAGTTCGCGGTTGATATGACTGGTTGCTGATTCCTCAGCAACCTTCTTCTTTTTTAATCTTATAATTTATTTAATTTAATGAGGTATATATGTACTCAAATAAATCACGTAGTTCTGGTTCATTCTCAAACAACAATAAAGGGAACACCGATATTGTCGTTAAGATAGACAGCATTGCTCGACATATGTTGTCGCTCGAAAAGATGTTTGCATCCGCAGGTTCCAGTTCACCTCACATCTCATTCGAACGTGAATGCGTTTTTGCAAAACATATTGTCAACAATAATAACTACTTGGCTGACATAGCAGTTAATAATCCAAAGTCCTTCGAAACAGCATTCCTTCAGCTTGCAAGTAGCGGCCTTACTCTTGACCCGGCGCAGAAGCAGGCTTACCTGGTTCCACGCGATGGTCGTGTCATTCTTGACGTGTCCTATATTGGGCTCAGCAGGATGGCCACCGATGAAGGTTTATGCGAAGACATTGTGGCTGAATTAGTTTTTGAAAAGGACTCATTTAAAACCAATGGTCGTCGTTCCAGCCCAGACCACGAATTTGACCCCTTTGCTTATAAAGGGGGACTCGTTCTCACAAACACCGATCAGGGTGCTTTAGGAGATCGAGGCATGTTCAGGGGGGCTTATGTCGACTATTTAATGAAGGATGGACGTCATCTGGTATTTTTCATTGACCTTCAGGATTTAGCTCAATCTCGGGCGAAATCCGAATCTTGGGCAAAAGTGGAGAAACGGCAGTATTCACCGTGGACTCAGTTCCCTTGGAAGATGGTGCTCAAGTCAGCTATTAAGCAGACCATACACTTAATTCCTGGTAACCGTACTCGCCTGAGTTCAATGATTGAATATCTGAACACTGCAGGTGGTGAAGGTTTCCGTACAGCAACAATACCCGTCGCAGCTGCTGAAGCTGAAATGGAGGTTAGACAAGAAGCCAGGACGGCTGGTAATACGGATACTACAATCCGAACTGCAAAGTCTGATGATAAAGTTATTGAAGGTGAGTTTAATAAGCTCCCTGAAGAACCTGATTCAACCGAGCAGCAGGACATCAAGAGCAATACACCAACCGATGTTTACGATACGGCTGAGGGAAATACACCTCCAGCTGACGTAAATGGTTCGGCTGATGATATTCTCCCTCCACCCGGAGAAACCAATGGGCAGTCCAATGAAGAAATGTCTGAGCATCCCGGGGTCAGAAAATGGGCTGAACGCAGAATTAAAAAGTTAGTAAGCCGGGCAGAAAAGACGCTTGGATACGAAACTATTTTAAACGATGCAAAAAGCAGTTTCGATCTGAATGAAAGTGAGCTGGCATTCGCTCGCTTATCTTTAGAAAAATCCCGTCGGTCACTTCTCAAAAATCATTTAACTAACGCAGTAGGTAGCTTCGATTTTACTCAAGTACTTAACTTCATCGAAAAAATGGGTAAGGGTGAGTTTAAAACCGACGCGGCCAAATGGGTCGGTGAAGTCCAAGCCGAATCAATGGAAATACACAAGTTATATCTTGAGGCTGTTAATACATCTGATTTTGTGAGGCTCAATGCCGCTCTCAACAATGTGACATTTCCCCCTCTAAAAGAAATGGTAGAAGGTCTTATTGAAGATCTTCTGGCCGCTTAACTTATCCGGCAGGAAACTGCCGGTTTAACTTTCTAAATTTATCTTAAGGTGATCATTATGTCTGACATTTATGAAGTCGTTGATGTTGTGCAGGGCTCAAAGGAATGGCTCGAATGGCGTAAAACTGGTGTGACAGCAACATGCTCCCCTATTCTGTTAGAGGAGGCTGGTGCAACTAAAACGCCCTACGAACTCTATTTGCAATACGCTGGCCTGATTAAGGCAGAAGACCTTTCTGTCATTAAACAGGTTGATGCTGGTAAAAAGCTTGAAGCACTTGCCAGAAGTTACTGCGAAAAAGAGATTGGACAAATCGCCCTGCCTTTCTGTGTAAGGAACAAAAAGTATCCTTACATGATTGCTTCGCTGGATGGGCAGTTCGACGATGGTTCAATCCTTGAGATAAAGAATCTTTGCGAGAGCAAACATCTTTCTATTCTTCAGCTTGAAACCAAATCGCCAGAATTCCGTTATTACTACTGGCAAGTTCAGCACCAGCTGCTGACAACAGGCGCACCCCAGGCGTATCTTGTGTTTTGGTCGGCCACTGACCAGACCAAGGTCTTTAAAATTATGCCTTCGAAGAAAGCGTTTTATCGAGTCCAGGTTGCCTGCGAATACTTCTGGAATAAGGTTCAGACAAAAACAGCTCTACCGTTTGATAAGGAAAAAGATATTTTGCTTATCTCTGACCCTGAAATCATGTCTCAGACACAAGGCTTTAAGCTTCCAGACGACCTCGAAGCTCGTGTGGTAGACATAGCCAGACAAGTTGGAACATTGCAGCAGATGGAGAAAGAGTTGGCTTTAAAGAAAAAGCAGTTCGAAGAATACCAGAACGCGGTCAATTTATTGATCCAGGGTCTAGGTGCTTCTATTGGCTTTTCCTATAACGAGCTGGTTAGAATCGATGGCTTTGGCTTTCGTTTTCTTCAGTCTCGCGTACCGGAAAAACCGAGCTACAAACGAATCTGCGATAAATTATCTATTGACCCCAAACATCATCCAGAATGTTACGGTCAGTCATCGGTACGAAATTCGTTAAGTACCTATGAATATAAATCAACTCTGACTGATACTGTCTACATTCCTTTGGATGACACTTCCGTACTGGTATCTCCTGGTGCAGAAGAGACAGACTCAGCCCAACAATACGTTGTTTTTTAATTATTGAGCCCAGTTTAAAACTGGGCTTTTTTTTTGCTTGACCAATTACACATCCTTTATTATCTTTAAATAGCGGCTTAGTCCGCTTAACTTCAGGCAACTGCCTTTAAACACCTTCTAAATTCGGCGCTCAAGCCACTCCTGAATACCTCCTGGTATTCACAAGGATTTCTTTCGCCTAAACAAATTCGATAGCCTGCGGCTCTCATAAGCGGCAGGCTTTTTTGTCCGTCGAAAAAGGTGTTTTGTTGTCACGTAGACAACAACAAGTGCCTCAGTCACTCCCAAACTGAAACTAGTACCTAACTTCAGCCTTCATGCAAGGCCTAATTCATCTAATTCACTAATCTTTTTAAATGAGGAGTCTGATCATGTTTCTTGTAAATATGACTGCATATCTTGCATCCCCAGAACAACGGGAAATGGGCGTTATTGATGTCGATCAGCAAGTATCACACGCATTACGTGAACTGTTGACCTTTAATACCTGTCCTTCAGAAGATGTTATGACCGATAAAGCTAAAGAATTTGCTGAAATCGCTACATCACTCTGTAATAAATATAAGGCTGATGGTGTACTTGTTTATGCCAAAACCTATTTTATGCCTGTTCTGGTCTCTGCATTGAGAGCCAGAGGCATCGTTTCTTATGTAACGTATGCACCAAAGGTTACCAGTGTTGATAACAGTGGCAGTGTTAGCCGCAATTATAAGCATGTCGATTTAGTACGTGCTGATATTGCTGCATAACATCATTCTTCTTAATTAATTTTTAATTTTTAAATCTATCTAATTTAATGAGGTATATCATGACTACTAATTTCGCAAACCTGTCTGTTGAAATCATGGCGCGCTCTACACCTGTCCACCCTTCTGTATTTGGTATTGTTGTTCCAGATCATCAGATGGATAAAGTTAAACCGTTCCAGGGATTTGACTCAGCCAATCCATTTAGTGCATTCGTGCCTAAACAGAATGACGACTATGTTTTTGAAGCGTATTTGCGTTCATCTGTACTGATGTGGATTAACTATCCACAAAATCAGTCTCTGTGGATCTCTGGCCCAACAGGTTGTGGCAAAACCAGTGTTGTCGAACAAGTAGCAGCAAGACTTAACTGGCCTGTCATGAAAACTACAGCTTCACAAGACCTGGATATTAACAATCTCATTGGCGGTCTCCGGCTTCAGTGTAATGAACTGACCGGTGATACCAAGACTGTTTTTGTTCATGGCCCACTGACGCTGGCGTACAAGTATGGACTGATTTTCCTACTCGATGAGTACGATCAATTAGACCCATCCTGTGCCAATGCCTTTAACGCCATCCTCGAAGGAGGGAATTTAGTTATTCCTGAAACCAACGAGGTAATTAAACAGCACCCGAACTTCAGATTTGTTGCAACGGCTAACTCAATTGGTCAGGGCGATTTTACTGGCGTTTATGGCGGTGTGAAAACATTAAATGTGGCCAACCTTGACCGCTATATGTTTATCACTGCTGACTATATGCCAAAAGAAACCGAGACTAAATTGATTACCAAATATATCCCCGACACCAAAGTCGCGGAGAAATTTGTTGACGTTGCGAATATGATTCGCGGTCTTTTTGTAGGCAAGAATATCACCGGTGAAATTGACACTAGTGTCAATACTAACAGTGCAAAACTCCCGGACGGTGTTCTTCCCGACACTCGTTTATCAGTAACGTGTTCAACTCGTTCGCTGGTGGCCTGGCTTGACCGCTACTCAATGATGAAAGCTGCAAAGATGCCACGTGCATTATTAACAGCTTTCGATTATCAGATTGGTAATCGTGCATCAGCAGATGATAAAAAATCTTTGCATCTCATCGTTGAAGCTGTATTCGGTTCTGAAGCACTTAAATAAAACCCCGCTTGGGGTTTTTTAATTCTTTTTAAATCAATTTTAAATTAATGAGGTATGTCATGACTATCAAATCCAATGCCACTCAGGTTCTGGAACAACTTATTCTCGTTTCTCTTTCTGATATCACCAGTATTAGTGGTCGTCGTAAGCTGAAAAGAGAAGATCTTGGTAACAGTGCTGATTTGCCACCTGATGTACTTGTTTCATTAGGTAGCAAGAAAATCATTGACCCACAACTCATCAATCCATTTACCCGCAAGAAGAATTCAGCTCACGCTTTATGTCTTGAAGCGGGTATTAAATTTATGGGAGGCTATGCAATTCCAGCCGACAAGGTTAATGATTTAATTGGTAAACTGAATGTACTTAAGGGCGAGTTTTACGATTACAAAAAGGAATTTATGAAAGCTGATTTTAATAGCTGGATTAATTCTTTTGAAGAAAAGTATCGCTCTATACTTTTGCGTGATGCTGCGATCGATTTGTCTTATATGGATAGCCAGATACAATTTGGCTTTACTGCGATTCATATCACACCTTATGGTAACAGTGTCATTCAGGATGGTTTAACTGGGCAAGTTAAAAGTTTAGCGGATGAAGTTTATGAGGATGTGGCTGATGTTGTTGAAGGTTTCCTTAAAAACAGGAACCCCGATGCGTTTTCTCAGCACACACTAAATCCTTTACGCCGCTGCGGCGATAAACTCGCTTCCCTAGCTTTCATCGCACCAAGCGTCCAGTCTCTTAGCGACTATGTTAATCAGGTAATGAAAGACATTCCGCTAACCGGCAAAGTGACGGGCAAACCTTATAACGACATTCTCTCTCTCCTCAATAACCTACGCGACCCAATTCATGCAAAACAGTTTGTAGAACTGCTGTCATCAGCCAGTACTACAGATGGTAACGATGCGATTGACCCATCACTTTCAATGAACCTTATTGGAGATGATGATGCCATGACTTTAGCGGCCATTTCGGCAACTCAGGTTCAGGTAGAAACGCTTCCTCCTCCGCATACAGATGCGTTTGCATCTGCTGTGGTAGTAGAAGATCCGATCGGATTGCAAAGCGTTGATTCACTCGCTGAAGCCCCATCTGTTCTGGTAGAAATCAATGGTTCAGCTGATACGTCTTTGGCAATCGAACCGGTTAATACGTCGGCTGATACTGACGTTAACGACTTGTCCGATACCCAGGAGCATGGAATTGTTAATGACGCTGTAATACCGGCGTTTAGTGCGGTTATGGTCGATGATGATTCATTTTTGGGCGGTGATTCGATTGTACCCCGCTCTCTGCCAGACTCAGCTCTTATTTCGGGTTTGGATTCTGAAAAAGTCATTGATGGAAAAGAGCCTGAAATTGTAATTTCGTCTTCACTCGATGATGACGAAACAATAATGGTGTTTTAAAAATAAAAGGCCCACTCCGGGCCTTTTTTCTAATTAATCTATTTAAATTTATTGTGAGGTATATATGGGTATTTATAATTCCCTTCCTATTGTCGCACGTGCATTAAGCTCTCAGATTGGTCTTAATGTTTCTGTTGGCGGCAATGAAGCATATGCTACGGAGACTGGTGCTGGTTTTCTTATTAACCTTCCATTCTTCAAGGACGCTGAAATGTTGGCAAATCCGTTATTAGGGTATGCCGTACATGAAGCAGCACATATCCGTTTCACTGATTTTGGTGATCTTAAGATATTCATTCAAGAGCATATGGAGTCGGATAAATACAACGTTGAGGTACTTAGACACCTGGTCAATCTTTGCGAAGATTTGCGCATTGAACGTGCGATGAGTTGTCGCTATCCAGGTACATTGAAGTATCTCAATTCACTGAATCATTTTTTGTTCAGTGAAGAAGCGGAATCCTGTGATAAAGCTTCATCGGTATTTCTGGATACCCTGCTTACTTGTGGTTTGAACCGCTTCAACGGTTTAACTATCCCAACAAAGCAAGTGCGTGAAGACTTTGAACGCATCTTCGGGCTGGAGCTGTACGACAAAGCTATGACGGTTATGGCTGAAGCAGTACAAGCAACCTCGATTAAAAAGGTGTTTGAAGTTGCATGTCGGTTATATGACCTCGCAGTAGATGCATTTAACGAAACTAATGAGCAAGAAGAACCTCCGCAGGATGATAATCAGGGCGCTGATTATGGTGACAGCAAAGGCGATGACAGTTCGTCAGAGCCGGGCCAGTCATCCGACAGTTCTGACAAAAATGGGGATGGCCAGACTGTAAGTTCAGGCGGTAATGGCGGCTCGCCGTCATCGTCAGCCGGTCAGAATGGGCCTTCTTCAGATCCTGATGGTAATACCGGTGGCGCACCAGATAAAGAACATGGGCAAAACGATAGCGATGATGAAAACGATAACTCATCGTCAACGTCAGCTAATCGTAATACTCCTGCTTCCGACTCTGGTGACAACAAAGCCGGAGCTTCCCAACCGGGCTCAAATGCTTCGGGTGAAGCTTCTGTCGTTAACATGTCCCAGGGCGGTAAAGACCCTTTCGAAGGAACCACATCGAATGACCTTGGCCGTACTGGACAGAACACTTCAGATAAGCTCAATCAGTTAATCAAAGACAAAGTACCCCCGCATCAACGTATCGTTTCACCTACTCCATATTCAGTAGCACCTGCGAAGCGGCACGATACCGGTAATGCATCCGTAAGTTTAGGGGTGCAGATGGCTACCGGGTTACGCCAATCACTTCATGGGTTGTTACAGGGTGTAAGAGCGGTGAGAAGAACACATCGTGAAACTGGTCGTAAGCTTGATTCTCGACTGGTTACCAGTGCCATGCTGGGCAATACGCGTCTTTTTAAACATAAGTCCAAGGCAGTAGATGTCAGTTCTGCTTTTACTATCCTGCTGGACTCTAGCGGGTCAATGAGCCGGTCGGTTAAAGAGGCTGAAGCCGCTGTTGTATCAATGTTGTATGCGCTCGATGGTATTCAGGGGGTAACTACCTCGGCATACCATTTCCCACACGCCGCACATAATAGCGTAGGTCTGTTAAAAGGACGGGAGCAAACTTTACGGACAGCTATAGGAACTCATCAGTTTGGTATTGGTACGCAAGGCTGTACTCCTCTTTGCGAATCGTTATGGCCTGCACTTGCAGACCTGACGTCAGCTAAAGCGGATCGCCATGTATTGGTTATAGCAACTGATGGCCAGCCTGATGATATGGCTTCTGCGCGAGCGATGATACAAAGCGCTAAAGATGATGACATCATCGTTATTGGCATCGGTTTCGGTGATGCCAGTGACCGCATGATGAAAAGTCTTTTTGGTGATACCGGTGTTTCTGTCGGTTCTGTTTCTGCCTTACGTAGCAAACTCTTTGAAGTAACCCGTAAAGCTCTCATGTCTTAATCTGTATTTTAATTTCCGTTTTAGCTTTCTAAATTAATTTAATTTATTTTAAAGGTGATCATTATGTCTGCAACCGCAAAATCTAAAGTGGTTCACGAAAATCAACTCTCATTCATGAGTATTTTCGATGCCACTGAAAGTGAATATGATCTGATATCAGCCGATTCAGAACATAATTATGAACTTCGTTTTTCATCAAAGATGGCTTACGAAATAATTCGGGATAGTATATATATCATGACTGCATACCGTAGTACTGGTGAGCAGCGTGTGGATGAAATCCTCTGGATTTGTTCGGAAGAAAATCAGGAAGACTTATGTTCATTTACGAGTTGCTGCAAAATAGCGGGTCTTGATCCATTCGAAACCCGGATGGAAATCCTGCACGAGTGGTCAAGTGAATTGGCAAAACAAGCAAGACTGATTGCGTGTCATCACTTTACTGCTCCCACTAATATGGAACATGTTGCATCCCAACGTATTGGATACGAAAAATACAGAAAAGCGTTTTATCACACTTATCCTAAAGAGGCTGCGAAGCCGCTTAAGAATAAACCTCTGTAATAATACAAACGCTGACTTCGGTCAGCGTTTTTTTCGTGCCACGCTGGAGACTAACATGAATATTTTAAAACATGACTTCGATAGTTCCTCTGAACTGCTACAAGCGGGTTTATTGCTTAATCAATTGGAGGATCTAATAGGGTTTATTTCCACGAATGAGTTCAGGAAAACCTCAATCAATCAGTTCATTGAGGTTGAGGCATCTGAACTTATGGTTTTTAACCTATGGCATCCGATGTGTCCCGATATCACTGAGGTTCATTTCTTCCGTGATATGGATTCAAATTGGTGGCCATACAAGATTTATGAACTCATGTCTGATATAACCACCCAAACCCAATTCATTCCTCGGGTAAATCAATAAAGGTGACATCATGATTCATTATTGGGTTAAAGTGAGACCCGGTGAAACAGATATCCTCGCACCTCTTCGTCATGGGGTTCTCGCCATAAAATATTTGGATGGAGCGCCATTGCTTTTCCAATGGCCTCCTGAAGAAGGATGGACGTTCGAAACCCTGGATAAAGTACAGCCTTGTGGTGTTGAGTTTGGGGCCGATGCATATATTAATGATGTATGGATTGGTACTACAGAATTTTAATCTTTAAAGACTGAATGTCTGGAGTCTCATTTAATGGATATCCCATGCATTTTGTTTATATCAAATAGTCGGCATTATGTAATTACTGAAGACTCTGTTATCGCTTCATGGCCATCACGTTCTGATAAAGAAAGTGAGATCATTCAGCTTAATGACGGTCGGATTATTACTGCAAACAATGTACGACGATTTAACTTCATCGACATTTCAAAGATCGAAAGCCTGACGGCGATTGATGATGGAATTGTCTTTTAACTATATAGATTAATAACTGGAGTCTGTATGAGTGGCTGCGCGTTGATAGAGTATAACAACCGCACCGCCAGAATACGCGGTGAAGTTGCACAAGGCGATAAGCATTATATTCAGTATGCTCTCGCTCACTGGGCTGTCATTGCAATCAGGATTCGCAATACAGACCATCATTTTACCCGATTGCCGGTTGATGAGTGGATTGAAGGAATTGCAAAACAAGTAAATCCTTCTGAGGCTCGTGAGCAGATATTTAATGCTCTATTGCGGTGTAAGCCGGGTATCTTCTAATTCATTTAATTTATCGAGGTATATATGTTTCATTCTGAAACCGAGGATATCTATGGTTTTGTGTCTGGCGATATGTCATTGCGACCTCATTCAATCGATAGAGATTTGCAGGACTTAAGGTTACTACTCGCCGATATGGATACCATTAATATTCTGAACGAACGAGGGATAGGAACTCAGAAAACCATCTTTCATGTAACACAAAATGAGTCGAAGGCATTAATGCTGGTTACTCGTTTAACTTACTGCCAAGGTGGTGGACGATTTACTCACCCTGAATGTGCTCTTCTTGTTGAACAGATAACTGATCTAGGACGTAAGTTGGGTAATAAACATTTCGATGCGGCGATGAATGAAGCAAAACGCTTTATAGCGAATGAGGCTGACTTCATGAAAGAACAAACTGTCTGGTAGAAAATTTCTAAGGAGTCACTCATGTATACTTCAACTACTGCTAAATCAGATCATATTGATAGCTTTAATAACGCACAAAACCGTATGTTGATGAATTACGAACGTGATGAGTTTGAACAAGCTCCCGCTGCCGTACTTTATGATGCTGTCGGTGCTGTCGTAAACGATGAATCTGATATTGATATAATTTTTCGCCTTATGGATATGGAAGGAGAAATGTTGTTTCTCCGCGCAATGAAAAACCTCGGTTGCCAAGAGAATGTTTTTTATTACGCATCTGAATCTGGTGCGGTGCTGACTGCTAACGATGCAACGTTGCTTGAATTTGCTTATAACCTGGGCAAACATATCAGCAATGAGTTCTTTACGCGTTTCTTGCGTAATTCTCAGTTAGCCCGTGAACTCATCGGTAACATCATTCGTATAGGCAACGATGCCCTTAAATTTCCAGATGACGGCCTGAATACAGTATTTGAATGCTGTGTGATGGAGAATTCATCCTGGAAGAACCAAGGCCATTTTAAAGATAACTTTGGTCTTTAAAGCATCTAATTCTTTTAATTAGCTAACACAGAAAAACCCAGTCTTCGGACTGGGTTTTTTTGTATTTGCTGATTTCAAATCATGTAAACAAAACGGATGCACATGAAAATTACTTTTGATTTTTACAGTCAAAACGTTGCCATTTTTGAACTTGTTATTTTAACCCATATGGCAAACTAATCGTAATGCCGTCCGTATTTCTGATAAGGGAGTTTTATGAAGACACTTAAATGTTCTCATAACAGGGCAATGCTTATGCCAGCACACAAAATCCCTGCGGTATTAGTTAACGACGACCCTAAGAACATAGTTACTGATGAGCTGTTGCGTAAATATGGAACACGCATGACTCTCGATGAGGCTTGCTCCGAAATTGGTGTTAAGTCGGATAGTGTAGCCAAACGTATAGGACAGGTCAGATATAGGCATTATGCATTAACTCGCCAACTTGAAAGTGCAAGGGTCTTTAGTGGAAAAAATAGCTTTTTCTGGACGGAGTCTATCGCAAGAATAATTTCCGAGGGTAATTCCGATGAAATATCAATTTTTAACTAAAATCATTATTCCCCTGCTAGTGGGATTTGCTTTTTCTACCTCAGTTCTTGCGGATGAGGGTAACACCCCAACGTCTCAATCCCCTCAGACCACCAGTGACGACCTCGCTGGTGGTCAGGCATTTCTGAATGGAAAAGAGGAAGGTTGGTTCTGGCGTAAATCGCCACCTGAGCCAGTGAAGAAAAAGCCAGTGAAGTTACCTCCTCCGCCGACTTTACCGCCTCAAGAAACGCCTAAACAGGTTGCTCAAACACCTATGGAGTCGACTCCAGAACCTGCCGCAACTGAAAAGCCCGGCCCGGCTCCGTTCACCGTAGCCTGGTTTAATGAAAACATTCAGAAACTACGCAACCAGGCCATCGACAATCCTACCCAAGAAAACGTTAGGGCATATTTTCTGGCCCAACGCATTATGCTGGATAAAGCCAGCCGCTTTACTGATATGGCTAGGTTGGTTACTTCTACCGACCCCCTCATAGATGAGAATAGCCGCCGCTCAACCTCAACATTTGGGGCAATGGATCAATCGAATGAAGCTGAAAACAATTCGAGAACGGTCATAAAAGACGTAGCGACAAAAGCAGGATTGTTTTTCTTCTTCCGTGGGGAAAACTGCTCCATATGCGTAAAGCAAGCTTCTGTTATGAATACGTTTAGTTTCATGACAGACATGAAGGTCATCCCAATTTCACTTGATGGTAAACCTCTTCCAGGGAATATTTACCCGGACTGGAGGCCTGATTCTGGCCAGGCATCAAAGCTCCAAATATCAAACGCACCTGCGATAGCTCTGGCAATCCCGCCATCTACAACACGCATTGTCTCATTTGGGCCTATCAGTGCAGACCAGTTAATTTCAAGAACAGTCCTTATTGCCCACGATGCAGGGATCATTTCTGACCAGCAATATAAGAGCACCTTGCCATATAACGATACCGGCTATATCGACTCAAACATTCTGAATGACATGCCTAAAGACCTAACTCAACAACCTGATGAGTTTATCAAATATATACAAGCTAAAGCTGGCTACGGTTCGACACCTAACCCAAATGCTAATAACCCGGGGGAAAAATGAAGATTTCGCGCAACTATAATATAAAGAATGTATTCCGTAGAAACATTCTTGCAATTTCTATCTGCCTCTCCGGGTTGACAGCTTTTCAATGCGAGGCCACCAGCATTAGTACTCAGCTAGACAGTATGTTCGGCTCTATGTCGAATGTTACAGCTCCCGGTGATTATCAGAGCGTTACACGTGATGGATATACCGGTGGCGGATTTGTTCTACGTAATAAGCTCCGTACATTGACACCTATTAGTATTAGTCTCCCTTCTGCGTCGGGAGGATGTGGAGGGATAGACCTTTTCGGCGGGTCATTCTCGTTCATCAACGCTGATCAGTTCGTCCAGATGCTACGTAATATTGCTTCTAATGCTGCCGGTCTAGCTTTCCAGTTGGCCCTGAACGCTATGGATGCCGTTCTGGATAATGCTATTTCGAAAATGCAGGCAATCATCCAGCAGATGAACGATCTGACCGCAAATTCGTGTCAGTTAGCGAAGGGGTTGTTAGTCGACACTGCCTCTGCATTTGGTGACAGTGCAAAGGCTGCTGTATCTTCTCAGCTGTCCTCTGATGGCCTCTCAGACCAATTTAAAGCCATGTGGGGCAATATGGGTGGTGGTAAAGCACCCGACGTACAAAAACAAGAGGCAGGGAAAAGAAAGGCATGTGACGATTACGGTAACATTGTGTGGTGTTTGCTCCAGAATGGTAGCTTTAGTAATCAATTCATCGGCTCCGAAGATGAGCAAAAAGAACTTATTATGTCTATGACCGGCACCATCATCGTCGGTAGCCAGTTGGGTACAGATAAAGATGGGTCAGCTAAAAAGAGTGTGGTTAGGATTGCTCCACTCGCAACTTCAAATGTCCTGGATTCTTTTATAAATGGTGATGATAGTTTCGATTTCTGGTCTTGTTCAGGTCAGACTAGTACTTGTGAGAATCCCAAAAAACAGACCAAAATAATTAAAGGTCTCGCTGCCAATATCACACTCTTCTTTATCGATAACGGATATTTGAGCTCGGCCAGAACTGGTTCAAACCCTGGGGATGCTAAATTACGGCAAGCAAACTACTACAACGTAGCTGGTGCTACCAGTAAAGCGACTCAAATTGCACGTCATGATTTAGCCGCATCTTATTCCTATATACGTGAACTATCTCCTGTCATAGCCTATTCAGCTGCTTATAACTACCTCAGCGAAATGCTTACGGCTGCTGCGACCGGCGCACGGCTCCAGCAGGAAAATGATAAATCGGCGTCAGTTTATTATAAGGATGCTGGAGAGCTAATCGAAAAGGCAAGGCAAAATCTGTATGTCTCCTATAACGCCATGATATCCCGTTATGGTGGCGAGGCCCGTATACCTGAATCATTCAGCAACTATATGACAACGCTTCCGCAGGTTCATTATGAATCTGAAGGTTCTCTTGATGGCTCGCTCTAACAAGGTAACTTAATATGAGTGAATGGAACGTATATACTGTTGGCAACATTGAATTTATTTATAATATATTCAATTCCGTTGCCATGTTATTGAATGATGGCACTTACGGATCCTTGTTTAGGATTTCAGCACTCATTGGTGTAATTTGTGTCGTGCTTGCTGCTGCTATATCAGCCGGGAAATCATTATCCCTTTCTCATATGTGTGTGGCCGTCGTGATGTATTACCTGTTTTTCAGTGTATCGATGCGCACCAACATTGAAGATGTTACAACGGGTAAGTTTCGTGCTGTTGATAATGTACCAGCGGGATTAGCCGTTGCCGCATCTGTACTGTCTACTGTTGGGTATGCAACTACCGAGAAGATGGAGCAGGCATTTTCTGTCCCAAGCAT
>NZ_ALNJ01000099.1:0-64405 GCF_000293135.1 Klebsiella sp. OBRC7 | reverse complement strand
ACGCATGGAGAACCTCCCCACCCGCAAGGTTACGCATTTCTAGTGCAATCATTTACCATCTCCTTTCTCTCAAGTGATGTTATGTTATTACTCAAGTCGCTCGTTCGCACATGATTCATAATCTTGAGAACCAGATTACGCTTTCACGATATTTTCATTCGAAAATCGCGTACGGGATAACAATTTGGGAACATTCCCCGGAAATGACATTCAGGCTACCACTACACTATGACTAACAGGAAACGAGATATGGTTATGCGTAGGTTTGCACCGTGGTTAATGGCAATCGCTTTAACCGGCTGTAGCGCCCTACAGGGGACGCCAAAGGCGCCGCCGCCGGCAACCGACCATCCACAAGAGATCCAGCGTAATCAGACAGCGGGTCTGCAGAAGATGGGGACGGTGAGCGTATTAATGTACGGCTCACCGATGGATGTCGAGGCTGCGCTAAAGGTCAAAGCTGAGGCGGCTAAAGCGGATTACTACGTCATCATAATGATTGATGACACCATGGTTCCGGGCCAGTGGTATTCGCAGGCAATTTTGTACCGTAAATAGCGGTCAACCTTTAAGCCAGCTTTACACTGCTTTGCATCCATTCACGTTCTCCTGTGCATAATAACGTTCGGCCAGCTGTAACCTGGCAGAACGTTAGCAACGGACTGCCCTCAGGACTATGTGAAATGGAGCTGACGATGAAACGAACTTTTACCCTACCCAGCCTGATGTTGACCACCGTCACGGCCAATACTTCCGCGCAGTCAGCGGAGTTTGCCAGCGCTGACTGCGTAACGGGCCTGAACGAAATCGGCCTGATTTGCGTTAACAACATCTCGGGCAGCCAGCAGGATGTTGAACACGCCATCGCCGTGCAGGCCGATGAGCAGGGCGCCTCCTGGTATCGCATCGTCCAGATGTACGAGGAGCAGCAGCCGGACAACTGGCGGGTACAGGCCATTCTTTATGCCTGAGGCGCCTGTCGTCCACGCCCCGTTGCCCGTAACAGTAAGTCATCCAGCGTCTGCTCATCCAGCCGCATGCCGCCGCGCGCGTCGAGCATCATACGGCACCAGGCCTCTGCCAACGGTGGTGACGCGAAGCGTAATAGCTGCGCCCCAACGCCCAGCATATAGACCAGCCGGGTAATCTCCCGCCCCTGCTCTTCCAGAGGCCGCCGTAGCCACTGCTGCAGCTGCCGCCACGTCCGATCGAAATGACGATTTTGCCCTTTTACTTCCGCGCACTCTGCCGCCAGAAGTTCGAGCGCCGCCGGCTGCTTCATAAGAACCCGCATCACGTCCAGACACATAATATTACCGGAACCTTCCCAGATGCTGTTTACCGGCATTTCACGGTACAAGCGCGGTAGTTCACTCTCTTCACAATAGCCTGAGCCGCCCAGCACCTCCATCGCCTCGGCGACGAACGCGATCCCGGATTTGCAGACAGCAAATTTCGCGGCGGGCGTGAACAGCCTTGCCCATAGCGCTTCCTGCACATCGTCGCGCCTGTCCCAGGCCCTGGCCAGGCGGAACAGAAAGGCGGTTTGCCCTTCCAGTCGCAGCGCCATCTGCCCCAGCACCTGACGCATCATCGGCTGATCGACCAGATTTTTACCAAATGCCTGACGCTGCAGAGCATGGTATAGGGCTACCGAATAGGCCCGGCGCATCAGCGCATGGCTACCCAGCGCGCAGTCAAAACGGGTCAGGCCGCCCATTTTGAGAATTTGCCGGACGCCATCGCCCTCTTCCCCGACCAGCCAGCCGCAGGCATTGAAAAACTCGACTTCGCTGCTGGCGTTCGCGCGGTTACCTAATTTATCTTTCAGCCTTTCCAGATGTACGCCGTTACGCTGGCCATCCGGCAACAGGCGCGGAACAAAAAAGCAGGAGAGGCCCGCCGGCGCCTGAGCCAGCACCAGATGAGCATCGCTCTGCGGTACCGAGAAAAACCATTTATGTCCGATCAGATGATAAAAGCCTTCTGCGCTTTTCTCCGCTCGCGTCGTGTTGCTCAGGACATCGGACCCGCCCTGCTTTTCCGTCATCCCCATCCCGATAAGCAGCCCGCGTTTCTGATTACCCGGCACAAGGTGCGGATCGTAGCGATCGCTTAATAGCGGCGATAGCCAGTCGCTAAAGGGCCCGGGTAAGGAGCGCTGCAGCAATGGAATCGCGGCAAAGGTCATGGTGGTGGGACACAGGGTGCCCGCCTCGACCTGTGCATGCAGCATAAAGCGGGCAGCGCGGGCAACGAAGGCGCCTTCGCGAGCCTCTTCCTGCCAGGCAAGATTATGTACCCGGTTAGCGCACAGCCCCTGCATCAGTAAATGCCAGGCGGGATGGAAACGCACATCGTCAAGCCGCGATCCGGTTGCGTCATAGCGCAGCAGTTCCGGTGGATTGCTGTTGGCCAGGCGCCCCAGCTCCAGCGATTCGGCCGTCCCCAGCTGTTGGCCAATGCTCGCCAGCAGATCGCCATCCCAGCCCGCGCCTTCGCGGACGACGGCTTCACGCAGGGCGGTATCGGACAGGAATAAGTTACTGTTACACAGCGGCGAGGGTTGATTAAATACGGTATGAGTTTGCCAGTGCATTATGTTTCCCTCCTTCAATGGCTCTATCCATAAGTATGGACAACGGCGCACTTTCCGTCAGAGAACTCTGTTATAAAGTTCTCTCACAATCAGAAAGGGAATTTCATGATTCATTTAATTATTGAAGATCGGGAAAATGCGCCGAACTATATTCCGCTTATCCACCGCCATCTTCCTCATCTCGCGATGAGCGCTATCAAACAGAACCTGAACGCTTCCGGCTCCGTCACCTCATTTGATGAAAACAAAATCTGCGATGACATTCTGAAAGAGCAGAATCCAATTGGAAGTTTTCTTAATCTCATCAAAGTATTAAAGAATCGAGGCGCGCAGCTTAAATTCATCGAGCAAACGGGAGATGAACCGGCAGAGGAATTACCCTTGAGCCAGGTCCTGAACTATGTTGAAAGAGGTCTCGACATTACCCGTCGGATAGAGCGAGAAGGCGGTCAGAACTGAAGAAGATAAGCCATTCCAGAGAATGGCTTATTTGGAAAGAAGAGATTAGCTGCGCTGGCGTACCGCTTCAAACAGGCAAATACCGGTGGCGACCGATACGTTCAGCGACGACACGCTACCGGCCATCGGGATGCTGATCAACTCGTCGCAGTGCTCCCGGGTCAGGCGGCGCATGCCTTCGCCTTCCGCCCCCATGACCAGCGCCAGCGATCCGGTCATTTTACTCTGGAACAGCGTATGATCGGCCTCACCGGCGGTACCGACGATCCAGACGTTCTCTTCCTGCAGCATACGCATGGTACGCGCCAGGTTGGTGACGCGGATCAGCGGGACGTTTTCCGCCGCGCCGCAGGCCACTTTTTTCGCCGTGGCATTCAGCTGCGCAGAACGGTCTTTGGGGACAATCACCGCATGCACGCCAGCGGCGTCAGCGCTACGTAAACAGGCGCCGAGGTTGTGCGGATCGGTCACGCCGTCAAGGATCAAAAAGAACGGCTGATCGAGAGAGGCGATAAGATCCGGCAGATCGTTCTCCTGATACTGACGTCCGGGTTTCACGCGGGCAATAATTCCCTGATGAACGGCGCCTTCGCTTTTCTCATCCAGAAACTGGCGGCTGGCGACCTGGATCACCACGCCCTGCGCTTCCAGCGCATGGATCAGCGGCATAAGGCGCTTATCCTCACGGCCTTTCAGAATAAAGACTTCCTGAAAACGTTCAGGAGCGCGCTCCAGCAGTGCCTGCACCGCGTGGATGCCGTAAATCATTTCACTCATTTATCTACTCGTTTAGGTTCTGTTATCCGTTCCCTTCTCCCCGCCCCGCCACGATGTCGGGAGGCGCGGGGGTAAAGGGAATCGCACTACTCAGCGATATTCTTTTTCTTCGCCGCGCGCTTGGCTTTGGTCGCTGCGGCTATCTTCTGGGTTTTCTCCGACGGCTTTTTCGCTTTCTTCTCGCCTTTTGGCTGAGCGGCTTTCGGCTGAGACTGACCTTTCTGTTTGCGGAATGCGCTATCCGGCTCGAAGTTTACCTGCTTGCCCGCCTGACGGCGACGTCCGGAAGATTTACCTGCGCCGCCTTTCTTCGCTTTTTCACGCTCGGTCTTACCGACGTTGCGCGGCGCGCGCTCGCTGGAGATAAGCGAGAAGTCAATTTTACGCTCGTCCATGTTGACCGCTTCAACGCGCACTTCCACGCGATCGCCCAGCCGATAGGTCTGTCCGCCGGATTCACCAATCAGACGCTGACCGACCTGATCGAAGCGGTAGTAGTCGTTATCGAGGGAAGAGACGTGCACCAAACCATCAATAAACAGCTCATCCAGACGGACGAAGAAACCAAATCCGGTCACGCTGGCAATCACGCCCTTAAAGACGTTACCCACCTGATCCAACATGAAATCACACTTCAGCCAGTCCGAAACATCACGCGTCGCTTCATCAGCACGACGCTCGGTCATCGAACAGTGCGCCCCCAGCTGCAGCATCTCGTCCATGCTGTAGTGCCAGCCGCCGGTCTCGGTGCTATTGCCTTTATGTCCCTGCTCTTTCGCCAGTAAATACTTGATCGCGCGATGCAGCGAAAGGTCAGGATAGCGGCGAATCGGCGAGGTGAAATGGGCATAGGATTGCAGCGCCAGACCAAAGTGGCCGCGGTTTTCCGGGTCGTATATCGCCTGTTTCATCGACCGCAGCAGCATGGTTTGCAGCATCTCTGCATCCGGACGATCGGCGATAGAGGTCAGTAATTCCGCATAGTCGCGCGGCTCCGGCTTGTTGCCGCCAGGCAGTTCAAGCCCCAGCTCCGCGAGCACCGAACGGAATGCGGTAATCGCTTCCGTACTCGGTTTGTCATGGATACGGAACAGCGCTGGTTCCTCGGCCTTCTCAACGAAGCGCGCAGCGGAGATGTTCGCCAGGATCATGCACTCTTCAATCAGCTTGTGCGCGTCGTTACGCTGAGTCTGCTCAATACGTTCAATGCGGCGTTCAGCATTAAAGATGAATTTAGCTTCTTCACTCTCAAATGAGATACCGCCGCGCTCTTCACGCGCACCGTCCAGCACTTTGTAGAGGTTATGCAGCTCTTCAATATGCTTAACCAGCGGCGCGTACTGCTCACGCAGATCCTGGTCGCCCTGCAGCATATGCCAGACTTTGGTATAGGTCAGACGGGCATGGGAGCTCATCACCGCTTCGTAGAATTTGAAGCCGGTCAGACGCCCCTTGGCCGAAATCGTCATTTCACAAACCATACAGAGCCTGTCGACCTGAGGATTCAGTGAACACAGGCCGTTAGAGAGCACTTCAGGCAGCATGGGAACCACCTGAGACGGGAAGTAGACCGAGGTACCGCGGCTGCGCGCTTCGCCATCCAGCGGCGTACCCGGACGCACGTAGTAGCTCACATCGGCGATCGCCACCCACAGACGCCAGCCACCTCCGCGTTTCTTCTCGCAGTACACGGCATCATCAAAGTCGCGGGCGTCTTCGCCATCAATGGTGACCAGCGGCAGGCTGCGTAAATCAACGCGCCCTTGTTTCGCCTCTTCCGGTACCTGTTCTTTCAGGCCAGCGACCTGTTTTTCGACCGCTGGCGGCCAGACGTAGGGAATTTCATGGGTGCGCAGGGCCATATCGACCGCCATGCCGGTACCCATATTGTCGCCGAGGACCTCAACGATCTTGCCGACCGCTTTGGTGCGGCGGGTTGGACGCTGGGTCAGCTCAACCACCACCACAAACCCCATCCGCGCGCCCATGATCTGTTCCGGGGGGATCAGGATATCGAAGCTCAGGCGGCTGTCATCCGGCACCACGAAGCCAACGCCCGCATCGGTAAAGTAGCGGCCCACAATCTGGCCCGTTTTTGGCACCAGTACGCGGACAATACGCGCTTCGCGACGGCCTTTACGGTCAGCGCCCAGCGGCTGCGCCAGTACCTGATCGCCGTGAATGCAGGTTTTCATCTGCTCGGACGACAGATACAGGTCATCTTTACGGCCTTCAACGCGCAGGAAGCCATAACCATCGCGATGACCGATAACGGTCCCTTTCAGCAGGTCAAGACGTTCCGGCAGCGCATAGCACTGACGACGCGTAAAGACCAGCTGACCATCGCGTTCCATTGCGCGCAGTCTGCGGCGCAATGCTTCTTGTTGTTCTTCGCCTTCAATATTCAGCTCTATTGCCAGCTCATCTCGGCTAGCCGGTTTTTCGCGTTTTGCTAAATGATCGAGGATAAATTCCCGGCTCGGGATTGGATTAGCGTATTTTTCAGATTCGCGGTCCAGGAAAGGATCTTGTGACATGTCGGTTCCTCCGTTGTCATCTCCAGTGAAGTTTACGTCACTCCACCAGCAATAATTTATAAAGCGGTTGATTCTTTTCAACCAAATCGGCCAGCGTGTAGTTATCCAGTTCCTTGAGAAAACTTTGCGCGGCTTCAGCAAGCGCCTGTTTCAGACGACAGGCGGGCGTAATATGGCAAAATTCGCTGCTGCAGTTGACCAACGAGAGCGGCTCCAGATCGCGAACAACATCACCCACGCGAATCATATTTGCCGGTTTCCCCAGACGAATTCCCCCGTTTTTTCCCCGTACCGCCGTCACGTACCCCACGCGACTTAGCTGATTGATTATTTTAACCATATGATTACGGGAAACGCCGTAAACCTCCGTCACTTCGGAGATGCTGGTCATTCTTCCATCCGGTAGCGACGCCATATAAATCAGCGCGCGTAATCCGTAATCAGTGAAACTCGTTAACTGCACAATCAACCTCAGGGAAAAGAAAAACAGAGTGCGTCGGTAGACAATTACTATTGATGATAAACCAGCCAGCGCTCAGGCCGCTAATTTATTTAAATGGGGCGGGCGAACAGCAAAAACAAGAGGCGCCTTAACGGCGCCCCTGGAGATCGTTATGCGTCGAACGGATCGCGCAAAATCATCGTCTCGGTACGGTCAGGACCGGTAGAGATAATATCAACCGGTACGCCGGTCAGCTCTTCAATGCGTGCGATGTAGTTCAGCGCTGCCTGCGGCAAACCGCTGCGCTCTTTCACACCAAAGGTGGTTTCAGACCAGCCCGGCATGGTTTCGTAAATCGGCTCGATGCCTTCCCAGTTGTCAGCAGCCAGCGGAGTGGTCGTCACTTCGCGGCCATCAGGCATCCGGTAGGCTACGCAGATTTTAACTTCTTTCAGGCCGTCCAGGACGTCCAGCTTAGTCAGGCAGAAACCGGACAGGGAGTTAATCTGCACCGCGCGGCGCACCGCTACGGCATCCAGCCAGCCGGTACGACGACGACGGCCGGTGGTAGCGCCAAACTCGTTACCCTGCTTGCACAGGAACTCGCCGGTTTCATCAAACAGCTCAGTCGGGAACGGACCCGCACCTACGCGAGTGGAGTAGGCTTTGATGATACCCAGAACGTAGTCTACATAACGCGGCCCCAGACCGGAGCCGGTCGCCACGCCACCTGCGGTGGTGTTGGAAGAGGTTACGTACGGATAGGTACCGTGGTCGATATCGAGCAGCGTACCCTGTGCGCCTTCAAACATGACGAAATCGCCACGCTTGCGCGCCTGGTCAAGCAGATCGGAAACGTCAACAACCATCGCGGTCAGGATGTCGGCAATCGCCATGACATCATCGAGAACCTTCTGGTAATCAACCGCTTCGGCTTTGTAGAAATTCACCAGCTGGAAGTTGTGATATTCCATCACTTCTTTCAGTTTCTCAGCGAAGGTGGCTTTATCAAACAGATCGCCAACGCGCAGACCGCGACGAGCCACTTTATCTTCGTAAGCCGGGCCGATACCGCGACCGGTCGTACCGATAGCTTTCGCGCCGCGCGCTTTTTCACGCGCTACATCCAGCGCGACGTGATATTCGAGGATAAGCGGGCACGCTTCAGAAAGCAGCAGACGCTCGCGGACAGGGATACCGCGGTCTTCCAGACCTTTCATCTCTTTCATCAGCGCAGCCGGAGAAAGCACAACACCGTTACCGATGATGCTGGTGACATTCTCGCGAAGAATACCTGATGGAATGAGATGGAGGACGGTTTTTTCACCGTTGATTACGAGAGTATGGCCGGCGTTGTGACCGCCCTGATAGCGCACAACATATTTAGCCCGTTCAGTCAGGAGATCGACGATCTTCCCTTTACCTTCGTCACCCCATTGGGTGCCCAGTACGACGACGTTGTTACCCATTTTTCAAAATCACCGTTTGCTTAAAAATGGATTCTACCATCGCTTTTTCAGAGTTACAGCACTTTTTGCACTCAAAAGGCGGGAAATTAGTCTACTTTACGCTCAGCCAATCGTTTTCCTCAACATGTAGTAGATGACGATACCGGCAACCACAAGACCTCCGCCAAACCGGCGTAATAAATTATCCGGTAATTGGCTCATCGTGGCGACCATTCGACGCCACGCGCGCGGATAAAGCAACGGCCCAAGCCCTTCAAGTACTAAAACCAGCGCCAGTGCCAGCCAGATTGTTGAGTTCATTATTCACCTTTATTTAAGTACAGCCACCGTCGCTCACCCCTGTGAGTCGTTGCTCAATTCATATTCTCCGGTATTTCATCATTGTTATGAACCGGCTTTATGAAACAAAATACATAACCCATTGGCGAGCCCAAATCCGCTGCGAACATTGTAAAAAAGGCGCCTCAACGGGCGCCTTTTTGCTTACTCATTGCTTATCAGCGGGTCGCAGACGTGGGTGATTTCATATAGCGGAAGAAATCGCTGTCCGGGCTGAGAACCATCACATCCTGATTGCTCTGGAAGCTGTTCTCATACGCACGCAGGCTACGGATAAAGGCATAGAAGCCGGGATCCTGGCTGAATGCATCAGCAAACAGTTTCGCCGATTCAGCATCGCCTTCACCGCGCAGAATACGACCCTGACGCTCGGCTTCCGCCAGCGTTTTGGTTACTTCATAATCCGCGGTCGCGCGCAGTTTTTCAGCTTCTTCCTGACCCTGTGAACGGTGACGACGCGCTACCGCTTCACGCTCGGCGCGCATACGGTTGTAGATCGCTTCAGACACTTCGGCAGGCAGGTTGATCTGTTTAATACGCACGTCGACGACTTCAATACCCAGCGCCGCCATACTGTTCGGGTTGATCACCTGAACCTTACCGTTTGTTTCTGCTTCAACACGCTCCGCCGCTTTGGCAATTGCGTCATCGGCAGCCGGCGTACTGACTTCATCTTCTGTGCCAGCAGAACCTGAGTTCAGCGCATCGCGGACTTCCAGGGTCAGACGGCCGCGGGAGTCGGTCACGATGTCTTTCACATCCAGACGGCCAATTTCAGAACGCAGACGGTCAGAGAATTTACGCTTCAGCAGCACCTCGGCCTGAGAGACGTCACCGCCGCCGGTTGCCAGGTAGTAACGGCTAAAGTCGCTAATGCGCCACTTGATGTAAGAGTCAACAATCAGGTCCTTCTTCTCTTTGGTAACAAAGCGGTCGGCCTGGTTGTCCATTGTCTGGATACGCGCATCAAGCATCTTCACGGATTCAATAAAAGGAATCTTGAAGTGAAGGCCAGGCGCGTACACCAGCGGTTTGTTTTCATCGTCGCGCAGAACTTTACCAAAACGCAGCGTGATGCCGCGCTCGCCCTCTTTGACCACAAAGATGGACATGTAGAGCACCACCAGCACGATGACAATTATCGCGATAACAGATTTACGCATCGTTATTCCCCCTGACGCTGGTAGTCGTTACGCTGCGCGTTGGCGCGGCGTTGGTCCATAATGGTGCCTCCCGTAGAGGTAGAAGCGTTACTGGCGCTGTTTGAGCTGGATGCAGGCGGCAGACGCAGCAGATCGCTTGCGCCACTGCTATCGCTCTTTGCCGCCGGCGCGCCGGCGCCTTTCAGCATCTGATCCAGAGGCAGAACCATCAGGTTGCTCCCCTTATCGTTGACCAGCACTTTGCGCGTATGGCTCAGCACTTTTTCCATGGTTTCGATATACAGACGCTCGCGGGTAATTTCCGGAGCCGCTTTATACTCAGGCAGAATTTTTGCAAAACGAGCCACTTCACCCTGCGCTTCAAGAACGGTCTGGGTCTTATAGGCGCGAGCCTCTTCAAGGATACGCTGTGCCTGACCGTTAGCCCGCGGCTGGACTTCGTTGGTGTAAGCTTCCGCTTCACGAATGTACTGCTGTTCGTTTTCACGCGCGGCAATCGCATCATCAAACGCGGCTTTTACTTCCTCCGGCGGACGCGCCGTCTGGAAGTTGACGTCGAGCAGGGTGATACCCATGTTGTACGGACGAATGGTCTCTTCCAGCTCGCGCTGGGTATCGCTACGAATGACGGTACGTCCTTCGGTCAGGATACGGTCCATGGTGTATTTACCGATCACGCCACGCAGGGCGCTGTCGGTGGCCTGACGCAGGCTGTCGTCCGCACTGGTGACGCTAAACAGATAGCGTTCCGGATCGGTCACGCGGTACTGCACGTTCATCTCAACGCGCACGACGTTTTCATCAGACGTCAGCATGACGCCGGAAGCCGCCAGTTCGCGGACCGACTCAACGTTAACCGCCTGAACGTTATCAATGAAAGTAGGTTTCCAGTTAAGGCCAGGCTCAACCAGATGGCTAAATTTACCAAAGCGAGTGACGACGCCACGTTCAGCTTCTTTAATGGTATAGAAACCGCTAGCTGCCCAGATAATAACCGCAGCGGCGGCAACGATGCCGACGATACGCCCGCCCATTGGCCCACGAGGTCCCTGAGAGCCGCTACCGCCGCCCAGTCCACCTTTTCCGCCACCCAGGCCGCCAAGTTTTTTACTTAGCTTACGGAAGATATCATCCAGATCGGGAGGTCCCTGCTCGCGACCGCCTTTATTGCCATTTCCCCCAGAGTTGCCGCCTTGGTTATTGCTGCTTCCCCACGGGTCGCGGTCCTGTCCGTTATTACCGGGCTGATTCCACGCCATGTATATGCTCCATATTTGTTTTTGATATCCCCACAGGGGTTAATATCTTCAGGCAAGCTGCAAGGTCAAATCACGTATTCAACCAGCGCTGGCTCTTGTTTACAGAGGCGACGCCAGTCAACGATCGGCATGCGCACCTGCAGACCAACGCTACCGTCATCCTCCATCCACTCTTTCTCTATCGCCTGAAGCTGATAGAACCGGCTTCTCAACCGACCTTCCTGCGGTGGCAGGCGCAGCGTGTGCTGGGCCACTTCACCAGAAAGCCGTTCCGTCAAAGCCTGAAAAAGCAGCGGTACGCCAACCCCGGTCTGGGCGGAAAGCCAGACCCGAATCGGTTTATTTTCTTCATCCCGATCGATACGCGGCTCAAAATCATCCAGCATGTCGATTTTATTCATGACCAGCAGCGCCGGGATCTCATCAGCTTCGATTTCCGCGAGCACCGTATTCACTGCATCAATATTTTCCTGCACGCGCACATCGGCTGCATCAATGATATGCAGCAACAGCGTCGCCTGGCGCGTCTCCTGGAGCGTCGCTTTAAACGCGGCCACCAGATCGTGCGGCAGGTGGCGAATAAAGCCTACGGTATCCGCCAGGACGGTTTCGCCGACATCAGGGACATCAATCCGGCGCAGCGTTGGATCCAGAGTGGCGAACAGCTGGTTCGCAGCATAGACCTCGGCTTCAGTTATCTGGTTGAATAACGTGGATTTACCGGCGTTGGTATAACCGACCAGCGACACGGTTGGAATATCGGCTTTGGCGCGTGACCGCCGTCCCTGCTCACGCTGTTTTTCAACTTTTTCCAGTCGCGCCAGGATCTGCATAATACGGTTACGCAGCAAGCGGCGGTCAGTTTCGAGCTGGGTTTCTCCCGGGCCGCGCAAACCAATCCCGCCTTTCTGTCTTTCAAGGTGGGTCCAGCCGCGAACGAGGCGAGTCGCCATGTGGCGCAGCTGCGCCAGCTCGACCTGCAGTTTCCCTTCGTGGGTACGCGCTCGCTGGGCAAAAATATCTAAAATCAGGCCGGTACGATCGATAACCCGGCATTCGCATAAGCGCTCCAGGTTTCGTTCCTGTGCCGGACTCAGGGCATGATCGAAGAGCACGACCGATGCACCGGTCGCTTTTACGGCTTCCGCAATTTCGACAGCTTTACCTTCACCAACAAAATACTTCGGGTGCGGTGCTTTACGGCTACCGGTAATCACCTGCATTGCTTCGACACCGGCGGAAGAGGCCAGAGTTTCAAACTCCTGGAGATCTTCCATATCTTTGTCTTGCGAAAAATAGATGTGTACCAGTACCGCCTGCTCACCGGCATCATAACGGTCAAACAAGCGTAAACCCCTTATAAAATACCAGCGGGGAACGCAGAAAACCTGGCTCCCCGACGTGGAAAAACAGCATCTGCCTTATTCGGCGTCTTCGCTGTCTTGCTGCGGCGCAGAAGAACCCTGCGCACCACCACCGTGGTGATAGTTGTTTGTACCGCCGCCAGCATTGTTGCTGTGGTGTGACACCGGGCGAGACGGGACAACAGTAGAAATTGCGTGCTTATAGACCATCTGGCTGACCGTGTTTTTCAACAGGATCACGAACTGATCGAAAGACTCAATTTGCCCTTGCAGCTTAATACCATTCACCAAATAAATAGAAACCGGAACACGTTCCCGACGCAAAGCGTTCAGGAACGGATCTTGTAAAGATTGCCCCTTAGCCATTCTCTCTTTTCCTTATATGTATGCTTGTTTTGTACTCAGAACCTTACGATTCTTAAAAAAATTACGCACGATACCCGTTCAATTGTACACGTTCAGTCCAGGCTAGCACCAACAACCTGTAATACTTTGTTGAACGCTTGTTCAGGTTGTTCACTGTCTAACCAGTGGATACCTTCCCAACCGCGCAGCCAGGTCACCTGACGTTTAGCTAACTGTCTCGTGGCGCAAACACCTCGATAAACCATTTCATCATACGGGATCTCGCCATTAAGGTAAGACCACATCTGGCGATATCCGACACAACGAATGGAAGGCATATCCGTATGCAAATCTCCCCGGGCAAAAAGCGCCCGCACTTCTGCTTCAAAACCTGAAGCCAACATCTGATGAAAACGCTGTTCTATGCGCTGATGGAGCAGTTCACGGCTCGCCGGGGCGATGGCGAACTGGTGCACCTTATACTGCAGAGCATCACCTGACGTTTGCGTCAGCTCCGTTAAAGTTTTACCCGAAATGAAAAAAACTTCCAGTGCTCGGGAAAGTCTTTGCGGATCATTTGGATGAATACGCGCGGCGGCAACCGGATCAATTTCCTGTAGCTGCTGGTGTAACGCGTTCCATCCCTGCTCTGCGGCCTGTTGCTCGATCCTGGCTCTGACCTCAGGGTCAGCCGAGGGGAGAGGCGACAATCCTTCCAACAACGCCTTGAAATACAACATCGTTCCGCCAACCAGTAGCGGAATACGCCCGGCAGCGACGATATCGGCCATCTCTGCCAGCGCATCGCGGCGGAAATCCGCCGCGGAATAAGCCTCGGCCGGGTCAAGAATATCCAGCAGGCGATGCGGCGCAGCGCTCAGCTCCGCGGCATCGGGCTTGGCCGTGCCTATGTCCATTCCTCGATAGATGAGGGCTGAATCAACGCTAATCAACTCTACTGGCAAAACTTTACGTAAGGCGATAGCCAATGCGGTTTTACCAGAGGCCGTCGGGCCCATTAAAAATATTGCCTTAGGCAGGCTTGCCTCAGTTACATCACTCATCTTTCAGGGCATTCATCGCCGAATGTAAATCAACAGGTTGTAACAGACCACCCGGCGGCGCTTTAACCAGCTGCGGACATAAGCGTTCGATATCCGCCAGGACGGCAATCGCCTGCGCCATGTTCCACTGCGCATGGTCGCTCGCCAGATTACGCGCCATCCATTGAGCAATATTGCCGACGTCGACGGTTTTTTGCTGCGCCAGGTAGCCTATCAGTTCAGGAATCAAGATTTGTAAATTTTGTTGTCTTAAGGGTAAAGGCACTGCGCGGACCGTCACGTGGTGCGCATCGGACTGAAGTTCAATCCCGACCTCAGCCAGCGCCGACTGCGCCTGCTTGAGCGCATCTTTTTCCTCGTCGGACACTTTTATCCGCAGCGGGATAAGCAGCGGTTGGGCGCAAACCGCCTCTGCGCCCGGCGTTAGCTGCGCCTGGCGCAGCCACCGCTCAGCAACCGGCAGAGCCAGCAGCGCTAACTTACCGCCGCGCTCCAGAAGCGCGCAGTCGCTATCGATAATCGTCAGTACGCGGCCAAAGCTTTGGCTATGACCCGACAGGCCTTCCGCTGCCGGTGCGGGAGCCAGAGGTTTGCGCTCCGTGGCCGGCGTATCCAGCAGTTGGCGATAAAGCGCACCCTGCTGTTTTTGATAGCCTGGCTGCGCGTGCGGCCAGGCGGCTCCGCCAGATGAACCCGAGGCGGTGGACTCTCGCGGACCGCCGGTATTAAAACGCGGCGCGGCGGGCTCATCCCGGTAACGGGGAGCGGCGCTTTCACGCGCGACCGCCGGCTGGGCAAAATGATTGCCGCCCGCCGCAATGCGATTTTCCGGCACCTGCCGCGGCGCGGGCTCATCGCCCTCTTCAGCCAACGGCACCTCCAGCTGCTGCTGCAGGACGCTCAGCACGCCCTGATAGATAAAGTCATGCACCAGGCGCGACTGATGAAAACGCACTTCATGTTTGGCCGGATGGACGTTCACATCTACCTGATGCGGATCTATCTTCAGATACAGCACAAAGGCAGGCTGCTGGTCGGCGCCCAGTTTGTCTTCACAGGCCTGGCGAATCGCGTGATTAATCAGGCGATCGCGCATCATACGCCCATTGACGTAGCAATACTGAATCTCCGCCAGCGTCGGATTGGTATGTAGCGGATCGGCCACCCAGCCGCTGAGGGTCAGGTCGCCGTGCTGCCACTCAATGGCCAGCGCGTGTTCGAGAAATGGCAAACCGCAGATCGCGCCCAGACGCCGCTCGCGCTGGCCGTCCTGCGATACCGCCCGGTACTGGCGCACGGCCTTGCCGTTGTGGCTGAGGTTGATGGTCACGTCGAAGCGCGCCAGCGCGATGCGCCGCACGATCTCGTCGATATGGCCAAACTCGGTTTTCTCAGTGCGCATAAATTTACGCCGGGCGGGGGTGTTATAAAACAGATCCAGCACTTCCAGCGTTGTCCCCACCGGGTGCGCCGCCGGCTTCACGGTGACCGCCTGATCGCGCCCTTCGGCATAGGCCTGCCAGGCCTCCTGCTGCTCCTCGGTACGCGAGGTCAACGTCAGGCGAGCCACTGAACTGATACTGGCCAGAGCTTCGCCGCGAAAGCCGAGGCTAATGATCGCCTCAAGGTCATCCAGCGAAGCAATTTTACTGGTGGCGTGACGAGCCAGCGCCAGCGCCAGCTCGTCTTTTTTGATGCCGCAGCCGTTATCGCGAATGCGGATTAACTTCGCCCCGCCGCGCTCAATATCAATGTCGATACGCGTCGCCCCGGCATCGAGGCTATTTTCCACCAGCTCTTTGACCACCGACGCCGGACGTTCCACCACTTCACCTGCGGCAATCTGGTTGGCGAGCTGCGGCGGTAGAACCTGAATCGGCATGGCCGTCTCCTTAATTTAACAACGTCCCGTCTGACGAACCTGCGCTGGCAGTCTGCGCGGCTGCCCCGCGCGGCGCGGATTGCAGAGGGTGCTGCATAAAGTAGTTACGCAGGCCGTTATAAATCGCCTCTGCGACCTGTTGCTGATAGGCATCGCTGCCCAACAGCCGCTCCTCGCCTGTATTACTAATAAAACCTGTTTCGACAAGGATCGAGGGGATATCCGGCGAACGCAGTACGCCGAGGCTGGCATGCTCAGGACGGCGCTTATGTAAATCGCCGATCCGCTGCAGCTGGCTCAGCACATTGGTCGCCACATCATACCCGACGCGCTGGGAATGGCCGAACTGTAAATCCAGCACCGCCTGGCTCAGGTAAGGGTCCGACTGGCTGTTGGCCAGTACATCGCCCGCGCCGCCCAGCAACTCTGACTGCTTCTCATGCTGTTCGAGCCAGCCGGCCATCTCGCTGTTCGCGCGGCGGTTGGAAAGCACCCAAACCGAGGCCCCGGTAGCATCGCGATTCGGCGCAGCGTCGGCGTGAATCGAGACAAGGAAATTGGCGTTTTGCTTACGTGCGACGTCAGAACGCCCCATGACGGAAATGAAATAATCGCCGTCGCGCGTCAGCACGGGCCTGAACTGCGGATCGGCATTCAGCAGCGCGCGGAGCTTACGCGCAATCGCAATGGTCACATTCTTCTCTTTTGTGCCGTTCGGACCAATGGCTCCCGGATCCTGGCCGCCGTGGCCGGCGTCAATGGCGATAATCACTTTATCGTCGCCGGAAACGGTACGCGCCGCAGGACGCGTTACGCTACTGGTGCTGGTCACCGCGGTAAGCCGGTCGTTATCGGCTTTAAACGGGTTGCGCGCGGGTTCGCTCGGACGCACGGGCTGCGCCACGGGCCTTTCCGCCTGTCTAACCACCACCGGCTGAGGTGGAGGCGGAGGCGGCACGTCGGCGTTAATCGTAAACACCACGGTGTAGTTAGAGCCGTTCTGCTGTTTCACCGCGCGGGTTTTGCCATCGGCGGTGAGATCCACCAGCAGGCGCAGCGACTGCGTATCCTGCGGCGTCCCGGAACGAATGCTTTTTACCAGATTATTGCCGCTAAACTGCAGCGGTAGCCCCTGGAGTACGCCAGTCTGTTTAATATCCAGCGCCACGATGCGTTTGCCCTGGGGGCTAAACGAATATTCAGGTTCGCCGATAAAGCTAATGGTAATGCGGGCCTGCCGATCGCCATTTGAGACCTGGATATCGGATAAACTTGCCGCAGTGGCCTGAATGCTGAACAGCATCAGTGCGGCGGCCAGCCAACTGGTTAAGCGATACATCATCCCGTCGTCCTTCAGGCTAATTAGCCAAACGCGCCAATAAAGACTCACCCAATGAGGAGACCGCGGTTACGCGCGCCTCACGCCCTTGTGCCTGATACTCAAGGTGAATTTCAACATCCGGGTCCGGCAGTACTCCCGTGCCCTGCTGAGGCCATTCCACCAGGCAGATAGCATCGTCAGTAAAATAATCGCGGATCCCCATAAACTCGAGTTCCTCAGGATCCGCCAGGCGATAAAGATCGAAGTGATAGACCATCAAATTATCGAGACTGTAAGGCTCGACGAGGGTGTAGGTTGGGCTTTTAACGTTGCCACTGTGACCGAGAGCCTGAAGGAAACCGCGGCTAAAGGTGGTCTTACCCGCCCCTAAATCGCCATATAAATAGATGACCGTCGCGCCAGCGCATGCCTGCGCGACGCGGTTGCCAAGGCTTAAAGTCGCCTGCTCATCGGGTAAAGGAATCACTCGGTTAATCATGGTCTACGTCAATCACATCCGGGTTAACAACACGCCTGAGCGTGGAAAAAAGATCGGTCGCCAGCATTCCGCGGGTGCCGTGTCTCGCCGCCAGCCGATCGGCGGCTTCGCCATGAGCAACGCATCCGGCGCAGGCGGCATCATACGGCGTCAGGCGCTGGCCTAACAACGCAGCGATAATACCGGTCAGCACATCGCCCATCCCGCCGCTGGCCATCCCAGCGTTACCGGCGTCGATAATAGCCATTTCGCCCGTTTCGCTCGCCACGATCGTACCTGCGCCTTTCAGCACCACGATGCCACCATAACGTTTTACCAGACGTTGTGCAGAATGTAAGCGATCGCTTTCAATTTCTGCCACACTCACGTTCAGCAGGCGGGCGGCTTCGCCGGGATGCGGCGTCAGCACGCGATTGTGACGTTTATCGGGATTGATTGCCAGCAGGTTCAGCGCATCCGCATCCCAGACCATCGGTTTGCGAAAATTCTCCGCCTGGCGTAGCGCATTTTTACCCCACTCGCCCTGCCCCAGACCCGGCCCAATCGCGATGACATCCGCCCAGTGCAGACTCTCTTCGAGAGAGCGGGACGTCAGCTCATGGACCATCAGCTCCGGCCTGGCGGTGAGAATGGGCGCAATGTTGTCCCGGTGAGTCAGTACTCGCACCAGCCCGGCGCCCGCGCGCAGCGCCGCTTCACCGCTCATTCGTATGGCACCCGCCGTCCCCGGTTCGCCGCCGATAATCACCAGCTTACCGTGGTCGCCTTTGTGCGAGGTTGGACGCCGCGGCGGCAGCCAGCCGGGGAGCTGCGAGGCATCATAGCGACTGAGCGCCGTCGTTTGGCCTGCCAGCCACCCCTCAAGCCCCAGGGCGTGATGATGCAAACGGCCAACGACATCGCGGGCTTTGCCGGTCAGCAGCCCCGGCTTAAGCGCGATAAAGGTGATGGTATGAGCGGCATGGATAACCGCGCCCGGCGTCGTCCCCGTCTGCGCATTCAGGCCGGAGGGGATATCCAGCGCCACAACCTCAGCCGGATGGGCGTTTGCCCGCGCGATCAGCGCCGCAACGTTTTCCCGGGGCGCGCTCTGTAACCCGGTACCGAGCAGGCCGTCAATAATCAGCGTGATATCTTCCGGCCAGGGGATGCTGGCGGCATGAATCGTGCCGCCGGCGTTGAGCCACTCCTCACGCGCGAGGCTGGCCTCATCCGGCAGCAGCTTCTCGCTCTCCATCGCCAGCAGCGTGACCTGAATGCCTCGCGACTGTGCCAGGCGAGCCACAACGTAGCCGTCGCCGCCGTTATTACCGTGGCCGCAGAGAATCAGCCAGTGCTGGCTTTCAGGATACTGGACGCGCGCAAGCTCAAAAGCCGCTTCGCCCGCACGACGCATCAGTTCATACAACGTCAGCCCAAGGGCATCCGCCGCCTCTTTTTCCGCTCGCCGTAGCGCCTCCGCCGACCAGATGATATGTGGTATACTCCCGGTGTTTCTCGTCATCGTATGGTCCATCATGTCACAGCCCCTCGATCTCAATCAGTTAGCGCAGCAAATCAAACAATGGGGCACAGAGTTGGGGTTCCAGCAGGTCGGTATTACCGATACCGATCTCAGCGCCAGCGAACCTAAACTGCAGGCGTGGCTGGATAAACAATACCACGGCGAAATGGCGTGGATGGCGCGTCATGGCATGATGCGCGCGCGCCCCCATGAACTCCAGCCCGGTACCCTGCGCGTGATTAGCGTGAGAATGAACTACCTGCCCGCTAATGCCGCTTTCGCCCGCACCCTGAAAGACCCCGCGGTGGGTTACGTTAGCCGTTACGCCCTCGGACGGGACTATCACAAGCTATTACGTTATCGCCTGAAAAAATTAGGTGAGATGATTCAGGGACAGTGTGCTTCGCTCAATTTTAGACCTTTTGTCGATTCCGCGCCGATTCTTGAACGCCCTTTAGCTGAAAAAGCGGGGCTGGGATGGACAGGTAAGCACTCGCTCATTCTTAGTCGCGATGCCGGCTCGTTCTTTTTCCTCGGTGAACTGCTTATCGATCTCCCTCTTCCCATTGACCAGCCCGTTGAGGAAGAGTGCGGCCGCTGTGTTGCCTGCATGACCATCTGCCCAACCGGCGCCATCGTCGAGCCCTATACCGTCGATGCCCGGCGCTGTATTTCCTATCTGACTATCGAACTGGAAGGCGCTATTCCGGAAGAGTTTCGTCCGCTGATCGGCAACCGCATATACGGCTGCGATGACTGCCAGCTGATTTGCCCGTGGAACCGCTTCGCGCAGCTCACCGATGAAGATGATTTCAGCCCGCGCAAGGCGCTACACGCCCCGGCGCTTATTGAGCTGTTCGCCTGGAGCGAACCCTGGTTTTTAAAAGTGACGGAAGGTTCGGCCATTCGCCGTATTGGTCATCTGCGCTGGCTGCGTAATATTGCCGTCGCGTTGGGCAACGCGCCCTGGGATGAAGCGAACCTGAAGGCGCTGGAAAGCCGCAGGGGTGAGCACCCGCTTCTCGACGAACATATCGAATGGGCGATGGCGCAGCAAATTGAAAAGAGAAATGCCAATGTGGTTGAGGTGCAGTTACCCAAAAAGCGGCGGCTGGTCAGGGTGGTTGAAAAAGGGCTACCGCGCGACGCCTGATTCATTCACAGGGTGTGAATAAAAATAAAAACACATTGCGTTTCAAGGGGCAGACGTTCGTCAAGTGATCGGATTAACACTTTGAAATGAAATTTAACTGTTATCTTTCAATTAGATATAAGAATACTATTTACATAGTGAAGTAATTTCCTGAGAGAGAACGAAAGGTTAACCTGTGGATAACTCTGTTCACAGTATTTTCAGGACCGCGCGAAAATCATCACCGGCGCGTGATTGCGCTGTGGATAAACTGGGTATGAGAAGATATTTGGAGCGGGAAACGAGACTCGAACTCGCGACCCCGACCTTGGCAAGGTCGTGCTCTACCAACTGAGCTATTCCCGCTTGGGTGTGGTAACTTTCAAATTTTGGAGCGGGAAACGAGACTCGAACTCGCGACCCCGACCTTGGCAAGGTCGTGCTCTACCAACTGAGCTATTCCCGCATACTTCTGGCCATATTTCTATGGCGTCGTGATTTGCATTTCTGCTTCGTCACGGGAGGCGCATTATACGAGAATTCGATTTACCTGCAACCCCCCTGAGCGCAATTTTTTTCGTTTTTGGTTTAAGTGACCACTTTATCACCACACACCGGCCTGAATTGTCTAAATAACCAGCAAATGCGGCAAAATCACTTTTTCCGGGCCCGCTAAAGGCGCAAAATCGCTCAAGTTTATAGGCGGATATCGCCCGCTGACGGTCAACAACGATGACAACCAGGGAAATAAAATGAAAAAAGCGCTTACCGTCCTGCTGCTGGCCACGCTTGCCACAGGAACAGCATCGGCAACAACGCTACATTTTGGGACAACGACGGCCAATCCGCCGTATGAAACCGTCAATGGTAAAAATCAGCCCACGGGTTTTGATATCGACCTGGCCAACGCGCTGTGCAGGCAGATGCAGGTCGAATGCAAATTCACTCCCCAGGGGTTCGATACCCTCATCCCGGCGCTGCGCTTTAAGAAATTCGACGCCGTGATTGCCGGTATCGAAGTGATTCCGATGCGAGAAAAGCAGGTTGCGTTCAGCCATCCCTATCGTCAGGCGCTGTCCGGCGTAGTTGTTACAGCGAAAGACGCCGCCCACACCTTTGCCGATCTGAAGGATAAAAAAATCGGCGTCGTGAAAGGCACCCTTCATCAGCACTATCTGCGGGACAAACAAAAAGCCGTGCATGCGGTGCCTTACAACAGCGACGAAAGCGCCCTGAGCGCGCTGAAAGAAGGCGTGATTAGCGGCGTGATGGGCGATCAGGAGACGTTAACGAAATGGCTCCAGGATAACCCCGACTACGCCATGATGGACGAACGCGCCACGGATCCCGGCTACTACGGTAAGCAGTACGCCATTGCGGTACGTAAAGACGATCCTGAGCTGCTGAATAACATCAATGCCGCTCTGGATGTCGTAAAAGCCTCGCCGGAGTTCCAGGCCATGGAACAGAAGTGGTTTAAATAGTCGGGGGGATGACCGGGGCGTGCTGGCCCCGGCTCGGGCGTTAAAGCTTAATAAAGTGTTCGCGATAGTAGGCCAGTTCCGCAACAGATTCGCGAATATCGTCCATCGCCTGATGGGTTCCTTGTTTCTTAAAGCCGTCGAGAATTTCCGGCTTCCAGCGACGAGCGAGCTCTTTCAGCGTGCTGACGTCCAGATAGCGGTAGTGGAAATACGCTTCCAGCTCAGGCATATATTTAAACAAGAAGCGACGATCCTGGCCAATGCTATTGCCGCAGATCGGCGACTTACCTGCCGGTACCCACTTCTTGAGGAATTCGATAGTCGCCAGTTCGGCTTCACGATCGCCCTGGGTACTCGCCTTCACCCGCTCCACCAGCCCGCTGCCGGTATGGGTACGCACGTTCCACTCATCCATCAACGCCAGCTGCGCGTCTGACTGGTGCACCGCAATGGTCGGCCCTTCCGCCAGAATGTTCAGATTCGCGTCGGTCACCAGGGTGGCGATTTCGATGATGCGATCGCGCTCCGGATCCAGCCCCGTCATTTCAAGATCGATCCAAATCAGGTTGTTTTCATCTGCACTCATGTTATTTTCCACCCTTCTTACGTCACTATATTCATCTAAAATAGCGTGTATCATAGAGGTTTTGCCCGTACAGGGCGACCAGGAGCCAGTTCGATTGAGTAAAAATAAACTCTCCAAAGGCCAACAGCGCCGCGTGAAGGCCAACCACCAGCGCCGCCTGAAAACGACTTCGGAGAAGGCCGATTTTGATGACAACCTGTTCGGTGAGAAATCCGAAGGGACCGTCATTAGCCGCTTTGGCATGCATGCCGATGTCGAATCCGCCGACGGTAGCGTCCACCGTTGCAACATACGCCGCACCATCCGTTCGCTGGTCACCGGCGATCGCGTGGTCTGGCGGCCTGGCAAAAGCGAAGCTGACGGCGTCAACGTCAAGGGCATCGTCGAGGCCGTCCATGAACGGACCTCCGTACTGACGCGTCCGGATTTCTACGACGGCGTCAAACCCATCGCCGCCAATATCAATCAGATTGTCATTGTTTCCGCGATTTTGCCTGAGCTTTCTCCGAATATTATCGACCGCTACCTTGTGGCCTGCGAAACGCTGAACGTTGAGCCGCTGATCGTGCTCAATAAGATCGACCTGCTGGATCAGGCGAGCATGGACTTCGTCAACGAGCAAATGGACATTTATCGCCATATTGGTTACCGCGTACTGATGGTCTCCAGCCGCACGCAGGATGGCCTGAAGCCGCTTGAAGAGGCGCTCACCGATCGTATCAGTATCTTTGCCGGGCAGTCAGGGGTAGGCAAATCCAGCCTGCTGAACGCGCTGCTGGGCCTGCATGATGACCAAATCCTCACCAATGACGTTTCGGATGTCTCCGGACTGGGGCAGCACACCACCACGGCCGCGCGCCTGTACCACTTCCCGCACGGCGGCGATGTGATTGACTCGCCGGGCGTACGCGAGTTCGGCCTGTGGCATCTCGACGCGGAACAAATCACCCACGGCTTTGTCGAATTCCATGATTATTTAGGCCGGTGCAAATACCGCGACTGCAAACACGACAATGACCCGGGCTGCGCCATTCGCGAAGCGGTGGAGAAAGGCGAAATCGCCGAAAGCCGGTTTGAAAACTACCATCGCATTCTGGAAAGCATGGCGCAGGTACAGGTAAAAACGCGTAAAAGCTTTTCATCAACCGATGACTGACATTTAAGCTGAGCATCGTTAGAATCGTCCCCCTTTTTTCAGGCTCCGCTGCTCCGCGGGGCCAGGAACGACAAATAATGGCCTGGAGGCTACCTTGTTAAACGATCTTAAACTTTCACTGCAATACATTCTGCCTAAACTGTGGCTCACCCGCCTCGCAGGCTGGGGTGCACGCAAACGAGCAGGCTGGCTGACAAAACTGGTCATCGATCTGTTCGTGAAATATTACAAGGTCGATATGAAAGAGGCGCAAAAGCCTGACACCGCCAGCTACCGTACCTTTAACGACTTCTTCGTTCGCCCGCTGCGCGACGACGTCCGTCCGCTAAACGCCGACCCGAGTGTGCTGGTAATGCCCGCCGACGGCGTCATCAGCCAACTGGGCGCCATTGAAGACGACAAAATTTTGCAGGCTAAAGGCCATAACTACAGCCTGGAAGCGCTGCTGGCCGGTAACTACCAGATGGCTGACCTGTTCCGTAACGGCAGCTTTGTTACCACCTATCTTTCGCCGCGCGATTACCACCGCGTGCATATGCCGTGCAACGGTATTCTGCGCGAAATGATCTACGTGCCGGGGGATCTGTTTTCCGTAAACCATCTGACCGCGCAAAACGTGCCGAATCTTTTTGCCCGCAACGAGCGCGTCATCTGCCTGTTCGATACTGAGTTTGGCCCTATGGTGCAAATCCTCGTCGGCGCTACCATCGTCGGCAGCATCGAAACCGTGTGGTCCGGTACCGTCACGCCGCCGCGCGAAGGCATCATTAAGCGCTGGACCTGGCCTGCTGGCGATAGCGAAGGCTCCGTCGCCCTGCTGAAAGGCCAGGAGATGGGCCGCTTTAAGCTGGGCTCCACGGTGATTAACCTGTTTGCTCCGGGCCAGGTGAAGCTGGTTGAGCAGTTACAAAGCCTGTCGGTGACCAAAATAGGCCAGCCGCTGGCGATCGCGCCTGAAGCCGCAGCGCCGGTAGAGCCCGCGCCGCTGGCGGAAGAAGAAGTCCGCGCTGAACACGCCGCCAGCCCTCTGGTTGACGATAAACAAGACGAAGGTTAATTCCTGAAAAAAGGTTACGCCGTGCGCCTGATATACACTTTCCTGTTGGCCTGGAGCCTCAGTTTTGGGGCGTACGCAGCGACAGCCCCGGATGCTAAACAGATAGCCCAGGAGCTGGAACAGGCGAAGGCGGCAAAGCCCGCCCAGCCTGAAACCGTTGAAGTCCTGCAATCTGCCCTGAACGCCCTTGAGGAGCGTAATGCTTCCCTTGAGCGCGCCCGCCAGTACCAGGACGTTATCGATAACTTTCCCAAACTGTCGCAAAACCTGCGCGCGCAGCTCAACAATCTCAGCGATGAGCCGCGCCAGGTCTCCACTACCCTCTCCTCCGATGCCCTGAACCAGGAGATTCTCCAGGTCAGCAGCCAGCTGCTGGAAGCCAGTCGTAAAGCTCAGCAGGAGCAGGATCGCGCCCGCGACATCGCCGACTCGCTCAACCAGCTGCCGCAGCAGCAGAGCGATGCCCGCCGCCAGCTGAATGAGGTTGAACGCCGGGTCGGCGCGCAAAGCAGTAATACCCCGCTGGCACAGGCGCAAAATCTTGGTCTGCAGGCGGAGTCCGCGCGGCTGAAAGCGCTGGTCGATGAGCTGGATCTGGCACAGCTTTCCGCCAATAACCGCCAGGAGCTCTCACGGTTGCGATCCGAGCTGGCGCAGAAAGAGAGCGAACAGCTCGACGCCTGGCTACAGGCGCTGCGAAATCAGCTCAATAACCAACGGCAGCGCGAGGCGGAGAAAGCGCTGGAAAGCACCGAACTGCTGGCAGAAAACAGCGAAAACCTGCCGCCGGATATCGTGGCGCAGTTTAAAGTTAACCGCGAGCTGTCGCAGGCGCTCAACCAGCAGGCGCAGCGGATGGATTTGATCGCCTCGCAGCAGCGCCAGGCGACCAATCAGACCCTCCAGGTGCGTCAGGCGTTAAACACCCTGCGCGAGCAGTCCCAGTGGCTGGGCTCTTCCAATCTGCTTGGTGAAGCCCTGCGCGCGCAGGTGGCGCGGCTGCCGGAAATCCCGCGGCCGCAGCAGCTGGATACCGAAATGGCGCAGCTGCGCGTGCAGCGTTTACGCTATGAAGATCAGCTCGGCAAACAGCCGCAGCTAAGACAAATTCGTCAGGCCAACGGTGAACCGCTCACCGCGGAACAGAACCGTATTCTGCAGGCCCAGATGCGTACGCAGACCGAGCTGCTCAACTCCCTGCTGCGCGGCGGCGATACGCTTATGCTCGAACTGACCAAGCTGAAGGTCGCCAACGGTCAGCTAGAGGATGCGCTTAAAGAGATCAACGAAGCGACCCACCGCTATCTGTTCTGGACCTCGGACGTCAGCCCAATCGGCTTCTCATGGCCGCTGGAGATCGTTCAGGATCTCCGCCGCCTGATCTCGCTCGATACCATGAGCCAGCTCGGTAAGGCCAGCATGATGATGCTGACCAGCAAAGAGACCCTGCTGCCACTCTTCGTCGCGCTCATTCTGGTGGGGTTTAGTATTAGCTCACGCCGCCATTTCACCAGCTTCCTTGAGCGCTCAAGCGCGCGCGTCGGTAAGGTTACGCAGGATCACTTCTGGCTCACCCTGCGCACGGTGTTCTGGTCCATACTGGTGGCCTCGCCGCTGCCGGTGCTGTGGATGACGCTGGGCTATGGCCTGCAGGCTGCCTGGCCTTTCCCGCTGGCCGTGGCGATTGGCGATAGCGTCACCGCCACGGTACCGCTGCTGTGGGTCGTGATGATTTGCGCCACGTTCGCCCGCCCTAACGGCCTGTTTATCGCCCACTTTGGCTGGCCGCGCAGCCGCGTCAGCAAAGCGATGCGCTACTACCTGATGAGCATCGGGCTGATCGTGCCGCTGATTATGGCGCTGATTACTTTCGATAACCTCAACGATCGCGAGTTCTCCGCCTCGCTGGGCCGCCTCTGCTTTATGTTGATTTGCGGCGCGCTGGCGATGGTGACCCTGAGCCTGAAACGCGCCGGCATTCCGCTGTATCTCGACAAAGAAGGCAGCGGCGACAATATGCTGAACCGGCTGCTGTGGAATATGCTGCTCGGCGCGCCGCTGATAGCGATGCTGGCGGCGGCGATCGGCTATCTTGCCACGTCGCAGGCGCTGCTCGCCAGGCTTGAAACCTCGGTCGCCATCTGGTTCCTGCTGCTGGTGGTTTATCACATCATACGCCGCTGGATGCTGATCCAGCGGCGCCGCCTGGCGTTCGATCGCGCGAAGCACCGTCGGGCGGAGATCCTCGCCCAGCGCGCCCGCGGCGAAGAGGAAGTCCAGCATACCAGCAGCCCGGAAGGTTCGATGGAAGCTGAGGTCAGCGAGGTCGATCTTGATGCCATCAGTACCCAGTCGTTGCGCCTGGTGCGCTCCCTGCTGATGCTGATCGCGCTGGTGTCGGTTATCGTGCTGTGGTCAGAAATCCACTCCGCATTTGGCTTCCTGGAGAATATCTCGCTGTGGGACGTCACCTCCACGGTACAGGGCGTTGAGAGCCTGGAGCCGATTACCCTCGGCGCGGTGCTGATAGCCATCCTGGTGCTGATTATTACCACCCAGCTGGTGCGCAACCTGCCCGCGCTGCTGGAGCTGGCCATCCTCCAGCATCTGGAACTGACGCCGGGCACCGGCTACGCCATCACCACCATCACTAAGTATCTGCTGATGCTGATCGGCGGTCTGGTCGGCTTCTCGATGATTGGCATTGAGTGGTCCAAGCTACAGTGGCTTATTGCCGCGCTCGGTGTGGGTCTCGGTTTTGGCCTGCAGGAGATCTTCGCCAACTTTATCTCGGGCCTGATTATCCTGTTTGAGAAACCGATCCGCATTGGCGATACGGTCACCATTCGCGATCTCACCGGCAGCGTGACGCGTATTAATACCCGCGCCACCACCATCAGCGACTGGGACCGTAAAGAGATTATCGTACCGAACAAGGCGTTCATCACCGAACAGTTCATCAACTGGTCGCTGTCGGATTCCGTGACCCGCGTGGTGCTAACGGTGCCTGCTCCGGTAGATGCCGATACCGAAGAGGTGGCGCAGATCCTGTTAAATGCCGCGCACCGCTGTTCATTGGTTATCGATACCCCGGCGCCGGAAGCGTTCCTCGTTGATCTGCAGCAGGGGATCCAGATTTTCGAGCTGCGTATCTACGCCGCCGAAATGGGTCACCGGATGCCGCTGCGCCACGAGATGCACCAGCTGATTCTGGCCGGATTCCGCGAGCACGGTATCGATATGCCGTTCCCGCCGTTCCAGATGCGCCTGGAGAGCATTGATGGCAGAAAAAGCAGCAGGGCGCTGACCTCGGCAGGGAAAACCAGCCGTACGCCCGGCAGCCTGTAAGAACGGCCTTGCCTGAACGCAGGCAAGGCCAGCGTTTTAGCTCTCCTGGACCATTAGCTGCACCGCTGTACGCCGGCGGTAATTCTCATAGATCCCCAGCGCCAGCAGCGAAAAGAAAGCCGGTCCGCCGACCATCCACAGCGCGCTGCCCCAGTCACCCGCTTCCATCACCGGCTCAATCACGGTAAAGATATTGGCAAATGCCACCACCAGTACCACAACGGCGGTCGCCAGCAGCGTCGAGCCGCGGTGTTTAAAAATCACAAAGGGGCGATCGAGATCCTGCTTAGCCTTAAAAAAAGGAAATGCCAGCGTTAAAAACAGATACGGCAGCGTCATAGAGACATTCGCCATCAGCGTCAGTTTGTTATAAAACGCCGACGCGGTATCGCCCCCAAAGGAAACCAGCAGAATAAACACGCTCACCAGCAGGCACTGCCACCACATGGCGTTCGCCGGCATACCGTTAGCGTTAATTCGCGTCATTGCTGAAGGCCAGAGCGCTTTTGGCGTGCCCTGAATAATCGCCTTTAACGGCGAGTAGCTCAGGGTAAAGAAAGCGCCGGTATAAGCGAGGAACATGGCGAGTCCGGTGATTCTGGCAAACCATAATCCGCTCAGGGCGGCGACGGCAGACGGCAGATGCATCGCATTAGCCAGGGTGGCGCCAAGGCGGGTCATCAGCACGTAGGTGATATTACCGAGGTTCGTGGAAGGGTTGCTCAATACCTGCTGCCAGTTGGCGCTCACGCCCCACAGAACAATCGCCAGCGAATAGCCAACAGAAATGACGACCGCCGCGATAACAATGCCTTTGGCGAAATTCTTTTCCGGCTGCTCGGTTTTATCCACCAGACCGCCAACCGCTTCGATTCCGCCGTAGGCAAAGATGGCAAAAACCACGAACGATAGCATCGCCAGACCAGACTGGTAGCCTGGATTAGGCGAGGCCGTGAAATCCAATGGTTGGGCATAATGGCCGCCGTTGAGCAGTAAAATCACCAGGCTCACCAGCAGCAGGACCAGATTAAGGCCCATGACCGCGATCCCGCCGACGGCGGTAATTTTGGCGATTTTGTGCATGCCTTTTACCGCGACAAAGGTCACCAGCAGCATCCAGCACGCGGCAAGAATACCGACCGTTTGCGTGGAGGTCAGTCCGGCCAGCGCCCAGGTTTGCGTTTTATCCGCGCCGAATAAGAATGTGGAAAACGGCACCCAAATTTTAGCCGCCGTGCTGACCATCCAGACCATATAGGATGAAAACCACATAAAGGCCCCCATAAACGCAAAGCGCGGGCCGACGCTATGATTCATCCATGAATAGATCCCGCCCTCCTCCTTACGATAGGCCGCTCCCATCTCCGCCATCATTAGCGCAAAAGGGATAAAGAAAAACAGAGCGGAGAAGAGATAAAACGGCATCGCGCTGTAGCCCATCAGGTAGAACGCAGAGGGGCTGTTTGCAAAACCAAATACCGAGGTGAAGATCATTAATATCAGCCCAATCAGGCTCATCTTCTTTATTTGCTGGTGCATAAATCTATCCAAACGCTGTATCGCGGCAGAGGATGCCGGATAGCCAAAAAAATGAGCGCGGATAGTAGCAAAAACCCAAACGGTTCTTGTGGGTATTAGGGCTAAAAGGCGGGCTTCCCTTCCATCATCGAAAGGGAAGCTGAGAAAGGATCAGGCGCGGTCGACGGTGAAAGAGAGAACCTCACCGATGCTTTCTGCCCCCAGGGCCAGCATCACGACGCGGTCAACGCCCAGCGCCACGCCGGAACAATCCGGCAGCCCGGCTTCGAGAGCGGCCAGCAGATGACGATCGATTGGCTGCTGCGGCAGGCCGCGAGCGGCGCGCTTGCGGTTATCCTGCTCAAAACGCTGCTGCTGTTCGCGCGCGTCGGTCAGCTCATGAAAACCGTTCGCCAGCTCAATGCCTTTGTAATAGACCTCGAAACGTTCCGCCACGCGGTGATCTTCGGTGCTGATTTGCGCCAGCGACGCCTGACTTGCCGGGAAGTGATAAATAAACGTCGGACGATCTTTACCGATGTGCGGCTCGACGCCCATGGTAAAAAGTAGCTGAAGCAGCGTATCCCGGTCCTCTTCCGTATCGGCGATATTGCTCAGATCCAGCTTCGCCGCCGCTTCGCGCAGCTGCGTTTTATCCGCCGACAGCGGATCGATTTCCAGATGACGCTGGAAGGCTTGCTGATAGGAGAGGCTTTCGGCTGGCTGGCAGTCGAGGACCTGCTGGAGCAGATCGTCCACTTCATTGATCAGCCGGTACATGTCATAGCACGGACGATACCACTCCAGCATGGTGAATTCCGGGTTATGGTGGCGCCCCATCTCTTCATTGCGGAAGCTACGACACAGCTGAAACACCGGGCCGCAGCCGGCCGCCAGCAGGCGCTTCATGTGATACTCCGGGCTGGTCATCAGGTACAGATTCAGCCCCTGAGAATGACCAGGACCGACGAAACGCGTCTCAAACGGGACCATATGAATATCCGTCACCGTCGCCTGACTCATGCAGGGCGTCTCCACCTCCAGCACGCCGCGGTCGGTAAAGAAACGGCGAATTTCCGCCATGACCGCTGCACGTTTTAATAGATTTGGAATGGATGCGCTCGGCTGCCAGGTTGCCGTTTCGCTCATGGTACGTTCTCCGATTTGAAACAAGGGCACGAAGTCTACTCGTAACTGGCGAATGAAACAAATTTTGTGCGAATACGTAAACGCGTTACATACACTTAATTTATTGATAACCCAAAAACATAAAGCAATGAGATAAACGACCGCACAGAACGATAAAAAAATCGAACACGTCAATTTTCCCTCCTAACCCTACGGCTATACTCCTTACCTATAAAGGAGCAGTGATACGTTTTCGCCAGCCCGGCGGCGAAATAAACAAAAACTGGAGGAATGTCGTGCAAACTTTTCAAGCCGATCTTGCTGTAATAGGCGCAGGCGGAGCAGGTCTTCGCGCCGCAATAGCCGCCGCGCAAGCTAATCCAAATGCAAAAATCGCTCTAATTTCAAAAGTCTATCCTATGCGCAGCCATACCGTTGCTGCTGAAGGGGGTTCCGCTGCCGTTGCGCAGGATCATGATAGCTTCGAGTACCATTTTCACGACACCGTTGCCGGCGGCGACTGGCTATGTGAGCAGGACGTCGTTGACTACTTCGTTCATCACTGCCCGACGGAAATGACCCAGCTCGAACAGTGGGGATGCCCGTGGAGCCGCCGCCCGGACGGTAGCGTCAACGTCCGGCGATTCGGCGGCATGAAGATCGAACGAACCTGGTTCGCTGCCGATAAAACCGGCTTTCATATGCTGCACACCCTGTTCCAGACCTCGCTTCAATTTCCGCAAATCCAACGCTTCGACGAACATTTTGTTCTGGATATTCTGGTCGATGATGGGCAGGCTCGCGGTCTGGTCGCGATGAATATGATGGAAGGTACGCTGGTACAGATCCGCGCCAACGCGGTAGTTCTGGCTACCGGCGGCGCTGGACGCGTGTATCGCTACAATACCAACGGCGGTATCGTCACCGGCGACGGGATGGGTATGGCGCTCAGCCACGGCGTACCGCTGCGCGATATGGAGTTCGTGCAATATCACCCCACCGGCCTGCCGGGCTCCGGTATTCTGATGACGGAAGGCTGCCGCGGCGAAGGCGGTATTCTGGTCAACAAGAACGGCTACCGCTACCTGCAGGATTACGGCATGGGTCCAGAAACCCCGCTGGGCGAACCGAAAAATAAATATATGGAGCTGGGTCCGCGCGATAAAGTCTCCCAGGCTTTCTGGCACGAATGGCGCAAGGGCAACACGATCCCTACGCCGCGAGGCGATGTGGTCTATCTCGATCTGCGCCATTTGGGTGAGAAAAAGCTGCTTGAACGTCTGCCGTTTATCTGTGAACTCGCGAAGGCCTACGTTGGCGTCGATCCGGTAAAAGAGCCGATTCCGGTGCGTCCAACCGCACACTACACCATGGGCGGGATCGAAACCGACCAGCAGTGTGAAACCCGTATCAAAGGGCTGTTTGCCGTTGGCGAGTGTTCTTCTGTGGGTCTGCACGGCGCCAACCGCCTTGGCTCCAACTCCCTGGCGGAGCTGGTGGTCTTTGGTCGTCTGGCCGGTGAGCAGGCCATGCAGCGCGCAACCGAAGCGGGCGAAGCCAATAGCGCCGCGCTGGACGCGCAGGTCGTCGATATCGAGAAACGCCTGAAAGATCTGGTTAATCAGGAAGGTAACGAGAACTGGGCGAAGATTCGCGACGAAATGGGTCTGTCGATGGAAGAAGGCTGCGGCATCTACCGTACGCCGGAGCTCATGCAGAAAACGGTCGATAAGCTCGCCGAGCTGCAGGAGCGCTTCAAGCGCGTGCGGATCACCGATACGTCCAGCGTGTTCAATACCGACCTGCTGTACACCATCGAACTGGGCCATGGACTGAACGTCGCCGAATGTATGGCGCATTCCGCCCTCGCGCGTAAAGAGTCCCGCGGCGCGCATCAGCGTCTGGATGACGGCTGCACCGAGCGCGACGACGTCAACTTCCTCAAGCATACCCTCGCCTTCCGCGATGCCGATGGTCACACTAGTCTGGAGTACAGTGATGTGAAAATCACCACTCTGCCGCCGGCAAAACGCGTGTACGGTGCGGAAGCGGAAGCAGCCGAGAAGAAGGAGACGACGAATGGCTGAGATGAAAAACATGAAAGTCGAAGTGGTGCGCTACAACCCGGAAGTGGACATCGCACCGCACAGCGCTTTCTATGAAGTTCCCTACGATGAGCAAACCTCGCTGCTGGATGCCCTGGGCTATATCAAAGACAACCTCGCACCGGACCTCAGCTACCGCTGGTCCTGCCGCATGGCGATTTGCGGTTCCTGCGGCATGATGGTGAACAAGGTGCCAAAACTGGCCTGCAAAACCTTCCTGCGCGAATACACCAAAGGCATTAAAGTCGAGGCGCTGGCTAACTTCCCGATTGAGCGCGATCTGGTGGTCGATATGACCCACTTTATTGAAAGCCTGGAAGCGATTAAGCCGTACATCATTGGCAACCCGCGCACGCCCGATCAGGGGCCTAACACGCAGACGCCGGCGCAAATGGCCAAGTACCACCAGTTCTCCGGCTGCATTAACTGCGGCCTGTGCTACGCGGCCTGCCCGCAGTTTGGTCTTAATCCGGAGTTTATCGGCCCGGCGGCGATCACCCTCGCCCATCGCTACAACGAAGACAGCCGCGACCACGGTAAAAAGGAACGTATGGCGCAGCTTAACGGCCAGAATGGCGTCTGGACATGTACTTTCGTGGGCTACTGCTCCGAAGTCTGCCCGAAACACGTCGACCCGGCGGCCGCGATCCAGCAGGGCAAGGTAGAAAGCTCGAAAGACTTTCTTATCGCCACCCTGAAACCACGCTAAGGAGTGCAGTATGACGACTAAACGCAAACCCTACGTGCGGCCGATGCCGTCGACCTGGTGGAAAAAGCTGCCGTTTTATCGCTTCTATATGCTGCGTGAGGGAACAGCGGTACCCACGGTCTGGTTCAGCATTGTGCTGATTTACGGATTGTTCGCACTGAAGCACGGCGCGGAGAGCTGGGCCGGGTATATCGGTTTTCTGCAAAATCCGATTGTCGTGATCCTGAACCTGATCACGCTTGCAGCCGCGCTGCTGCATACCAAAACCTGGTTTGAGCTGGCACCGAAAGCTGCCAATATTATCCTTAAAGGCGAGAAAATGGGGCCAGAGCCGGTTATTAAGGGGCTTTGGGTTGTCACTGCGGTCGTCACCGTGGTGATCCTGTTTGTCGCGCTGTTCTGGTAAGGAGGCTGGAATGATTAATCCCAAACCAAAACGTTCTGATGAACCGGTATTCTGGGGGCTGTTTGGCGCTGGCGGCATGTGGGGAGCGATTGTCGCCCCCGTCATCGTGCTGCTGGTGGGTATTATGCTGCCGCTCGGACTGGCGCCCGCGGACGCCTTCAGCTACGAACGCGTGCTGGCTTTCGCCCATAGCTTTATTGGCCGCGCATTCATTTTCCTGATGATTGTGCTGCCGCTATGGTGTGGACTTCACCGTATTCACCATGCGATGCATGATTTGAAAATTCACGTACCCAACGGTAAGTGGGTCTTCTACGGCCTCGCGGCGATTCTGACCGTCGTCACTCTGGTCGGCATATTGTTCATCTAAAGCGCTCGCCGGAGGCCGTTTTTACCTCCTCGGCGATAAGCCCGGTAGCATTATGTTACCGGGCTCGCTTCTCAAGAAAATTCTGCCGCATTTTTCCTGCCTGAATCTACACTTAGCTTAAAACTGGCAAGGAAAACATTATGCGTCTGCTACCCGTTATTGCGGTTGTTGCCGCTTCATTTCTGCTTGTAGCCTGCAGCGCACCGACTCCACCTCCTGGCGTAACCGTGGTCAGTCCGTTCAACCCTCAACGCTATCTTGGCACCTGGTATGAGATTGCCCGCTTCGATCACCATTTTGAGAGCGGTTTAGAAAAAGTTACCGCAACCTATAGCCTGCGCGACGATGGTGGGCTGAACGTGGTCAATAAGGGATACAACCCCGACCGGGGGATGTGGCAGAAAACCGACGGCGTGGCTTACTTTATCGGGGAGCCCACGCAAGCCGCGCTGAAAGTGTCGTTTTTCGGCCCCTTCTATGGCGGCTATAACGTGATTGCGCTGGACAAGGATTATCGCTACGCGCTGGTTTGCGGACCTGATCGGGATTATCTCTGGCTACTGGCGCGCGCGCCGAAAATCCCGCCAGAAGTGAAGCAGCAGATGCTGAATATCGCTACCCAGCAGGGATTCGACGTCAGCAAACTGCTGTGGGTCAATCAGCAGTATTAATGTGCGCTCATTTTCAGGCCAATGATACCAATCACAATACACGCCAGGCTGGCAATGCGCATCGGGCTGGCGGATTCGCCTAGCAGGATAATCCCCGTCACGGCTGCGCCGACCGCGCCAATTCCGGTCCAAACGGCGTAAGCCGTCCCCACGGGTAGCGTTTTCATCGCCCACGACAGCAGCGCCATGCTGATGACCATGGCGGCAATCGTTACCACGCTTGGCACCAGGCGGCTAAACCCATGGGTATATTTCAGGCCGACAGCCCAGACGACTTCCAGCAGACCCGCGATAAACAGAATAAACCAGGACATATGGCTCCTTTGATGGGGCCGTCCCCAGATGTGAAACGCTTACAGGCCGTCCCGTAAGGTAGATGATATTCCACAAGAATTATACACGACGTGGCAACGGTGAGGAAGAACGGTACGACCCACGGCCGTACCGCCATGGTCTATTGCTGAGCTTTGGTCGCGGCGCCCGAAATCGCGCTGCCGCCTTCTGAAATATCCTGACCTACGCCGCGCGTGGTGTTACATGCGGTCAGTACAGAGGAAAGTGCCAAAACCGTAAAGAACGCTGCAATCGCTTTTTTTACCATAATGTCATCCTTATTAACCAGTTTTAGTTATCGTGCTCTATAAGCATAGACAAACTGGTCCAGGATGAGGGAAGCGAGACGATTTTTAAGAGAAAAAGAAGTGAAGAAAGGGAATCAGATAGAAAGTGAGTATATGAATAAGAATTGCCTGATGAAATAAGGTTAGCTGACCGCGTGAGAAATAGCATGACCCAGGCTCTGGATATCCTCGCCCATGCCGCGAGCCGTATTGCATCCAGTCAGCAGCGAACCGCTCAGCAATAACAGTAGCAAAAGTTTCAGTGTGGGATTCATCTTCCTTGCCTGCGATGTCAACCTGTAGAGGCGCAGCATGGCGCTGCGCCAACTCTTTCGCCGCCTGAATTACTTCACGCGGGAGACGTATTCGCCAGAGCGAGTATCGACTTTGATGACTTCGCCAATCTGTACGAACAGAGGAACTTTAACCACTGCGCCAGTGGACAGCGTAGCAGGCTTGCCGCCGGTACCCGCGGTATCGCCTTTCAGGCCTGGATCGGTTTCAACGATTTCCAGCTCAACAAAGTTTGGCGGGGTGACGGAAATTGGCTGACCGTTCCACAGGGTCACGATGCATTCAGCCTGATCCAGCAGCCATTTAGCGTTATCGCCAACGGCTTTAGCGTCAGCGGCCAGCTGTTCGAAAGTAGAGTTGTTCATAAAGTGCCAGAACTCACCGTCGTTATACAGGTAAGTCAGGTTCATATCGACAACGTCCGCACCTTCAGCAGAATCGGTAGACTTGAAGGTTTTCTCAACGCGAGTACCGGTCAACAGGCGGCGCAGCTTAACGCGCGCGAAAGCCTGGCCTTTGCCGGGTTTAACGAATTCACTGGCTTCAACGGCATAAGGTTCGCCGTCCATCATGATTTTAAGACCGGCACGAAAATCGTTGCTATAGTAAGTCGCCATAAGGCCCTCTGAAATTTTGTTAATTGGTAGCTAAGCCACAAAATGGCGCATATTGTAACCCTAAATACCCCATCCAGAGAAGATTGGTTAACGCAACTTGCCGATGTTGTGACCAGTCCTGATGAACTGCTGCATCTTTTAAATGTAGACGCTGATGCGAATCTATTGGCAGGGCGTGATGCTAAACGCCTGTTCGCACTGCGTGTTCCGCGGGCGTTTATTGCCCGTATGGAGCCAGGTAATCCCAACGATCCTCTTCTTCGTCAGGTACTTACCTCCAAGGAAGAGTTTATTAATGCCCCGGGATTCTCTACCGATCCGCTGGAAGAACAGCATAGCGTTGTGCCCGGTCTGCTGCATAAATACAGCAACCGTGCGCTACTGCTGGTGAAAGGCGGGTGCGCGGTAAATTGTCGTTATTGCTTCCGTCGTCACTTCCCCTATGCTGAAAACCAAGGCAATAAGCGTAACTGGCAGCAGGCCCTGGAGTACATTTCGGCACATCCCCAACTGGATGAGATCATTTTTTCCGGTGGCGATCCGCTTATGGCCAAGGATCACGAACTCGACTGGCTATTGACGCAGCTGGAATCTATTCCCCACATCAAGCGCCTGCGTATTCACAGCCGACTGCCCATTGTGATTCCTGCACGTATTACTGATACGCTGGTTGCACGTATTGCTGCATCATCGTTACAGGTACTGCTGGTGAACCACGTTAACCACGCCAACGAGATTGATGCGGCGTTTCGTACGTCCATGAGAAAACTGCGTATGGCTGGCGTGACCTTATTGAATCAAAGCGTGCTGCTGCGCGGCGTAAATGATAACGCCAACACGCTTGCCGACCTGAGCAACGCGCTATTCGACGCCGGCGTCATGCCTTATTATCTGCACGTGTTGGACAAAGTGCAGGGAGCAGCGCATTTTATGGTCAGTGACGAAGAGGCCAGAGCGATCGTGCGCGAATTGCTGACGCTGGTGTCCGGCTATTTAGTACCAAAACTTGCGCGGGAAATCGGCGGGGAACCCAGCAAGACGCCCCTCGACTTGGGGTTAAAGCAGCAATAGTCAATCCGTCTGCCGGGCATGGCCAGGCAGACTGCCTATTTGCTATTACTCACTGGTATATAAATACTACTGCTTAATCATTTGCGTAAAACCAGTTTTTATCCTTTCAGAAAAAAAGTAAAAGCAAATATAAAAGCAAGCTGTAAACCCATTCATTAAAGCTACAAGAAAAGAGAAAGAATGTTTGCTGCGGTCATAACCAATAGCAGGGGTAAAATCCACTTGGGTAATTTGAACTCTGTTGCTTTATTGTCATTGAAACTTTTTTGCGCATCTTCCTGAATGGCTAAATTATGAGTCACATTGTTCTCAACCGGAGGCGAAGATGTGCTCGCGGTGATCTGCACATTTTCAGGGTTTTCTGGCTCTTTTTCGTCCGTTCGGAAGAATGACGCGATATTTGATCCTGCGGCGAGAACAAATCCCCGCTGCCTTACTGTGACAATAATATCTTGCGATAATCCTGCTTTCAGTAATGATTTTCTTAGCAAGGAAATGTTCTGATAGAACGTGTTCTGAGAAACAACAATCCCTCTATTTTTCCACACTATATCCAGAAACTCCTCCCTGGATATAATCTTCCCGTTGCTTTCGAGCAAAAGTTGCAGGCAGCGTGCCGTTGGCACATTGAGGGTCACACTGTCCCCATTCTCTCCTACAGGCTGTAGCTCATTCATATTTACATTAAAAATAACTTCATTATTAATGATATATTCATTGAATATCATAATCCCAATCCTCTCTCACCATTCCATATGAAACAAAGATGAATTAAATTCAAATTCACCTTTAGCAAACACAACACATCCCTTTTAGCCTGCCAGATTAGATAATTTCAAGGATAAATTCCCGCTCCTCCCAGAGCAAAGATAATATTATCATGATATTTGAACCAAATGGAAGACTGATTTACAACTATACGTTCCAGATACGCTCGTTATTATCTACAAAGTCTACTTGTGAATTTGCAAGCTTCAATAAACAAGTTTTAAATTCAAGCAGAATTCACATGCATTTTATCTACCATGCACTTAGATTTGTTACCGCTCCGGCACAATACGCGCTGATTTGTACAATAGTGGCGGCAGGAGAAAGATAACGATAGCGCTCAGGCAGCATAGCAGAATGCTAGTTATTACTATTCATACTAATTAACATCCACGCCATGACGCTATTCAGGACTTTAGTATCTCTATATGGATTAAATAAATGAAAAAAACAATTTTAGCTGTAATGGTCGCTGCTTCAGCAGTTCTGAGTGCCCAGGCTTTTGCGGCAGGGAACAGTTCTAACCTGACTATTCTGGGCAACGTAACCGACACCGGTGAATCCTGTAACGTAACGCCGTCCGCGATGATTTCAGGCGGATCTTTAACGCTGGATGATGTAAAAGCATCCGTGCTGGAGGCCCTGGCTGTCAACGCACCGTATATGTCTACAGCAAAAGATATTGAGTACAAAATCGAAGACTGCCAGAAAGGCGCCAAAGACTTTAGTGGCAATATCAACGTCACCGTAACAGGCGACTATATCAGCGGCCAGGATGACGTGCTGACCAACTCCGCGGCCAGCCCGGCGACTAACGCTGCGGTTACCGTGGTTAATACCGATGGAACCCGCGTAAGCTTCACCGGCACTACGCCTAAGGTTATTGCATATACTGCGGGTACGCCTTCTTATCTGCGTTATAAAGCCGCATACGTTAAAACCGCAAATGGCGTTACCGATGGTGCAGTTAAGGGTGTAGCAACCTTTACTATTAGCTACTAATAAGCATGCCGGGGTTTACCTGAGGTAAACCCCATTCTTATATTCAGGGAATGAATTATGCTGAAGTCATTATTAAGGCTAACTACACTTTCTTTTATTACCATCAGCTTCGTAGCCCACAGCGGAGTCGTGGTGGATTCAACCCGTCATCTTTATAAAGAAGGCGCGCGAGAAATCAGCGCAAACATTGAAAATAAAGATGATACGCCATATCTTATTAAATCCTGGGTAGAAGCATCTGAGGGAACGAAAGACAGCTTTTTTATGGTGACGCCTCCGCTTTTCCGTCTGGAGGGAAAGCAAACGAATACGGTGCGTGTTTTTCCTAATGCGTATATATCCAAAGCACCAAAGGATCGTGAAACCGTCTACTTCTTTAACGTTATGTCTATCCCGCCAACCAGCGATAGTGAAGCCGATAAAAACAAGCTGCAGCTCGCCGTTCGCCACAGAATGCGCCTCATCTATCGTCCACGCGCTATTCAGGGTATGAATATTACTACTGAGGCCAAAAATCTGCAGTGGCGTAAGTCCGGTAATAAAATAACGTTAAAAAACCCGACCCCATTCTTTATTTATTTTAAAACAATAACAATAAACGGCAGGGATATTACTAGTTCAGTTAACAACATTGATGCTTTTTCCAGCAAAGAAGTTACTTTGCCTGCAGGTATAAATGGTTCAGAGATCGTATGGAAGGTGGCTACAGATAATGGGGGCTCGGGCCCAGCTAACACCTCATCGATTTAAATTCTTTTTCATTGGCCAGGGTGAAAAGTATGTCTATTTCAATAAAAAAGATGGGAGGGGCGCTATCCGGAACCTACCACACAATTTTCGTTCTCGTTCCGGCGCTCGCTCTCGGTTTAAGCGCTAATGCCCTGGCACGTGATTTTTTTGATCCCGCTTTTATAAAATCAGTAAATCAGGGCGATCCATCCTCAATACCGGACCTGTCCCTGTATTCAACCAGGGATGCACAGGCACCAGGGGTGTACCGCATTGACGTTATTTTAAATAATAGTCTGCAAGAAACGGCCGATATTCGCTTTGTTGACAAAAAAGATCCGGCGACTGATGCCTTAAAACTCGCGCCATGTTTAAGCATTGCTAAATTAACCACCTATGGTTTACGTTCAGATGCATTTCCAACATTAAAAGAGGATGCTAACGGCTGCGCTGATACGAGCGTCATCCCGGATTTCACCACCGATTTTAACTTTAATACTCAACAACTGCTGATATCTATACCGCAGGCAGCCCTGTCGACGATAGCTCAGGGATTTGTTTCTCCCGATGAGTTTGATGACGGTATTAACGCCTTGCTGACCAACTATCAGTTTAGTTCGGGCAAAGACTATGAAGCGGACAATGAGTATTACAATCTTAACCTACAATCCGGCCTGAACATTGGGCCGTGGCGCCTGCGCAACCTTAGTACCTGGAATAAATCAGCAGGCACGAAGAGTGACTGGGATTCCGTCTATCTCTATGCGCAGCGAAGCATTGTGTCGTTGAAAAGCACCTTAGTCATGGGTGAAAGCACCTCTCTCTCCAGCATTTTTGACAGCGTGCCCTTCACGGGGATTCAGCTGGCAACCGATACGGACATGATTCCTGAAAGCCTGCGCGGCTTCGCGCCTGTTGTTCGTGGTATTGCCAGGACCAACGCTCGCATCGTCATTAAACAGAATGGCTATCAAATCTACCAGGCCTTTGTCGCTCCGGGCGCTTTCGAAATCACCGATCTCTACTCGACCGGCGGCAACGGTGACCTTTACGTCACCGTCGAGGAGTCCGATGGTTCCCGACAGAACTTCGTCGTGCCTTACGCCTCTCTGCCATTAATGCTCAGAGAAGGCCAGATGGAGTATGAGATCACGAGCGGTAAATATCGCCCATATGACGGCAATATAGATGAAAAGCCGTTTACGCAGGCTACGATCGGCTACGGTGTCTTAAGCAACACCACTTTCTATACCGGTTTGCAGGCGGCATCCAACTATCAGGCGCTCGCTTTCGGGGCCGGGCAAAACCTTGGCGATATTGGCGCGGTTTCCGCAGACGTCACGACAGCCTGGTCCCACAAGAAAGATGAAGATAAAACGTCCGGCCAATCCTGGCGTATCCGCTATGGTAAAAATATTCTTGAGACCGGCACCAATATTACCGTAGCCGGCTACCGCTATTCGACCTCCGGGTACAATACGCTAAGCGATGTGATGAACACCTATAGCAACAGATACGGCGGCTATACTCCACGCTCTCTGCGTAACAGAACCAATATTACCGTCAGCCAAAGCCTGGGGGCCGGGTTAGGTAGCCTTTCTGTATCCGGGATATTCGAGGATTACTGGGACAGCAAGCGCCACAATAACTCGCTGAATATTGGTTACAACGGCGGGTTCCGTCGCTTTAACTATTATGCTGGCTATAGCTATAGCCGCTACAGCTGGGGAAATAATGCCTCCGGCCGTTATGTAGAAGATGACCATGTCATTTCATTTAATATCTCTATTCCTTTAAGCGAGTGGTTGCCCAATGCTTATGCGACCTACAACGTCACCAACAGCAGCCCGGGCTCGACCGATCAGTATGTTTCTCTGAGCGGGGTGGCGCTGGAAAATCATAACCTCGACTGGAACGTACAGCAGGGCTACAGCAATCGGGAGGATGCCAGCGGTGGCGTCTACGGCAACTATCGTGGTTCAACGGGTTCAGTTAACGCCGGCTACAGTTACGCCAAACATAGCCAGTTGATTAACTATGGTCTGAGCGGCGGCGTATTAATGCATGCCGATGGTATTACCCTGGGTCAGGAAATGTCTGAAACCGCCGTATTGGTTAAAGCACCCGGGCTGAAAAATGTACGCCTGGAAAACGACGCGACTATCGAAACGGACTCCCGCGGCTACGCGATTATTCCGTACGTTACGCCATACCATCGGACCAACGTAACCTTAGATAGCACGACTCTGGGGAATAATATGGAATTGCCAAATACGACGCAAAAAGTCGTGCCTACCCGTGCAGCCGTGGTACGGGCGAACTTCGCGGGTAATATTGGCCGCCGCGCATTCCTTATCCTTAAGAGAGCATCAGGTGAAAACGTGCCGTATGGCGCAACGGTAACGTCAACTACCGATAAAAATGCCCAGGCCAGTATCGTGTCTGATGGTGGGATGGTCTACATGTCTGGTCTAAAAGATAACGGTGAAGTCTATGCCCAGTGGGGTTCAAAGACTGGCCAGCAGTGTAAAGCGGCTTATAGTCTGGCTATGGAAATCGAAGGCATCGCGCAGACGACTGCGGTTTGCCACCAACAGGGAAAGTAATACTATGAAATGTCTTTTTTTTATAATTAGTTTACTCAGCATAAGCTTACAGGCGGTGGCTACCTGCTCATATAGTAAAACGGGTGGCGGTGCGATTACCGTTAGTTTTAACGGTTCTGTCATCGCGGATTCCACATTACCTAACGGTAGCATATTAGCGTCGGCAAGACGTGGAAGTGTAAATCCCAAAACATTTTCATCGTGTAGTTCCAGCGATGTTTATGTCGTCAGAACCGTACCTGTCGTAAGCCCATCTAATATTACTAAAATTGGTGGAAAAATAGTTTATGAGACAGGTATCCCCGGTATTGGGTTTCAGATTTCTGATATTACCTTACCATCAATTAACTATTTTTCCCCTGCAGAAATAGATCAGCCAGAAATAGCCAGTAATCATTATTTTTCTAAAGCGTCTGGACAGGTCATGGTCTGGTTAGTGAAAACCGGCCCCATAACGAAACAAAAGGGAAACAAAACGGCGGTTTATTTTATGGCTGGCCCGCCAAATCAGACCAACACGGGTGCATCGAATACCGCTGAATTATTCAGAATCAATGTGGATTTGACTAACATTACTTTTAAGGAAACTACCTGCGAAATCTCGCCTCGCAATGGGAGTATCGTAAAACTATCAACCATTGATATTTCGGATTTAAATTCCGTAGCAGTCGGCAGTGCCGCGGGCAAGTCCAAAAATATTACCCTCGATATTAACTGTCCGGATTCAGAAATCAATAAAAAATATGTTTACTGGTTTAGCCCTATATCTGTAGCATCAACGAGCATAAATGGACTATTACTAAATTCATTACCAGACGGCGCTCAAAACATAGGTATTATTCTTAAGAAAAATGGTTCTGCGATAAAATTTAACGATCTGAGTGCTTATCCCTTCGTCAGTGCTAAGAGTCAGGATTTAACGCTCACTGCTGACTATTTTAAAATCGCTAAAAATATCTCTGCAGGCATCACTGGGGAGATAAAAACAGATTTAGAGGTCATCCTCCAGGAGGAATAATTTCCTGTAAGCAAGGATATAAGCATATACCAGCAAGTTTTACATAGACTTAATGATGAATAAAAGCAAAAACGTTATGAATCCAAAATTATTCGAGTGGTGAGTAAGAGAATACCTGGCAGTTTACTGCATTAAGTGGCTGCATGAGCGCACTCAGCCAACGCTCATGCAGCCTGAACATGGCGATTATAAATACCTGTCGTTATCAATCCGTTCTCTCACACACAATCATACCATCAATATTAATTCACTAAACTGATACATGAACCGCTAAAAATTCACTAATCAATCATCAACACAGACATTGAAAAATAACAGTTACATATTAGAATCAGCCTCGAAATACCACCTTGCACATTCGTGTATTTCGTTTTCTAAAAATGTCAAAATAGATTTTGACTTGTTGTTGTTTTCTTAAAACACTCATATATTAAAGGAATATATAATGAAACAACTCACTGTATTTGAAATGGAAGAGATTTCTGGTGGCTACTCCTGGGACTTCTCATCGATTACTGGCGCCTTAACCAGCATTGTTTTTAATAGCGCAGAAGCTATCGGGGCATCCATTTTAGGTGCCACTGCAGGCGCACTTGCCGGTTCTGCTATGGGCGGCATCTTCGGCGGCAACGGTGGCGGCATTTTGGGTATCGGGTCAATTGGCCAGGCGGTGGGGATGATTTACGGTCTGTGCGTTGGCGGCGTTGGTGGTGCTATTGCTGGTGCCATGGTTGGCTGGGATATCACTCTCGATAAATGTATCGAGATGTTTGATGGATTTGTTGATGGTACGCTAGCCTACTGGTAAGAAAGTTTTCAGACCATAACTTTATGAAGGCTCTAACGAGCCTTCTTTTATCTTAATTCTCTATCTCAAAGCTGACAACAATGTTAAAAAATATCTATCGCAAGGAAGCGATTGAGTACAAAAAAAATCACTGGAAAGGGAAAGCATTATTGTTAGCAGGCATCCCAGCATGGTTGGTCACCTTGTTAGCATCACTTTTTCTTATTGCCCTTGTATTATCTCTCATATTTTGCACCTTCACTCAGCGCATAGATGTACGTGGCGAAGTCATTACCCTCCCCCACTCTGTGAACGTCTTCGCGCCACAGCAAGGTTTTGTTGTTAATCAGCACGTAAAAGTGGGTGATATCGTAAATAAAGGCCAACCACTTTATGAGCTTGACGTTTCGCGTAATACCATCAATGGGAATGTGAGCGCAGCCCAAATTGAAGTGATTAATGAAAAAATCGCCAATGCCGAAGATATTATAAGAAAACTGACGCACAATAAAGCTGAAACATTAACCGCCCTTGATAAACAGATTAAAACTACCAGCGCCTCACTAGCTGAAACTAATCGCATGCTGGCGACGACTCAGGTAGGCTTAAACAAAATGCATACCAACTTATCCAGCTATGATAAATACCTCAAGGATGGTCTGATCACTAAAGACCAGTATAACTATCAGCATTCTTTATATTTTCAACAGCAAAGTGCCTATCAATCTCTGGTTACCCAAAAAATGCAGCTGGAATCTCAGCTCACGCAAACCAATAGCGATAAAATAACCAAAGCAGCAGACTTTGATAATCAGATCTCCAGCCAGCACAATCAAATCAATGATTACAAAAATCAGCTGGTAGAATCCAACGCGAATGGTAATCTCATTATTAAAGCAACGACCAATGGAAAGATTGAGTCGCTGGCAGTGACTAAGGGGCAGATGGTTGAGAACGGCAGCAGCCTCGCACAGATCAAACCCACAGGGGATATTGAGTATTATCTCATCCTATGGTTACCTAATAATACTATCCCTTATGTGAAGCCAGGCGACACCATTAATATTCGCTATGATGCTTTTCCTGCGGATAAATTTGGGCAATTTCCAGGAAAGGTTATTTCTATCTCCTCGGTTCCAGCATCACGCCAGGAGATGGCTGAATATACCAACGTTAATAACGGCACTAGCCAGCAGGAGTTGGCGCTCTATAAAGCCATTATAAAAATTAAAGACAAGACTTTTAACTACAACGGAAAAACGCTCACGCTCTCTAACGGCCTGAAGGCTCAGGCGGTAGTTTTTCTTGAAGAGCGTCCGCTTTATATGTGGATGTTTACCCCTTTCTATAAGATGACGCAAAGCGTGAGTGGCCCGATCGATGCATAAAGAACTGTTTAAAACGATTACCGATAAGCTAAATTTTTCGCTCCGCCATAAAACGCCGGTGATATTACAGTCGGAGGCTGCCGAATGCGGTATCGCCTGTCTGGCGATGGTTTGCGGCTTCTACGGGCTCAATATCGACCTGTTCAACTTCCGCCATCGCTACGGCAGTCCTTCTCAGGGCGTTACGCTCATGTCGTTGAGCAAAACGGCGGAACATGCCGGGTTGAAAAGCCGTGCGCTATCCCTCGACCTGGATGAAATCAAGCAGCTAAAGCTGCCCTGCGTCATCCACTGGGGTTTGAATCATTACGTGGTGCTCACTAAAGTGCGTAAAAGCAGCTTTATTGTTCACGACCCGGCGCTGGGTAAACGGGTTATTGGCATCCAGGAAATGTCCAATAACTTTACCGGCGTTGCGCTGGAGCTATGGCCGGACCAAAACTTTCAGCAGGAACAGGCGAAATCTCGTCTACGCCTGCTGGACCTGATGCGTAATATTGTTGGGCTGAAATCCGTCCTGCTCAAGATCTTTGCCTTTTCGGTAGTGGTTGAGGCTATCGGTCTGTTGTTACCCATCGGCACGCAGCTGGTTACCGACCACGTCATCATGGCGCACGATCAGAGTCTGCTTTCAGTTATCTGTATTGGCCTGGTTTTCTTCACGCTCTTCCGTACATTTATTAGTATGCTGCGGGCCTGGATCTCATTAACGTTAAATACGCTGACCAATATTCAGTGGAAGACAACGCTGTTCGATCATCTGGCGAGCCTGCCGTTATCCTTTTTTGAGAAGCGCCATCTGGGCGATATTCAGTCTCGTTTCTCCTCGCTGGATACTATCCGCTCAACCTTCACCAATAGCATTGTTACCGGCATTATCGATTCGATTATGACCGTTGGCCTGCTGATTATGCTAACGCTTTATGGCGGCTGGCTGGTTTGGGTCGTGGTGGGCTTTACTTTATGCTACGTCATCATGCGTTTTGCGACCTACAGCTTCTACCGCCGCGTTGCCGAAGAGCAGGTTATCAAGGGCGCCCGTTCCAGCTCGCACTTTATGGAGTCGCTCTACGGTATTTCAACCATTAAGGCGTTGAACTTAAAAGAACGCCGTTCGCAGCACTGGTTAAATATCAACATCGACGCCTGTAATGCCGGCATCAAACAGACTCGGTTCGATATGATGTTTGGCGGTATTAATACCTTTATTACTTCTATCGACCAGGTTGCGGTTCTCTGGCTGGGGGCAATTATGGTTATTGATAACAATATGACCCTTGGCATGTTTATGGCCTTTAATGCCTATCGCGGTCAGTTCTCGCAGCGCGCCTCAAGTTTGATCGATCTGATTATGCAGCTACGTATGCTGTCGTTACATAATGAGCGTCTTTCAGAGATCGTCTTTAGCGAGCCGGAAAAAGAACTGCCTTCACGACGCGTTTTTGCAGAAAACACGGGCGTTAAACTGGAAGTGAAGAATCTCAGCTACCAGTACGATCCGTTCTCGCAGCCTATTTTTTCTAATTTAAATATTACCGTTGAACCGGGCGAATCCATCGCGCTGGTCGGCCCTTCCGGCGTCGGTAAAACCACACTACTGAAAGTCATGTGCGGCCTGCTGTCCCCAACCAGCGGCGATGTGATAGCGGATAACCTCGATATTCAGAAAATCGGCATTAACAACTTCCGTCATGGAACGGCCTGCGTTCTGCAGGAAGACAGACTCTTCTCGGGTTCCCTGATCGATAATATCAGCGGCTTTGAAGATAACGCCGATATGGACTTTATCGTTGAATGCGCACGCAGATGTAATATCCATGATGAAATCATGAAAATGCCGATGGGGTACGAAACCATTGTCGGCGAGCTCGGTTTAGGCATCTCTGGCGGGCAAAAACAGCGGCTCTTAATCGCTCGCGCCCTCTATCGAAAACCCAGCATTCTGTTTATGGATGAAGCCACCAGTCATCTCGATCTTAAAAATGAGTCGGTGATTAACCAGTCTATCTCTGGGCTAAGCATTACCCGAATCATCGTCGCCCATCGGCCATCCACCATTGCCTCGGCCGATCGCATTATTGATTTATCACAGCTACGCACGCTGGCACCAGCGTAACCCTCAGGAAAAGGAGATCCGAATGCAAGGCACGTTTATTGGTTTTAATACCGCATCAATTAAATATGAAGACAAATTTTTAGCTTTAATGCTCAAAGTAAAGCTGAGTAACCAACTTTTCCAGTCTTACTATCTTCAGGCCCAGGCGCTTACCGACCTCCTGTTAGTTTTACAACACAGGATGGCCATCGTATTACAGCGCTTAAACGCTGAAGGTGAAAGTTATAAGAGTGAGCTGGTTGCTTTTAATGAGCAGCTCATAGAAAACACCCCGGTTATAGATATGCCGGAAGTCCAGCAGCCCAATCCGGAAAGGCGAGTCATATCGATTACGTTAAAACCAGGCGCGACCTGGTCAACGCTCATTCTGGTGCTGCAAAACGAGCAAATTGCTACCCTGCGCATTGATGATATGCAGGTTGAAGCGCTGCTGGTTGGCATTCAGCAATCCCTTAAAAACGCTGGTGATAACGAACTGATTAAAAATTTAACGTCATCACTGGAAAGCCTGATGCTATATGCACTGGATTTAACGAATACCAAGAATGTTGATTATCAGCAGTACATCCAGGATGAATGGAAACTCAATTTGTTTTCCCATTATCTGGGCGTACTGTACTGCTGTGATACGGAGGCAGGACGAAAAATCATCTCCGGCGCTGTGATTAAAACCAACGCCGCCCATCCGTCAGAGCAGGAGAATAGCGTTGTGATGCGCTTAATTGAAAAAAGCCCAAAACTGAAAGAAGTGCACGCGCAGCATCAGCCCTGCCAGATTTTTAGCCAAATTATTCCTTCTCAACCTGGGAAAATGCTGTCGCTGGAGGAGTGCCTGCGGCCTTTACATGCGTTCTACCTGGCGACACAGGCGAAAATCAACGCGCGCTAAAAAATATGCCAGGTGCCTCTATTGGCTCAAGAGAGGCACCTGTTAAATCAATTCGGGCACTTATAAACCTGGCCGTTCATTTGGCTATCGGTCGGGACAAAGCTGGACAACAGATTCTGCGTCGGGCTGCTGACGCCGTAAATCACGTTGCCTCCCATTTCTGCCGCATGGTTACGCAGAGCGTTTGCCGCACCGCGCATAGAGCCGCCTTCATCACCATTCTGCCCGGACAGCCAGTTGCTCTGCGTACCGGTCGCAGTGCCCAACAGCTGGCATTCGGAACCCGGTTTATCCTCAACAAAGCGTACGTTCTGGCCACCAGAGGTCAATTCGTTGCTGGAGCTGCAACCTGCTAACAACAATGCTGCGCCGACAATCCCTGCTAAATATTTTACCTGCATGTTATTCCCCACGATCAATGAGCTGGACGCACTGGCCCGGATGTACAACCTTATACTAAAAAGACGACAAAAAGAAAAACCCCCGAGCATTTCTGCCCGAGGGTTCTTTATTTCTAAGGGGTATAGCGCACGATTACATCATGCCGCCCATACCGCCCATGCCACCCATACCGCCAGCAGCACCTAAGTCAGGCGCGTCGCTTTTCGGCAGGTCAGTGACCATGCACTCGGTGGTGATCATCAGACCAGCAACGGATGCTGCGTACTGCAGAGCAGAACGCGTCACTTTGGTTGGGTCCAGGATACCGAAGTCGATCATGTTGCCATATTCTTCAGTTGCGGCGTTGTAACCGTAGTTACCTTCACCGGCTTTCACGTTGTTAGCAACAACTGACGGCTCTTCACCGGCGTTGGATACGATCTGACGCAGCGGAGCTTCCATTGCGCGCAGAGCAACTTTGATACCGACGTTCTGATCTTCGTTCTGAGCGGTCAGGCCAGCCAGTTTAGCGGCAACGCGAACCAGCGCTACGCCACCACCGGCAACCACGCCTTCTTCAACCGCAGCACGGGTCGCGTGCAGGGCATCGTCAACGCGGGCTTTCTTCTCTTTCATTTCAACTTCGGTCGCTGCGCCAACTTTGATTACCGCAACGCCACCTGCCAGTTTCGCAACGCGCTCCTGCAGTTTTTCACGGTCGTAGTCAGAAGTCGCTTCTTCGATCTGCTTACGGATCTGAGTAACGCGGCCCTGAATCGCAGCTTCTTCACCCACGCCATCGATGATAGTGGTGGTGTCTTTGTTGATAACAACGCGTTTCGCCTGACCGAGGTCTTCCAGAGTCGCTTTTTCCAGCTCCATACCGATCTCTTCAGAGATAACGGTACCGCCGGTCAGAGTTGCGATGTCCTGCAGCATAGCTTTACGACGGTCGCCGAAGCCCGGCGCTTTAACCGCAGCCACTTTAACGATGCCGCGCATGGTGTTCACCACCAGGGTCGCCAGCGCTTCGCCTTCTACGTCTTCAGCGATGATAACCAGCGGTTTGCCAGCTTTCGCTACGGCTTCCAGAACCGGCAGCATTTCGCGGATGTTGGAGATTTTTTTGTCAGCCAGCAGGATGAACGGGCTTTCCAGCTCAACAGCACCGGTTTCCGGCTTGTTGATGAAGTACGGGGACAGGTAGCCGCGGTCAAACTGCATACCTTCAACCACGTCAAGTTCGTCTTCCAGACCGGTACCGTCCTCAACGGTGATCACGCCTTCTTTACCGACTTTGTCCATCGCTTCCGCGATCAGTTTACCTACGGTTTCGTCGGAGTTTGCGGAGATGGTACCTACCTGAGCAATGGCTTTAGAGTCAGAGCACGGTACGGACAGCGCTTTCAGTTCTTCAACGGCGGCAACGACAGCTTTGTCGATACCACGTTTCAGGTCCATCGGGTTCATACCCGCAGCAACGGCTTTCAGGCCTTCAGCGATGATAGCCTGAGCCAGTACGGTTGCAGTGGTGGTACCGTCGCCTGCAGCGTCGTTCGCTTTAGAGGCAACTTCTTTCACCATCTGCGCGCCCATGTTTTCGAACTTGTCTTCCAGCTCGATTTCACGCGCTACGGAAACGCCATCTTTAGTGATGGTCGGCGCACCGAAGGATTTGTCCAGAACCACGTTACGGCCTTTCGGGCCCAGGGTTACTTTAACTGCGTCTGCCAGTACGTTTACGCCGCGCAGCATTTTCACACGAGCGTCGTTACCGAATTTTACGTCTTTAGCTGCCATTTTATCTTTCCCTTAAATTCGTATGTTCAGTGTCGTTCGCGGATTACGCTTCAACAATTGCCAGAATGTCGCTTTCGGACATGATCAACACTTCTTCATTGTCGATCTTCTCGGACTTCACGCCATAGCCATCGTTGAAAATGACGATGTCACCAACTTTAACGTCCAGAGGCTGCACGGTTCCGTTTTCCAGGATGCGGCCCTTACCGACAGCGATGATTTCGCCACGAGTTGATTTTGCTGCCGCAGAACCGGTCAGAACGATGCCGCCAGCAGACTTCGTTTCAACTTCTTTACGTTTGACGATCACACGATCATGTAACGGACGAATACTCATTTTGATAGCTCTCCTTTGAGAAAGTCATTATCAGTTATGGATGACGCCGGTCCGCACACGGTTTTCCGGCTAGTGCCCTGAGAGATGGGGATGGGGTTTTACCGCTTCAAGGGGAAAAGTAAAAAAAAATTTGTCCTCGTGCTCGGACGCACATAAATTTGCCGTCCTCGCCTGACGTCATAAGCAAAAGCGATTGTGATACCATCCTTTTTTTGCCGGGCGCAAGGTTGAATCATGAGTGGTTTAAAACAGGAGTTAGGGCTGGCTCAAGGCGTGGGATTACTCTCCACGTCATTACTGGGAACCGGGGTCTTCGCCGTTCCGGCACTGGCTGCGCTGGTCGCCGGCGATAACAGCCTCTGGGCCTGGCCGGCGCTGATTTTACTGGTGTTTCCCATCGCTATCGTCTTTGCGACGCTGGGCCGCCACTTTCCCAGCGCCGGCGGCGTGGCGCATTTTGTGAATATGGCCTTTGGCCCGCGTCTGGCGCGCGTCACCGGCTGGCTCTTTTTATCGGTGATCCCGGTGGGATTACCCGCGGCCCTGCACATCGCCACCGGCTTTGGTCAGGCGCTTTTTGGCTGGCATGACAGCCAGCTGCTGCTGGCCGAGCTGGGAACGCTGGCGATTATCTGGTGGGTCGGTTCTCGCGGAGCCAGCTCCAGCGCCAATCTACAGACGCTGGTTGCCGTGCTGATTGTCGCCCTCATCGTCGCCATCTGGTGGCGCGGCGCGATCAATCCCGCGCAGATCCCCTTCCCGGCGCCCGCTGAAATCGATAGTTCGCAGCTTTTCTCCGCACTCTCCGTGATGTTCTGGTGCTTTGTCGGGCTGGAGGCTTTTGCACACCTGGCCTCTGAGTTTAAGCAGCCGGAACGCGATTTCCCCCGCGCGCTGATGATTGGCTTATTACTGGCGGGTTCCGTCTACTGGGCCTGTACCGTGCTGGTCCTGCATTTTCATGCCTTTGGCGAGGAGATGGCCGCCGCCGCGTCGCTGCCCAATATCGTGGTGCGACTGTTTGGCGTGCAGGCGCTGTGGATTGCCTGCGTTATCGGCTATCTCGCCTGCTTCGCCAGCCTCAATATCTATATTCAGAGTTTTGCTCGCCTGGTCTGGTCGCAGGCGCAGTACAAGCCCGAGAGCTATCTGGCCCGGCTGTCGCCGCGACAGATTCCGCGCAACGCGCTGAACGCGGTGCTCGGCTGCTGCGTCATTAGCGCGTTATGCATTTATGCGCTCAATATCAATCTTGATGCGCTGATCGTCTACGCCAACGGCATTTTTATTATGATCTATCTGCTGTGCATGCTGGCGGGCTGCCGTTTGCTTGAGGGACGTTATCGCGCGTTAGCGGCGTTTGGCGGCCTGCTGTGCCTGCTGCTGCTGGCGATGGTGGGCTGGAAGAGCCTTTACGCGTTTATCATGCTGGCGGTACTGTGGCTGTTTTTACCGAAGCGCAGGCTGGCGGAGGGGTATTCCAGGCCGGAGTAACCGGCCCGGGCAATGCATGTTAGTCGCGGCGATCGTCTTTATGATCGAGACGGTCGCGTTCGTCGTCTTTACGCTGGTATTCGCCTTCAAAGGTATCGCCGCCGCCCGTTCCGGCGCTAAACCCGCCGCCCGGCATCCGGCTAAAGCGCAGATGCGGCATCAGTTTTAAGGTCAGATGCTTCTGTACCGGAGGTAACAGCAGCAGCAGCCCCAGGAAATCGGTAAAGAACCCCGGCAGAAGCAACAGCAAACCGGCGATAATCAGCGACACGCTTTTGATCATCTCTGCGGCCGGGCTCTCCCCCGCCGCCATCTTCTGCTGCATCAGCATGAGGTTTTTAAAGCCCTGGTTTTTCACCAGCGATATCCCCACCACCGAGCTGAAGATCACCAGAATCAGCGTCAGCAGAACGCCAAGCACATGAGCGACCTGGATAAAGATCGAGATTTCAATGTAAACGTATAAAAAAACGGCAATTAACGGAATCCAACGCACCGGCGTCTCCTTCATTAACAGACGCCAGCATCGGCGCCCGTAGTCATAGATGTGCTATTCGCATCAGCAAGATGTTGGGCCAAAACGTCACTTTTCAATCGTAAAAAAAGCTTATTTTTTTCAAAATTAGAAAACCGGTGACTCATTTCACAGATTAATAATTCTTATAAGATTCACTACATAATAAGTGATCAGGGCGGCTGATATTCGCTATCATCAGCATATGATCGTGGGCACCGGGCCGATTAAGGAAATAATCTGCGGCCAGAAAATGCGCTAGATCCCATTAATTCTGCGTATTTGGTGAATTCATAGGCAGCTTGAAAGAGAAGGTTCACATGTTAAACAACATTCGTATCGAAGAAGACCTGTTGGGTACAAGGGAAGTTCCAGCTGACGCTTACTACGGCGTCCATACTCTGAGAGCGATTGAAAACTTCTACATCAGCAACAACAAAATCAGCGATATCCCTGAATTTGTCCGCGGAATGGTGATGGTGAAGAAGGCCGCTGCGCAGGCTAACAAAGAGCTGCAAACTATCCCCAAAAGCGTCGCCAATGCCATTATCGCCGCCTGCGATGAGGTCCTGAATAACGGCAAATGCATGGACCAGTTCCCGGTCGATGTGTTCCAGGGCGGCGCGGGCACTTCCGTTAACATGAACACCAACGAAGTGCTGGCGAACATCGGCCTTGAGCTGATGGGCCACCAGAAAGGCGAATATCAGTACCTCAACCCGAACGACCACGTTAACAAATGCCAGTCCACCAACGATGCCTACCCGACCGGTTTCCGCATCGCGGTCTACGCCTCCATCCTCAAACTGATCGATGCGATTAATCAGCTGGGCGAAGGCTTCCAGCAGAAGGCCGTGGAGTTCCAGGACATTCTGAAAATGGGCCGGACTCAGCTACAGGATGCGGTACCGATGACCCTCGGTCAGGAGTTCCACGCGTTTAATGTTCTGCTTAACGAAGAGACCAAATGCATTCTGCGCACCGCGGAACTGCTGCTGGAAGTGAACCTTGGCGCGACCGCTATCGGCACCCGTCTGAATACCCCGGATGGCTATCAGCAGCTGGCGGTACAAAAACTGGCGGAAGTCAGCAACCTGCCGGTTGTCCCCGCGGAAGATCTGATCGAAGCGACCTCCGACTGCGGTGCCTACGTGATGGTCCACAGCTCTCTGAAGCGCCTGGCGGTAAAACTGTCCAAAATCTGTAACGACCTGCGCCTGCTCTCTTCCGGCCCGCGCGCTGGCCTGAACGAAATCAACCTGCCTGAACTGCAGGCGGGCTCTTCCATCATGCCCGCCAAGGTTAACCCGGTGGTCCCGGAAGTCGTCAACCAGGTATGCTTCAAAGTAATCGGTAACGACACCACCGTCACCATGGCTTCCGAAGCGGGCCAGCTGCAGCTGAACGTGATGGAACCGGTGATTGGCCAGGCGATGTTTGAATCTATCCATATTCTGACCAACGCCTGCTACAACCTGCTGGAAAAATGCGTCAGCGGCATCACCGCCAACAAAGCGGTATGTGAAAGCTACGTCTACAACTCCATTGGCATCGTCACCTACCTCAACCCGTATATCGGCCATCACAATGGCGATATCGTCGGCAAAATCTGCGCTGAAACGGGCAAAAGCGTGCGGGACGTGGTGCTTGAACGCGGCCTGCTGACCGCGGCGGAGCTGGACGATATCTTCTCTGCGCAAAACCTGATGCATCCGGCCTATAAAGCGAAGCGTTATACCGATGAAAGCGAACAGTAGGTTTTCCGATTAAACTAACCAAGGGCATGTCAGCAATGACATGCCCTTTTTGTTCTTATTGATTTACTAAATTACAACAACCCAATATCAACTTGTTAATAAAACAAGGAAGGCAAATATGTTTGGTGCAGAACTCGTTATTGTCCTGCTGGCGATTTATCTGGGGGCCAGACTCGGGGGAATCGGCATCGGTTTCGCCGGTGGCCTGGGCGTCCTCATCCTGACCCTCGTGTTTCAAATTAAACCTGGCGCGATCCCCTTCGACGTCATCGAAATCATTATGGCGGTTATCGCCGCTATCGCCGCCATGCAGGTCGCCGGAGGGATGGATTACCTGGTCAGCCTTGCCGAACGTATGCTCCGGCGTCATCCCAAATACATCACCTTTCTCGCGCCGCTGGTCACCTGGTTTATGACCGTGCTTGCCGGAACCGGGCATACGGCGTTCTCAACCTTACCGGTTATCACCGAAGTGGCAAAAGAACAGGGCATCCGCCCCTCACGCCCGCTCTCCATTGCGGTAGTCGCTTCGCAGATTGCCATTACCGCCTCGCCGATTTCCGCAGCGGTGGTCTTCTTTGCCGGTATTCTGGAGCCCCTGGGCGTCAGCTACCTGACGCTACTGGCGATCTGTATTCCGGTTACCCTGATTGCCGTCATGCTTACCGCCATCGTCTGTAACTTCCTCGGCTGTGAGCTGAAAGACGACCCGATTTATCAGGAGCGGCTGGCAAAAGGGGAAGTCAAACTGCGCGGCAGCCAGGTTTTTGAACTGAAGCCGCACGCCAGACGCTCGGTATTACTGTTTCTGATTGGTATCGTCGCGGTGATGTTCTACGCCACTGCCATTAGCGATACCGTAGGCCTGATCCAGAACCCGCTCCTGCCGCGTAACGAAGCGATCGTGGTATTTATGCTGACTATCGCGACATTGATCAGCATCACCTGCAAAATCGACACCGGTGAAGTGCTTAACGCCAGCACGTTTAAATCCGGCATGAGCGCCTGCGTTTGCGTTCTCGGCGTCGCATGGCTGGGGGATACTTTCGTTAAAGCCCACATCAGCGATATCCAGACCGTGGCGGGCGACCTGCTGCACAACTATCCGTGGCTGCTGGCGGTCGTGCTATTCTTCGCCGCAACCCTGCTCTATTCCCAGGCCGCGACCACCAAGGCGCTGATGCCCGCCGCGCTGATGCTGGGCGTGAGCCCGCTTACCGCCATCGCCTCATTTGCCGCCGTCTCCGCCCTTTTCGTTCTGCCGACCTACCCCACCCTGCTGGCGGCGGTCGAAATGGATGACACCGGCTCAACCCGCATCGGCAAATACGTTTTTAACCATGCCTTCCTGATCCCCGGCGTCATCGCCATTACGCTATGCGTGATCCTCGGGTTTATTTTCGGCGGCATCATGCTGTAAATCTCTTCAAATTCGGGCCAGATCCTGGCCCGTTGCGTTAATCCTCCCCACCTTGCGTGCTATAGTGCCTCTTTTCGCTGATACGAGGTTCACGATGACGATGCCTGATGCTGTTGTTGTACTCTGTACCGCGCCGGATGAAGCGACCGCCCAGGACCTGGCGGCCAAAGCGCTGGCGGAAAAACTCGCCGCCTGCGCCACTCTCCTGCCGGGAGCGACATCGCTCTACTACTGGGAAGGAAAACTGGAGCAGGAGTATGAAGTGCAAATGCTGCTGAAAACCGACCTTGCCCATCAGCAGGCGCTACTGGACTGCCTGAAGTCCCATCACCCGTATCAAACCCCTGAACTTCTGGTTCTGCCCGTTATTCACGGAGACAACGATTACCTCTCATGGCTCAACGCATCATTACGCTGATCCTGCTGCTTTGCAGCACTTCGGCCATTGCCGGCCTGTTCGACGCCCCTGGCCGTTCGAACTTTGTTCCTGCTGACCAGGCTTTTGCCTTCGATTTTCAGCAGAATCAACACGATCTTAATCTGACCTGGCAAATCAAGGATGGTTACTATCTTTACCGTAAACAGATAAAGCTGACGTCCGCCGATGCGGCGTTTACCGACCCCTCGCTGCCTGCAGGCGAATGGCATGAGGACGAGTTTTACGGTAAAAGCGAAATTTACCGCCAGCGCCTGACCGTGCCGGTCACTCTGACTCACGCCGCCGCCGGCGCGACTCTTACCGTGACTTATCAGGGATGCGCGGATGCCGGTTTTTGCTATCCGCCGGAAACCAAAATCGTGCCGCTCGGCAATGCGCTGGCGCGCTCCGACAGCGGCGCTACGGTCGAACAACCAAAGCTCAACCCGCCTCTGCCGCTGGAAACGCGCCCGGCGCTGCCGGTAGAGTCGCCATCTGACCTTCCGCCCCCCACTGTGGACAATAAAGATGCCGCTCTTCCCTTTAGCGCGCTCTGGGCGCTATTAATTGGTATCGGCATCGCGTTTACCCCCTGCGTTCTGCCGATGTATCCGCTCATTTCCGGTATCGTGCTGGGCGGTCAAAAACGCCTCTCCACCGCCCGCGCGCTGCTGCTGGCCTTTATCTACGTCCAGGGTATGGCTCTAACCTATACCGCCCTGGGGCTGGTCGTTGCCGCTGCGGGCCTGCAGTTCCAGGCGGCGCTGCAGCACCCTTATGTGCTGATCGGCCTGTCGGTGGTGTTTATCCTGCTGGCGCTGTCGATGTTTGGTCTGTTTACGCTCCAGCTGCCTTCGTCGCTGCAAACGCGTCTGACGCTGATGAGCAACAAACGCCAGGGCGGTTCACCCGGCGGCGTATTCGCCATGGGGGCAATTGCCGGATTAATCTGCTCGCCCTGTACCACCGCGCCGCTGAGCGCCATTCTGCTCTATATCGCCCAGAGCGGTAATCTGTGGCTGGGCGGCGGTACCCTGTACCTCTACGCGCTCGGTATGGGGCTGCCGCTGATCCTGGTGACCGTATTCGGTAACCGTCTGCTGCCGAAAAGCGGCCCGTGGATGGCCCACGTCAAAACCGCCTTTGGCTTTGTGATCCTGGCGCTGCCGGTATTTTTACTCGAGCGTGTCGTGGGCGAACCGTGGGGCCTGCGGCTTTGGTCGCTGCTTGGCGTCGCCTTTTTTAGCTGGGCGTTTATTACCTCGCTGGGCAGCACGCGCCCCGGGCTGCGTATTGTGCAAATAGCGATGCTCGGCGCCGCGCTGGTCAGCGCCCGTCCGCTGCAGGACTGGGCTTTCGATGCGCCGGTCGCGCAACGGCAGTCCCATCTCCAGTTTACCCGTATCCATAGCGTCGATGAGCTCAATCAGGCGCTGGCCCAGGCGAAAGGCAAACCGGTGATGCTCGATCTGTACGCCGACTGGTGCGTGGCCTGCAAAGAGTTCGAGAAATACACCTTTACCTCACCAGAGGTTCAACAGGCCCTGAAAGAGACCGTTCTGCTGCAGGTTGATGTCACCAAAAATAGTGCGCAGGACGCGGCGCTGCTGAAGCACCTCCAGGTGCTCGGCTTGCCCACCATTCTGTTTTTCAATGAACAGGGCGAGGAGCAGCCCGCGCAGCGCGTCACCGGCTTTATGGATGCCGCGGCATTCAGCGCCCATTTGCGCGATCGACAACCGTGAGCGACACTGTAGGAGGAATAATGGAGGAAAAGACCGTGCAACGTGAAGATGTCCTGGGTGAAGCCATCCAAATCCTCGAAATCGAGGGTATCGCTAACACCACGCTGGAAATGGTCGCCGAGCGCGTGGCTTACCCGCTCAATGACCTCAAACGTTTCTGGCCTGACCAGGAAGCGCTGCTGTACGACGCGCTTCGCTATCTCAGCCATCAGGTCGATGCCTGGCGCCGCCAGCTTTTACTGGACGAGTCGCTCAGCGCGGAGCAGAAGCTGCTGGCCCGCTACGCCGCGCTGACCACCTGCGTAAGCAACCATCGTTATCCCGGTTGCCTGTTTATTGCCGCCTGTACTTTTTATCCGGACCCTCAGCATCCGATCCATCAGCTGGCCGAGCAGCAAAAGCAGGCTTCGCTGGCCTATACCCATGAACTGCTTAGCCAGCTCGAAGTTGACGATCCAGCAATGGTCGCAAAGCAGATGGAGCTGATCGTTGAAGGCTGCCTGAGCCGACTGCTGATCAAGCGCAGCCAGACGGATGTCGATACCGCGCGTCGCCTGGCAGAAGACATTTTGCGTTTTGCCCAGTGCCGTATGGGCGGCGCCCTGACCTGATTCCGATATCTTAACCAATTCATCGCGCATATAATCCCCTCCTCATCGATATGCTGACAGGGTTTGATATGCGCTCTCTTCTTTGGGTTGCCATCATGGGGCTGTGTTCGACACCGCTCCTGGCAGCTTCTCCGCAAGGCTTTTCTTTCGCGCACAAAGACTGGGAGCTCGCCTGCGACAACACCGGGACCTGCCGAGCCGCCGGCTATGGCGCCACCATGGGCGAAGTCAGCGTTCTGCTGACCCGCAATGCGGGCGCGGCGCAGCACGTCATCGCTGTTGCGACTTTCGCGCAAACCGAACGCGATATCCCCCCTGACGCAACGGTAAATCTGTTCATTGACGATCGGGATAACGGTCCACTTGAGGCCGCCGACGAGAGCCACTTTCGCTTTGATGACACCCAAACGGCGGCCCTGATTCAGGCCCTGGAGCATAACGGCAAAATTGAGCTTGCCCTTAACGGCGAGCGTAAGACGCTCTCCGACGCGGGCAGCAGCGCCGTATTCCTGAAAATGGATGAGTTTCAGCAGCGCCTGGGCACTGCCGATGCGCTGTTACGCCAGGGCGACGCCGGTGATGACAATATTTTATCAGCCGCGCCCGCGCCGGAAATTATCGCCGCGCCGGTCATCCACAATGCCGCCACCGTAGCGCTGACGGCAAAGCAGCGGCAGAAACTCCGTCCTCAGCTCGTCCCTCTGCTAAACAGCCATTGCGACGACTGGCAAAACGCGGATATCCCGGCATCTGAGCGCCAGATCACCGCAACGCCGTTGGATAAAAGCCACACGCTAATTCAGGCGCTGTGCTGGCGCGCTGCCTACAACGACGGCTATGCAACGTGGGTGGTCGACAAGGCGTTTATGACCCAGCCTCAGCTGGTCACCACCGACGCCTCCAGCTATGCCGACGGCGTGCTCACCTTTTTCAATAAAGGCCGCGGTATCGCCGACTGCATCAGCGGTGAAGAGCGCGTCTGGGATGGCAAAACGTTTGTCCAGAGCCTGAAATACACCACCGGCGACTGCCGGGAGATCGCCCCCGGCGGCGCGTGGATGCTGCCCACCTTTGTGAGCCAGGTTATCCCGAAGCAGCAGAAAGATGCCGATAACAACGCGCTGAAAGCGCTGTATAACGCCGTATTAAAGGAGCAGAAGGCCAATCCTGAAATGGATCTGAATAATATCGCCGAGCAGTTCCCCCTCAGCGGGAACGTCAGCCATTTTACGCTGACCTACGCGGACGACTCTCTGGTATCGACAACGAAGCCGTCCGCCGATATCAGCGATGATGAGTGGCAGGCGTTTCTCCAGTCCGATATCAGCGCCGACTCCGAAAACGGTAAAGTCAGCTTTACGCTGGTCGACCTCGACGGAGACGGTAAACGCGATTTAATTATCGACAGCTACGTTGGCGGCACCGGACTCTTTAGCTATACCGGGATACTAAAACGCAGCGACGACGCTTTTGCTGCGGTCAACAGCGATGATAGCGGCAATGGCGATGATTTTGACGCAGGCGTTCCGGGCGCGCTCTATTCTCTCAACGGCCGCGGCGCCAACCAGTGGAGTCACTGGGTGCGCATTAACGGCCAGGTTTACGCACTCTGGTACAACGGCCAGTTTGGCGAAGATAATCTCTATCTGTTGCGCCCGTTTGGCCCCTCAGGCAGTACGCCAGCAGTGACAATCCGCTATCGCTACACCCTTAACGACATTCGCTCGCCGGAAAAAGACCAGCCTCTGACGCCCGCGCTGAATGAGCGGGAAAAGTCAGACCTGCTGAAGTCGCTGGAAGTGATGCAGAGCAACCTGCTCAAGGATAAGCCACAGAGCGACAATGACGCGCCAATTTGCCCTATTCCTCCGGGCACATCATCCGACGACGCGGAAAACTACTACAGCGGGGTAGCGTCGAACTATATCTATGAAACCGTGGCATATATCCCGGTCTGGCTGAACGATAAATGTTTTATCGGCACCATCTTTAGCCACCACGGCGCCTATCGTCACGGCGTCGATGCGGAAATCACGATCAGCTCGCCGCGCGATGACGAAGACATTGTTGGCGACTACGCGATCTCCGGATTACGCCGCGCTATCTCGGTGACCAGCGGCTGGAAAATCCGTGAAGGCGACAACGGTATGATGTAATTTTCAGCAAAAAAGCGTCTTCAGGCGCAGAATTGCCGCAAACTTAAGCAACCGGTAGATAAATCGAGAAATTTGATTGACGCCGCGTACGGATTACGGTTTAATGCGCCCCGTTGCCCGGATAGCTCAGTCGGTAGAGCAGGGGATTGAAAATCCCCGTGTCCTTGGTTCGATTCCGAGTCCGGGCACCACTTATTTAGAGAACCCAGCCTATGGCTGGGTTTTTGCTTTTCTGCGGCCGGACTCTCCATCGAACTCCGTTCGATTATTCGCCGCACGGCGGCTCACCCCTTCGGGGCCAGCGCGACAAGCGCGCTGTTCAACGCCTGCGGGGTGAGCTGAGTGCGTCGAACAATTAAACTTCATTAAAACTCTTTTTTGCGGAGCCCTTTCGAGCTCCGCGAACGCTGCTATTTCAACAGGGATTTAACTTTTCTGCCCACCCGACGAACCAGACTTCTACCTCTGTTGGCGCCCTGAACATGAATGGCTTCATAAAGGGCATTAAAGCGGTCATGGGCCCAGCCATCTCTTTGCTGGGAAATAAGACCATCAATCTTATGATTTAAAAGCTGCAGTTCATTACTGACAGAGTGGCCGCCATTGATGCTACGCAGTCGGCTCACCTCGCTCTCAAGTTCATGAATTTTTTCGAGGTAAGCAGGAATCAACCCCATCGCATAGTTATATTTCACATTTTCATCCATAAATGGACGGAAACTACGATAGTTATTTTTGCTCTTATTTCCGCTTAACAACATTCCGGAGTTTGCTACTCTATACCAAAATAGCGGTTCAGGAACGAGCTGCAATTTATAGCCTTGTAAGGATACTTTCGCAAAAAACTCCCAATCTTCATGGCCTAAACCATAATCTTCAGTAAAGCCACCGATATTGTCGAAAGCTTCTTTGCGGATAAGGGCATTAGCATCGCCAAAGCAGTTGCTAAAGCTGGCGATATTTAAATCCGGGCCTAACGGCAGCCAGCAGTGCGTCATTTTACGGAACGGAGAAGGGAACTCTTCACCAAAAATGAGATCGCTTGGGGTGGTTAACACATCGGCCCCGGAGTTTAATGCTGCCGTGACAAATGTCTCAACCTCAAAAGGTTTAGCGACATTATCATCGTCCATAAACATCAGATATTCACCGGAGGCGTGTCGCGCAGCCAAATTTCGCGCCGCGCCCAGGTAGTTATTTGAACTACGGATGATTTTCCAGCCTCGAGCGTTAAAATCGTTCTCGATAAGGTTCAAATAACGATGAGATTCTTCTTTTGTACTTCCATCATCAACTAAAATGACTTCAATATTTTGATACGTCTGCGTTTTAATTGAGGCAAGTGCCTGCTGGAGCAAATGGTGACGATCGAAATGAGTGATACACACGCTAACTAACGGGCGATTCGATTCATCTATTTTCTTGAAGACGCTGTTATCTTTTCGCTCAATAGCGGCAAACCACGCTGTCTGGATATTTTCCTGTGACTCAACCAGCCCAGGCTTGATATTTATATTTTTTAAGCGATAGTGGATTTTACCGTACAAATCAACCGGCGTTGGGGTAAACAAAACCTCAGCATGATGCTCTTGCGGAATCAGTTCTGGAATTCCTCCGACGTTTGAGGCGAGGAAGTTAACGTTATTAACCAGGCACTCATAAACTGTATAAGGAGAGTTTTCAACGAGCGATGGGATGATGACTAATACATTTTTTCTTTTTATATATTCATTAGCATTAGTACGATCGTAATCGCTGATGATATTGACTGCCAGACCCAGATTTTTGGTCTGGTTCATGATATAGGTAAAGGAATCAATTTTACCCAGCGTGACATTCTTCCCGAGGAAAGTCACGCCAGAGATCGTCTCTTTGTCTTCGTCAGAGAGTTTTCTTAATGCGCGCAGAAAGATATCGAGCCCTTTACGGGTTTCAAGCCGGCCGAAAAATACAAGCTCAACGCCTGCAACTGGTGTTTCATTTGTTTTTACGACAACATCACTTCTCGCCTCAAACCCTTGAAATGGCTCACAATTTAAAATAACGTGGCGTTCTTCAGGAACATTCCAGTGTTTACTCAACATCCAGTCAATTAAATACTGAGAAGGACTAACGACTTCATCAGCCATCTCAACAACCATTTTCTCCATATAATAGAGTTCAAGATGATTCTGATCATATGGGAGCTGATAATTACCTTCATCAGCCCATAATGTTGAGCTATGAGTATTGACAATGAATTTTGTATTCTCAAAATCAGTGCCATTCTTTTTACTTAATAAAGCGTAATACGGATCTGCCTGCCATTCACAAGAAATAATAGTGTCGTAGACATTATTTTCTTTCAGCCAGAGCAAAATTGAGTAACTTTTTCTTCTAAAATAAGGCGCATCAATATTAATCTCTTTTACCAGACCGGTACTTAGCAGATTAATACCAAAGGTGCTATAAATACGTGACCAATCGCTAAAAGTTGATGCAGAAGACTCCGAATAGTCACCACATGTATACAATACATCGACATCATAACCCTTTTTTGCCAAAGTAGTGGCAAGGGCAGTGAAAGCAGTACCAATGCCGCCGTTACGGACAGGCCCCTCTATGTCCGGCGTCATTATAAGAACTTTTTTCATTGTGATCTTTCCTTAGTAACCTAGACTTTTCTATAATAATGAGTAAGTTGAAGTAATATTAAGATAGCAATCAATAGCTTCTGTTAAACAGGATAAAAAATGACCAGTGCAGAGTTAAAATTTGATTTATTTCTAAAATCCTATCATCCATCTCATCGATTTGTCTATAAGGCAAACCCCGGTAACGCGGGTGATGGCGTGATTGCATCTGCAACGTACGATTTTTTCGAACGAAATGCGCTTACCTATGTTCCTTACAGGGCCGATGAGCGCTACAGCGCTGATACTGATATTTTAATTTTTGGTGGCGGAGGAAACCTCATAGAAGGACTGTATGCTGAGGGCCGCGATTTTATTCAAAGTAATATTCACAAATTTCACAAAACGATCATTATGCCTTCGACCATCAGAGGGTATAGCGATTTATTCACTAATAATAGTGATAAGTTAGTTGTCTTTTGCCGTGAAAATACAACTTTCGATTATATAAAATCTCTCAGCTATGAGCCAAATAAGAACGTATTCATTGCTGATGACATGG